>UQAW01000116.1 GCA_900539175.1 uncultured Lachnospiraceae bacterium
TATAGCAAATTTTTTCAGCACTGTAAAGTATTGTTACTAACCGGATGAAGTACTAGTCCTATCTGAGAAAAAAGTCAGGACAAACGCATGAGTAAATAAATTGTGAACACGCCCCTTTTCTGATAGAATAAAAGAAAAGGGGTGTGTTGTATGGAGGAATTATTACAGTGGATGGAGTATATCGAGGATATACGTCAGGAAAAGAAAGTACGTCATTTACTAAAGGACATTTTAGTAATTGTTCTTTTGGCTACTTTGGCGAATGCGGACGATTGGGTGGAAATTGCCCTGTTTGCAGAAAATTTTCAGGACTATTTAAGGAAATACATCGAACTAAAAAATGGGCCGCCATCTCATGTCACAATACGCCGTGTGATGGGGATGATCTCACCGGATGTCCTGCAGCATCTTTATGGAAAATGGCAGGAGCTGTTGGATAGGAAAGAAGGAGAACTGATCAAAAAGATTATCTGTATTGATGGGAAAACTATGCGCGGAAGCAGTCAGAATAAAGGGAAGTCATCCCACATAGTGTCAGCATGGAGGAAAGAGGATGGATTTTGTCTTGGTCAGAAAGCGGTGGAAGAAAAGAGTAATGAAATCACAGCAATACCGGAATTGTTGGAAAAGCTGCAGATCAAGGGGCAGAATGTGACGATAGATGCAATGGGGACACAAAAGGGGATAGCAGAAAAAATGCGTTCCAAACGTGCAGACTATGTATTAGCCGTAAAAGGGAATCAGGAGGTTATAAAAAGACGCAGGAAAAGGTGCATGGACGGATAGAGACACGTGAGTATTATCAGACAGAAGATATAAAGTGGCTAAACCAAAGAAAAGACTGGAAAAAGCGGGAGAAAAGCAGAAGGAATTCCGGTATTTTATAAGCAGCCTGCCGGAAGAAATAGAAACAATGAGCAGAGCAGTGAGAGGACATTGGAGTATAGAAAGCATGCATTGGCATTTGGATGTAACATTTAGGGAAGATGCAAATACAACAATAGAAAAAACAGCGGCACAAAATCAGAATATTATCAGGAAATGGTGTCTGAGTATCTTAAAAATGGCAGAAGTATCTACAAGGACGAAACGGTTATCAATGAGCAAGAAACGCTTTGTGATTAGTTTAAGACCAATTAAATTTCTTGAAGAGGTTTTAAATTCTTAAAAAATAAAGAAAACAAATATAAGAGGGATGTAGGGATTCATGCGTTTGTTGTGGGAAAAAAGTATAGTGTGCTTGACATTTCTTGTAAAGCGTGCTATACTTTTTGCCAAGGAGGTATTGGATGAAAAACAATATAGCAACGTTAAGAAAAAAGTCAAAAATAACTCAACAAGAACTGGCAGATGCCGTTTTAGTTACGCGCCAGACAATTATATCGTTAGAAAAAGAGAAATACACAGCATCTCTTATTTTAGCATATAAAATAGCTCGTTATTTTGATTTAAGTATTGAAGAAGTTTTCAATTTTTCTGAGGAGGATGAAAATTGTGATAAGTGAAGAATATAAAAATGACATTAAGACACGAATTTTAAAAGAGTTAATAACCTGTTGTACGGCAATCATACCGAATGTGATTCTGAATTTTTTTATACCATATAAATCATACACAAATTTTATAATGGTAGTTCTCGTATTATTTATAGCAGCATCATTATGTAGGATGTCATATTATGTGGCCGTCTTTAAAGATGAAAATCTTTTAAAAAAGCATTATATAAAAGAGTATGATGAAAGAAACGTTACAATTAATAGAAAAACTGCTGAAAGTACCCTGCAGACTTTACAAAAAAGTTTGATTATGGCAACGATTTTTTCCGGCTATTTTGATCAAACGGTATTTTTTTCTCTTTTGTTTGCAAGTCTGTGGAGTATTCTTTTAATAGTAGCGTTTAAGTTGTATTATAATCGAAAATATTAACTGGATGTGTAATAATAGGAGGATATTATGTTATTACAATTTGATAGTGTTGAAAAACATTTTGGAGAAAAACATGTGTTGAAAGGCATTTCGTTTTCTGCTAATAGTGGGAAAGCTTTTGGTTTGCTTGGAAGGAATGGTGCGGGAAAGACCACATCCATTCGTATTCTGATGAATGTGTTTTCGGCAGACAGAGGAAAGGTTTTGATAGATGGGGCACCAATAGACTATAATAAAATCAAAATTGGCTATCTTCCAGAGGAACGAGGACTATACCCTAAAATGAAAATTATTGACCAATTAGTTTATTTTGCTGAACTCAAAGATTTGTCTCATAACGAAGCAGTAAAGACAGTAAATTATTGGTTAGAAAAACTTGAGATGGAGGAATATCGTAGTAAGCGACTAGATACGCTTTCCAAAGGGAACCAACAAAAAATACAATTAATCACTGCACTTGCTCATGATCCTCAAATCGTTATTTTAGATGAACCGTTTTCTGGATTAGATCCCGTAAATGCGATGATTCTAAAAGATATTGTTAAAGAAGAGATTTCCAGAGGAAAAATCGTTTTGTTCTCTAGTCATCAGATGAATTATATTGAGGAATTATGCGATTCTGTTGCTATTTTGCACGATGGACAGATCGCGCTCTTGGGAAATGTGCATGAAATTAAAAGGAACTATCCTCGCAACCGTTTACTTGTGCAATCGGAGCAGCGTGAAGCGATTAAAGCAGCTTTTCAGGATCATAATATAGAGGAAAAACTTGAACACTTGATCATTACGCTTCAATCGCCAAAAGAAAAACATGAAGTGATGAAAAGACTTGCATCAGAATTTGATGTAGATGCGATAAAAGTGTTTGAGCCATCTTTGAACGATATTTTTGTAGAATTTGCTGGAGTACAGTCATAAGGAGGTCTATGTGAAACAATTTAATAAAATACTAAGATTTGAACTGAAAAATCACTTTACAAATAAAATATTTGTTGGCGTCACGGTATTCCTTGTTGTAGCAATTGCGATTGTCATGTTTTTTCCAATGATTATGCAAACAGTCCATAGTGAAAAAAGTAGTATGTCAAATGAAGAGGCAACGATGCTTGTTGTTGTCGATATTCCAGAAAATGGTATTTCAGTGAAATCGGCATTTGATGTGGCGTTTGATGAATATAAAATTGTTCTTACTGATGATACTGTTTCAGCCATTAAAGAAAAAATTACATCTGGAGAAGCAGAGTGTGCTTTTGTAATGAAGGACTTATTACACTATACCTATTACGTGAACAACCTTTCCATGTATGATGAAAACACATATGTGGCTGATGCAGTGCTGCAAAATATTTATCAGACGAATTTTATGTTGAACAGTGGCATGTCTATTGAGGAAGCCCAAAGTGTTTTAGCGACAGAGATTGAGCATACGACAGAAAATCTAGGAAAAGATCAGTTTCAAAACCTTTTTTATACATACATTATGATTTTTGCATTATATATGGTAATTCTACTTTACGGTCAAATGGTAGCAACAAATGTGGCATCTGAGAAAAGTTCTCGGGCTATGGAGTTGCTCATAACAAGTACCAACCCCATTAGTATGATGTTTGGTAAAGTGATTGCTTCCTGTATTGCAGGGCTTGTTCAGTTGGTTGCGATATTTGGGTCCGCACTGCTTTTCTTCCGCATTAATGAAGAATATTGGAGTAATAATGAAATTATCTCATCTATTTTTGGTATGCCGGTGAATTTGTTTATATATATGCTCATTTTCTTTATTCTTGGTTTCTTTATGTATGCATTTATGTATGGCGCAGTAGGCTCTACGGTATCGAAGTTAGAGGATATCAATACCGCAGTCATGCCGATTACAATACTTTTTATTGTTGGTTTTGTTGTAGTAATTATGTCTATGTCTATCGGTGAATTTGATACAGTTTTGTTGAAAGTTTGTTCCTTTGTTCCGTTTACCTCACCAATGGCAATGTTCACTCGCATTGCGATGAGCACAGTTTCTTTTCATGAAATTGCGATTTCTATTGCCATATTGATTGGTACGGTTTGTGGTATTGGTATCATTTCTGCCAAAATTTATCGTGTTGGGGTATTACTCTATGGCATGAAACCTCGTATTTCTTTACTCCTGAAAGCAATGAAGTATGCAAATTAAGTAATAAAATAATAACGAAAAAGTACTGTTGTAAATTACTATTCCTATCAAAGAAGGAATTTTTTTGATAGGAATAGAGCGTTTTAAGTTCTGTTTACAGGGACGGGGTGCGGACAAAAATCTGGATTACCATAGGACTCCGAAAGGAGTCTTTTTATGTATTTCAAAGAATAAAAACCAACCTCGTTAGAAGTATTTCACCAAACAAATTCTGTCTCTGAAACAATATGTATTTGGGGGTATCCAACGAGAAGACAATTATATGCAGGGATAGCTGCCGAAAATGTGGTGAAAAGGGAACGTAAACAGCTTCCTTGATTTGCAAATCTCCCAGAGCATCCAAGAAATCCTCCATTGGACGTTAAACTTGATGCAATTATGCGTTACTTTGAAAAGGAAGGTACATTAGGTCTAATGAATAACAAAAATATTTCATCCGAAGAACTTAAGCAAAGAACTGCACCGACGGAATTAATCACTTCCTCCTCTCCTGAAATGGCAGAGCTTAGGAATCAAATGCTTGAGATGCAAATGGAAATAGATATCCTTAAAGAAACAATTAATGTGTTAAAAAAGACCCCGGCATCGATCAGACAGCTCTCAGTAACAGGGAGAAGGCAGTGATAATTGATGCCCTAAAGACTAAATACTCACTGCCACGATTATTGGAGAAACTGAATTTATCAAAAGCAGTTATTACGATCAAGAAAAAGTTCTGTCTCAACCGGACAAATATTTTTCCTTACGGATACGCATCAAGAAATTATTCACTGAAAATAAAAACAGATATGGTTACCGCAGAATGCATGCATTGCTCAAACGTGAAGACATCATTGTTTCCGAGAAGATTGTCCGCAGAAAAGCCTAACAGTAAATGGTTGACTGATATTACTGAGTTTGCTGTTCCTGCGGGGAAAATATATTTATCACTAATCATGGATTGTTTTGACGGATTATTAGTTGCATGGAAAATAGGATCATCTATTGATTCCACCCTTGTAAATACGATGTTAGATGATGCTATCAGACAATTATCTCCTGAAGAAAAGCCTATAGTACATAGTGACAGAGGTGTACACTATAGATGGTCTGGCTGGATAGAAAGAATGGATAAAGCTGGGCTTACAAGATCTATGTCAGAGAAAGGATGCTCGCCAGATAATTCTGCATGTGAAAGAGTATTTGGAAGAGTGAAAAATGAGATGTTTTATAACACTGACTGGGCAGGTATAAACATCTCAGATTTTTTAGCCATAAGTGTTACAAAAGAGATTTACCAAAACATAAGTTTTTCTTGATAAGAAAAGCAAGAAGACCTAGAGGGAGTTTTATTCCGGACTGCGGCATACCTGGAACGGATTGAATCCTGTGACCAGGACAGTACCAAACGGAAAGGTATACAGCAGAAATAAGGCAAAGCAGAAGTAGCATAGGACCTATTGTCAGCACGGTGGCAAATATGAGCCAAGGGTAATAGCCCGGCTTGCAGATTCTCTATGAGCTTGTTGTACGCTGTGATATATTTGCGGATTGTTTTTCTTAAAATGCTTTTTAACAAGGATTTGTCTTAGAAGAACAAATGCAGTTGACTATTTTTGTTCGTGGAAATAAAATATTTTATAGATTTTCTTATTCATTGACGGGGAAAAATGCAAATGATATGCTTTGTCCATAACCGACAGACGTAAATTGGCAAAGGTGCTAAGAATTATAACTTAGCACTTTTATTCTTATCAATGGAGGGAAAACAATATGAAAAAATTCACAAATGCCAGACTAAAAGGACAGCGGGAGCCTGTATCGATTCTTGTGGAGGATGGAAAAATTACAAAAATTGCGCCTAATATAAAGACCGTGTGTGAAACGGTTGATCTGGGAGAAAATCTTGTAATTCCGCCATATGTAGATCCACACCTTCACCTGGATTATGTGTTTACAGCCAGTATAGGCGAACAGAACAGTTCGGGAACATTATTTGAAGGAATTCAGCGCTGGAGTGAATCAAAGGGAAATATGACCGTTGATCAGATGAAGCAGCGTATCTACAGCGGAATCAGAAAAGAGATGCTTCATGGTGTTCAGGCAATTCGTACCCACATAGATGTGACGGATCCGACATTTACTGGTCTTAAGGCTGCACTTGAAGTGAAGGAAGAAATAAAGGATATTCTTGATCTGCAGATCGTAGCATTCCCGCAGGAAGGTATGTACGCATATAAAGGTGGAGCAGAGTTGGTTGAGGAAGGATTAAAGATGGGGGCTGATTGTGTTGGCGCAATTCCTCATTTTGAGCTTGCAAGGGAGTTTGGCGAGAAGTCCATCCATACAACGGTGGAACTTGCAACAAAATACGATAAGCTGATTGATGTACATTGCGATGAAACGGATGATACGCAGAGTCGTTTCTTAGAACTTTTAAATGCATTAGTACTTATGGAGGAAATTGGAACAAAGACTACAGCAAGTCATACATGTTCCTTTGGCTCCGCAGATAACAGTTATGTTTTCCGCATGATGAAGCTATTAAAGAAGTCAGGAATTAACTTTATTTCCTGCCCAACAGAGAATATTTATCTTGAGGGAAGACAGGATACTTATCCAAAGCGTCGTGGACTCACACGCGTAAAGGAACTGAATGACAATGGAATAAACGTATGTTTTGCGCAGGACTCAATGTCTGATCCGTGGTATCCGTTGGGAAATGGAAACATGATGATGATTTTGGATCACGGGATACATATCTGTCAGATGATGTCGCCGGAGGAAATCACGAATGCACTTGATTTAGTTACTACAAATGGTGCTGTTACGATGAATATTATGGATCATTATGGAATTGAAGAGGGTAAACCGGCTAATTTTATTGTGTTGGATGCAAAATCAGAATTTGAGGCTATTTGTGAAAGAGTTGGAATCGTTGCTTCTGTTCGTAAGGGCGATTTTCTATTTGAGAAAGTGCCATCAAAAGTTACAGGAGCCATCAATTTACTTAAATAGAAAAGGAATGAGATGGAATGTTTCAATGTAAAGATTTATTATCCCTGACAACAATGTCAGAAGCCAAAGTTATTGCTGGAATGGGAGGAATGGATAGAGATATCCGCTGGTCGTATAAAGCAGAAAACATTAATTTTGAAAATTGGGTACATGGAAAAGAGCTATTGATTATAAGCAGTCCTGTTACTCAGCGTAAAAATTACAACCTGTATAAAATAATAGAGAAGGCTATCAGATTACAGATGTCTTGTGCATTACTGCTTATTGGAGATAATTATGTGTCTTCCGTGGATGAGGATGTACTGGAATTGGCCGAGCGAAATTCTTTTCCTCTTTTTACCATACCCTGGAATGTTCCTCTGTTGGATTTTTTTGAAGAGTTAGGACATGCTATTTCCTATTTGGATGACAGGAAAGATATTCAGGATAGTTTTCTGGCGGAAATTATATTTGGAGACAGTATTAATACGAACAGTATTGCACATAAATGTGAACAAATGGGATATGATAAATCTGTTCTTGAGCAAATATTTATAATGCATTTAGACGGAGTATCGAAGGATGTTGTCCGTTCATATGCAGGTATATTAAATGGTATTTTTCAAAAGAATCATCATCCTGCAATGGTGTCCTGCTATGGGAATCGCATTGTCGGCTTTATGAAAGACTGCATGCAGAATCGCCAGACGATCCTGGACATTTTCTCAGAATTTGGAAGGATATTAGAAAATGAACAGGCAGAGTTAACATATTCGTTGAATATAGGTGAACAATGCAAAGCCATAGAAGATTTGCAAAAGAACTATCACGAAACATCAAAGGTTAATTCTATACTGAAGCATATTAAACGACAAAATGAAGTTGTGTTTTATGACCAAATGGGATATTACCGTTTTCTAATGTCATATGAGAACAAGGAACCTATGAGGCGGTTCGTACAGGAAATATTAGGAGATATTCTGCAATATGACGAGAAGAACAATACACAGTTGATTGATACATTATGGGCATATTTTGAAAATGACTGTAATTTGCAGAGAGCAGCGGACAGTCTGTTTACTCATAAAAATACGGTAAAGTATCGACTGCAAAGAATAGCGCAGATTACATCAAGGGATATGAACAATAGATTTCAAAGCTTAGAACTATATAATGCGTTGATTATTTATTACTATGAAAGTCCCGGACAGCAGCCATGACCCGGAGTGTGCTGGCACACGCAG
>UQAW01000117.1 GCA_900539175.1 uncultured Lachnospiraceae bacterium
AGTCATGCTTTTTCATGCAAGCATGAAACGCATAACCTTTTGACCCTGGTATCATATAAATGCGAGTAGGAAAGGATCCCTTTTTATGAAGAAAAAAGTAATACCGGTTTTGATTGTGATCGGTTTGATTTTTATTATCGGAATTGTCGGGGTAATCAGTTTTTTTATCAATCGGTATACACCGACAGATGAGATGGAGGATTTGGAAGTATATTATGGCCTGACGGAAGAAAGACAGGCAGCATTGATTATCAATGATGAGATTTCTGATATTCCCGGAATCTGGCGGAATGAAGAAGTGTATATGAGTTATGAAGCAGTATGGAAGCTTCTGGATACACAGTTCTATTGGGATGATAGCAGTCAGAAGATGTTATTGACTACTCCGGAAGGTATCCGGCAGATTGCAGCAGGTGATACGGGATATACTACAGAGAACGGGGCCCCTGTTCTGATTGCTGATGAAGAGGGAAAACCTTATCTGGCAGTCCATTTCATTATGCAGGTTACAGATATTGAATGTGCAGTTTTTTCAGAGCCGGCAAGGGCAGTGATACGGACGAAGTGGACAGATCTGCAGCAGGTTCAGGTGACAAAGGATACTGCTGTCAGGGTAAAAGGTGGTATTAAGAGTAAGGTGCTTCAGAACGCAGCACAGGGGGATACCCTGATTCTTCTGGAGGCGCTTGATAATTGGTCCAAGGTATCCACAGAGCAGGGATGTATTGGCTATGTGGAGAATGAAGCGTTGACTGTTCCGGAGGATGTACCTGTCCGCGCGGTGGATACGTCTTTGCAGTTTTCACAGATTATCAGGGATGGTAAGATTAATCTGGGATGGCATCAGATCACGAATGCGGAAGGGAACGCAGCATTACCGGACCTTGTGGCGAATACTTCCGGTCTGAATGTAATTTCACCTACATGGTTTAAGTTAGAAGATAACGATGGAACAGTTACATCTCTTGCTAGCCGTGAGTATGTAGAGCAGGCACATGCTATGGGATTGGAAGTCTGGGGACTGATTGATAATTTTAGTGATCATGTTACCACGCAGGAAGTTTTGGCTGATGGGGCAAAAAGGGCAAGTATTATCGATCAGCTGATGGGGTTTGCAGATTCCAGCGGTATGGATGGAATTAATGTCGACTTTGAACAGTTATCACAGGAGGGGATTCCTCATTTCCTGCAGTTTTTAAGAGAACTGACTTTGAAGGCTCATGAAAAAAATCTTGTAGTTTCGGTTGATAATCCGGTTCCACAGAATTATAATAGATATTATAAGCGCGGAACCCAGGGAAAGATTGTGGATTACGTGATTATTATGGGGTATGATGAGCATTATTCAGGTGGAGAGGAAGCAGGATCAGTGTCTTCTCTTCCGTTTGTGGAGGATGGCATCCGGCAGACGCTTAAAGAAGTGCCGGCAGAAAAGGTAATCAATGCGATTCCTTTCTATACGAGGGTATGGACAGAGACTTTTGGTCAGGAACTGCCAACCAGTGAGGTTTTGAGTATGGATGGAGCAGACCGCTATATTCAGGAACACCAGATGGCGAAGACCTGGGATGCAAAGTTGGGGCAGAATGTAGCAATTTCTGAAAATGATGCGGCACGTTATACGATCTGGGTAGAGGACGAACAATCCATAGAAGAGAAGATGAAGGTGATTCAAAGTTATGGTTTGGCTGGTGTTGCACAGTGGAGACTTGGTCTGGAGAGAAGTACGGTTTGGGAGATTATTAACCGGTATTTGAAATAAGGTGCCCGCAGAAATATGGAAACAGCAGCAAGAGGAACAAAAGACAGGAGGAGTATATATGGGTAAAAACAATGGAGATTTGTTTAGAACCACGTTGATGGGAGGATACGATAAAGATGATGTTTCGGAAGGTATTACCAGAATGAAAGATGAGAATTATGCAGAGAAGACAAGACTTCTCAATACGATTAAGGAAAAAGATAAAAAAATAGCAGAGCTGACCGAGAAGCTCAATCAGAGAGAACAGCGAATTGCGGTTCTTGAACAGGATATCAGAGGAAAATATCAGACTTATATTGATAATTATGACAGCATTGCAAGGCTTGTATTTGAAGCGCAGCTTCGTGCGGATACGATCATAAAGGATGCAAATGAGCGAAGTGAACAGATCTTAGAACAAGCGCAGGCAGCGGCACAGAATTGCCTGGAATCGGTGCAAAATGAGGTTGATGAGAAATTATCGGAAGGAAAGAAAAAGTATCTTGCGGTACAGGAGGAATTAAACAGCACAGTGGAATTGATCAATCAGGTTCAGCGCCGGATCATGGAGTCCTGTAGAGAGGTACATAGTATTGCAAGTACAATTCCCGTATTTATGCAGGATCTGGAAGATGATATGGAAGAGGAGATTATTGAACATCGGTCATTAGAGAAATCCGTGCTGCCGGTATTGGAACCGGAAGAAGAAAGTCTGGATGAAGAAGATGAGATGTATTAAATATAAAAGAAGATAATGAAAAAAACTTCCCGGGCATATAATAGAAGAAAGAAGTCCGGGGAGATTTTTTTTGAAGAAGAAATGGATGGAGTTGATGATGGCAGTTTTGCTTTTGGCGGGAATCTTTGGTCTGTCAAGAGAAGGAGCAAGGCTTGTAAGCCAGCAGAAAGAAGAAGGCCTTACGGTGGTTCTGGATGCCGGACACGGCGGGACGGATCCCGGAAAGATAGGTGTCAATGGTGAAAAAGAAAAAGAATTAAATCTGGAAATTACGATGCTGCTGAAGGAAAAACTGGAGAAGCAGGGGATACAGGTTGTGTTGACCAGAGATTCCGACGGCGGTCTGTATGATGAACAATCTAACAATAAGAAAGTACAGGATCTGCAGCGAAGGTGTGAGCTGATACATAAAACATCGCCCAGATGTGCCGTCAGTATTCATCAGAACAGTTACACCACACCGGAGGTAAAAGGTGCACAGGTATTTTATTATACGAATTCTGCCGAGGGGAAGAAGTTGGCGGAAGGGTTGCAGACGGCATTGGTAGAAGGCGTGGACCCTGAAAACCACAGGGAGGCGAAAGGGAATACCAGTTATTATTTACTGAAAAAGACAGATGTTCCTTTGGCCATTGTGGAATGCGGCTTTTTGAGTAATCCGGAGGAAGCAGGGCTTCTGGCAACCAAAGAGTATCAGGAAAAAGTTGCAGAGGCAGTTTGTACCGGTATCTTAAAGTATTTGGAAAAAAGTGATTAATTCCGGTGAACAGTCAGAAACGGGTTTTCAATTGACAATGAACATGGTATAATGAGTGAAAGTAATAGAAAAGGTTACTGCAAAAGATAAAGAATGTTATGGGAATTCGCATAGCAAAATTTCAGAAAGAAGTACATGATAAAATGAAAGCGGAAATCGTTACGATGACAGAAGAACAGCCGGATATTTTGGTACTTGAAAGAGCAGGGGAGATTCTGCAGCAGGGGGGACTGGTGGCGTTTCCTACAGAGACAGTGTACGGATTGGGCGGAAACGCTCTGGACCCTGAGGCATCCCGGAAAATCTATTCGGCAAAGGGAAGGCCTTCGGATAATCCGCTGATTATACATATTGCAGATATGGAGCATTTGTATCGGATTGTAAGGCAGGTTCCGAAAAAGGCAGAGACACTGGCAGAGAGGTACTGGCCTGGTCCATTGACTATGATTTTTAAAAAGGCAGACTGTGTTCCTGTTGAGACAACAGGAGGACTGGACAGTGTTGCAGTGCGTATGCCGGGGAATCGTATTGCGTTGGAGCTGATTCGGCAGGCAGGAGGATATGTGGCGGCACCCAGTGCAAATACATCAGGAAGGCCAAGCCCTACGTTGGCATCCCATGTGGCAGAGGATTTGGGTGACAAGATTCCTATGATTATTGATGGGGGATTGACAGATATCGGTCTGGAATCTACAATTGTGGATTTTACAGAACGGGTGCCTACGATTCTGCGGCCTGGATATCTGAATCAGCAGATGCTGGAAGAGGTGATCGGTGAAGTACAGATTGATCCGGGAATTCTGGCAGCAGACAGCAAGATAAGGCCCAAAGCGCCGGGAATGCGGTACAGGCACTATGCACCACATGGGGATCTGGCAATTGTAGAAGGCAGCATGGAGGATGTGATACAAAAGATTAATGACCTTGTCAGAATTCGTACATCAGAAGGAAAAAAAGCGGGGGTTATTTGTACGGATGAGACATTTTCCCGATACAGCCGGGGAAAGATAAAGAGTATTGGGACACGCTCCAGTGAAGAGAGTATTGCCATGCATCTGTATCAGGTATTGCGGGAGTTTGATGAAGAAGAAGTGGACTATATCTACTCAGAGGCGTTTGATACGCCGCGCATGGGACAGGCAATTATGAATCGCCTGTTAAAAGCTGCGGGACATGAGCGGATTGAAGCATAATTGAGGTGACGGCAGTGAAGCAATACGACAGAATAATATTTGTGGATTCGGATGATACCACGCGTGCACCAATGGCAAAGGTGATTATGAAAAGTAAATTTCTTCTGGCTTCTATGGAGATTTGTTCCAGAGGGCTGGTGGTACTGTTTCCGGAACCTATGAATCAAAAGGCTGAGGCTGTTTTGATCAGTAACGGATACGATACGAAAAGTCATGCGGCTGCTCAATTGATGCAGGAGGATATTCATGAACGTGTTTTGATTCTCACAATGGAGGATTCCCAAAAAGCAAAGATTTGGGGAAACTATGAGAATGCGGTTCATGTCTATACGATTGCGGAATTTATTGGGTTAAGCGGAGAAGTTATGCCGCTTTATGGGGAACCTTTAGCAGCATATGGAAAATGTTATGAAACTCTGGAAGCCTTGGTTTCAGGGATTGTAATACAGTTAAACGAGGAGGAATTGCGAAAATGATAGCTTTGGGATGCGATCATGGCGGATTTGAATTAATGCAGGAGGTTAAGAGATATCTGGAAAAAGAAGGATTGGAATACCAGGATTTCGGATGTTACAGCACAGCGTCTGTAGATTATCCGGTATATGCCAGAAAAGTGGCGCATGCCATATTGGATGGAACCTGCGACAAGGGAATTCTGATCTGCGGCACAGGAATCGGAATTTCGATTGCGGCGAATAAGATTTCCGGAATCCGTGCAGCACTTTGTACAGACTGTTTTTGTGCGGAGGCTACACGACTTCATAATGATGCCAATATTCTTGCAATGGGGGGACGAGTTGTAGGACCGGGCCTTGCTGTTAAGATTGTAGATACCTTTCTAAATACACCGTTTTCAGGCGATGAGCGTCATGCAAGAAGGATTCATTTGATTGAGAATGAAGAATGAGGAACGGCGGGTATAGAAAGAGTTAAAGTGCAAAAAGATCAGGAATGATTCATACATAGTGGAAGAAGGGGGTTTACAATGGCAAAAACAGTAGTTATGGAGCATCCGTTGATTCAGCATAAGATTGGAATTATACGCCGCATTGATACCAGCTCAAAAGAGTTTCGTGAGATGATCAGTGAAGTGGCTATGCTGATGTGTTATGAGGCGACAAGGGAGCTTCCATTGGCGCCGGTAGAGATTGATACGCCGATTTGTCATACCACAGTGAAGGAACTGGCAGGAAAGAAGATGGCAGTAGTACCGATTCTTCGTGCCGGACTTGGAATGGTCGAGGGAATGCTTGCCATGATTCCGGCGGCAAAAGTCGGACATATCGGACTTTATCGTGATCCGGATACGTTGAAACCAGTGGAGTATTACTGCAAACTACCTTCGGATATTGCCAATCGTGAGGTGTTTGTCACAGACCCGATGCTGGCTACCGGAGGCTCGGCTGCTGCGGCAATTACTTTGCTGAAGCAAAAGGGTGCGAAGAAGATTCATTTTATGTGTATTATTGCAGCGCCGGAAGGTGTTAAAAAGATGCAGGAAGAGCACCCGGATGTAGATATTTTTATTGGTGCATTGGATGATCATTTGAATGATCATGGCTATATCGTACCGGGGCTTGGAGATGCGGGAGACCGTATCTTTGGAACAAAATAAGAAGTGCAATACAAAACTGCCGTACCGGAAAACAGGATGATGCAGGGAAAGGAAAAATCTCTGTTCTTGGTTTTTAGACACGGCAGTTTTTTTCGCAATCGCCTAATAACAGAATGATCGGAAAGGAGAAGGCGGCATGGAACATAGGAGTGAAAAAAGAAAAGATTATATTTCGTGGGATGAGTATTTTATGGCAGTGGCGAAGCTGGCAGGGATGCGCTCCAAGGATCCCAATTCGCAGGTGGGAGCTTGTATTGTAAGTTCGGATAATAAAATTCTTTCTATGGGATATAATGGATTTCCCAAGGGGTGCTCAGATGATGTGTTTCCCTGGGGACGGGAAGAGGAAGATCCTCTAAAAAGTAAATATTTTTATGTGACACACAGTGAATTGAATGCGATTCTGAATTATCGGGGGGGAAGTCTTGAGGGAGCCAAACTTTATGTTTCCATGTTTCCGTGTAATGAATGTGCAAAGGCGATCATTCAGGCCGGAATTAAGAATGTGATTTATGATTGTGACAAATATGATAAGACCCCTGCTGTGATTGCATCAAAAATGATGTTTCAGGCAGCAGGGGTAACATTTCAAAAGTATAAACCGACCAACCGTACCATAGAGATTACGGTGTAGGCAGGAAAACGTTATTCATTTTTGGGCTCTGTCAGCGTCCGCGGCTTTACCTTCCTTGCCAGGTAGATAAATGGTGTATCAGCCAGACTGGTAATTACGAAGATGACATAACTGGAGAATGCGATGTTGATTAATACAGGCAGCTTGTACATTCCCCAGAAAGCACCGAAGGTATAGAGAACGGTGTTCAGAAGCTGGGAAATCAAAGTGGAGCCGTTGTTTCTGAGCCAAAGAAATTTTTTGGAATCTCCGCAAAGCCGGGTGGTCATGTTCCACCATCTGTGGTAGGCCCAGACGTCAAAGCGCTGGCAGATGGCATATACGATAAAGCTTGCAAACATCAGCCGTGGTGTATTGGAGAAAATAGTTTTGATGCTGGGCTGTGCCCAGTCATTGGCATTGGGTTGATAGAGCATCCAGGACTGGGAAATCAGGATAAAAAGAAGAGAAGTCAGAATTCCCAGATTTACGGATTTTTGTGCGGCCTTTTTTCCGGACAATTCACTCAGAATATCGGTTACCAGAAAAGTGGAGGCGAATAAGATGTTGCCCAATGTTTGTTCCATGCCGAAAGCATCGACCATAATCAGCACTTCGATATTGGCGGTAATGGTGGCGATACAGGTAAAGGCGTGGAGTCCGGAGTCGCCGAACAGGTAGTAAAACAGCAGAATACTGCCGAAAATTACAAGTAAACTTCCGATTAGTAATAATTCATTCATCATGTTTTTCTCCTTTGTTCCCGGAATTTTCGTTTCCTCCGACTCCAAAATCTGTATTGTGCAGTAAAATGTCTACCCGGGGATTGTGAATATAATCATGATATAGTTTCCGGGCAAAAATCTGGATGACCGAAGAATCCGGTTTCACTTCCGTAGTATTTTCAACCATAATATTGACACATACTCTGTCAAAATAAGACAATCCGGTTTCAATATCTTGCCGCATGGAAGCTTCCGTCTGACCGGTGAGACCAAAAAGCAGACATACTTCATCTGCATAATCGGCAATCTCCTCCGGAGTGGCATCTCCCATGCCCTTGTTCATAACTTCCCGGCGGAAGACAGGGTCAAAAGTCTCCACTCCCATCTTGAGCTTTAATTGAATGCCAAGCCCTGCAAAATGCGCTTTCCAGTCAGCAATCTCCCTCCTGTGAATCCAGTGTGTTTCAAAGTGAAGCTGCCGGATTCCCTTATCCAGACAGACATCTTCGATAGTCTTCAACGTCTGAGCATCCAAATCTGTAAAACTCCCCGAATTAATCACCTCCAGAATATGAAAACACCCGGTAACCTTCTGTAGTTCCAAAAGATTTATACGGAAATTTTCTTCCTCATCAGGAGAAGAATCCAGGTGATAATCGCAGAAACGACATCTGCGCCAACGACACCCTGTCCCCCGGAGCATCAAAATCTCACGGGGATTTTTGTCAGTAATAACACTATAACGAATCTGGCTGGCCATGGTAACTCCTTTCTTAAATCCTCAAACACACTCAAATATATCCATAGTAAACGGACATGTCTGCTGACGCAGACATCACCATATATGAAAGTCAGATGCTCCGTGCTTTGCACTCCCGCATCTGCCGCCAGTATTCGTAATCCGGGCTGTCGCCCTCCTTACTCATAC
>UQAW01000118.1 GCA_900539175.1 uncultured Lachnospiraceae bacterium
GTTTACAAAAAGGTAGAAAGATGTTATAATCTGTGTGTGGTTTTGAAGGTATATACCTTCTACATTAGATAAATGGCCCAGTGGCTCAGTTGGTTAGAGCGTCGCCCTGTCACGGCGAAGGTCGTCGGTTCGAGTCCGATCTGGGTCGTCATGGAATCTTAGCTCAGCTGGGAGAGCATCTGCCTTACAAGCAGAGGGTCACAGGTTCGAGCCCTGTAGGTTCCATATGCCGCAGTGGCGGAACTGGCAGACGCCCGGGACTTAAAATCCCGTGGGTAGTGATACCCGTACCGGTTCGATTCCGGTCTGCGGCACTTGAGAAATGGCTTAAATTTTCAAGGTTTGAGCCATTTTTTTGTTGCCTAAAATTGGGGGGAAGTCACTTGTTTTATTCAATATCCCTCCTGTTTTACGGATGGAAAATTTGTCATAATCGCGTTTGCTGAAATCAAAGTGGGTATAATAAAAGAAATAAACGAATTAGAATATAGTGAGAACTGAGATCTTGGAGAAGCAGAGATTTAACAAAAAAGGCTGGACACCTTTTAATGATAAAATCGCTGATTGGCAGGCTAAATAAGGAATTAACGCATCCGGCTGTCCATGAGAAAGAATGATTGTGTAGAATGGTTTTTATAATATTGCTGCATTTTAAAGGAGTATTGGGCTAATGAGAAAACGAGGATATGTTCCAGAAGATGAAAAACAGTTTACTGGCACACAATTAGAATTACTAATAAAGGCGGCAAGAGAGGTGCAGTTTCTTTTAGATAGGGGATATGAAATAAAACCTACGACAACATTTATTGGTAATCATTACATGTTCTCAGAACGCCAACGTTTGGCCTTAGCAAGAATGGTATCACCCATGGAAAGGATTACAGAGCGCAAAAGTAAAGAATTATTACAGAAAGAGGAAAAAAAGCTTCCTAAAACAGTACATATTGATGGTTTCAATACGATTATTACTTTAGAGGTTGCATTGTCAGGTTCACCTGTTTTATATTGTGGAGATGGGACTATACGCGACTTAGCCGGACTGCGTGGGACATATCGTATCATTGATCAAACAAAAGAGGCAATCATGCGAATATTGCAACAGTTGGATGTGTTAAAAATAGAGAATGCTTGCTTCTATTTAGATGCTCCAGTATCAAATTCAGGTAGATTATCCAGTTTGATTATGGAATGCGCCGACAAGTATAATGTTTCTGTAAAAACTCAGGTAATTAATGATGTAGACCGGGTATTGGAACAGTTAGCAGGTGTTATCAGTGGAGACGCTATTATTTTGAATAACTGTGTCAGTTGGTTAAATATAATGCCATTAATTATAGAACAAATGGAATCAGTGTGGATGATTCAATTGCAATAAAACGAATATGAACTGTTTTTAGTTTTGCATATAATTTATAAGCATGGAGAAAGTCTATGGCAGTAATTGCCTGTGTAGATGAAAGAAAAGGAATGATGTTTAATCAACGCCTCCAGAGCGGGATACTGCGTATACCAATGTGGACTTAGAGACCATGCCGACGGAAAATACTTGTATAACCGTTGGCATTTAAGTGGCTATCAGCTCACTGTTGAAAATGCGAATGAGAAGGAGAGAACCTGGTTGCTTCTGGGGGACATATGGAAGCGGAATCCGTGGAAGATGCGTCAACAGAGAAAGAAGATATTATGAATACCTATGAATTTACACTGGGAAAGAACATTGAGTCTTTCTGATGATTATGGTATACTTGAGGCAGATAAAAAGGAGAAAGATAAGGCGGTAATTCCTATGAACGAGACAAAGGTTTTGCTGGTTGAGGATGATTCGGCGATTGTAGAAAATCTGTCAGCAGTTTTAAAGACGGAAGGATTTCTGGTAAGTGCCGCAAGCGGCCAGTCCAGGGCGCTGGAGTTATTGGAAGAAGAGCGGTTTTCACTGGTTCTTCTGGATGTAACGTTGGCAGAGGGAAACGGATACAGCACTTGCACAGCAATTAAGGCAAAACATGACCTCCCGGTTATTTTTCTGACAGCACTGGGAGATGAGTTCTCGGTTGTGACCGGGCTGGATATGGGAGCGGATGACTATATCAGTAAGCCGTTTCGCCCAAGGGAACTGGTATCAAGGATGCGGTCGGTGCTGCGAAGGGCAGGGTGCGCAAACCATATGACAAAGGTCGGAGATCTGAACGTAGATCTGGTGAAGGGCGTGGTGACGCGGAAGGGAGAGGAAATTTTTCTGTCTGCGTTGGAATATCGGCTGCTGCTTGTGTTTTTGAATCACAGGGGTACAGTCTTATCACGGGGACAGCTTCTTGAGGAGATCTGGGACATCGCCGGAGAGTATGTCAATGACAATACATTGACCGTATATATAAAAAGACTTCGGGAAAAAATTGAAAAAGATGCACAGAATCCGGAAATTATAAAGACCGTGCGGGGCATGGGATATAGGATGGAGACATAAAGTTATGTGGTTATTCCGAAACAGAGACTTTACGAAGCAGATGTTGTTATCCGTAGCTATATTGCTGCTTGGTACTATAATAGCTGTATATGTGGAAAAAGAGACCGCTTTGGCGGTCTTTTTATGCGGTAGCTTCTGGTGTATCCTACATTTTTTCCGGGAGTGGAAGCGATATCGGGATATGCGGAGTCTGTCTGAACAGATCGATGAGATATTGCATGAAGGGAAGACATTGGAACTGGAACATTTCCGGGGGGGGGATCTGGAAATTCTGAGAGATGAGATTCAAAAGATGACAGTCCGTCTTCAGGAGCAGACGGAACTTTTGAAGCAGGAGAAAACTTCTTTGGCGGATTCATTGGCGGATATCTCGCATCAGATCCGTACGCCGCTTACCACGCTCAATCTTCAGTTGGAGCGTTTGAAAAGTATGGAACTTGATCCGGGGAACAGGCGGATGCTGGTTCGGGAAGCAAGAAAGATGTTGGATAAGATTGAGTGGCTTGTCACCGCATTACTGAAGATGTCCAAGCTGGATGCGGGTGCGGTTACACTGAGGATGCAGAGGATTGAGTTAGCTCCCTTTTTGTGCGATGCGATGCGTCCGTTCGAGATTCCTATGGAGGTGCATGGAAAGACATATGAAATTCAAGGAGCGGGGCAGGTGGTATTTACCGGAGATTATGAATGGACGCTGGAGGCCGTCCAAAATGTATTGAAGAACGGGATAGAATACACACCGGACGGTGGTAAGCTGATGATTGTATGCGAAGAGAACCCGGTTTATACCGAGATAAAAATAACGGATTCCGGTCAGGGAATACCAGAAGAAGATATTCCCCATTTGTTTGAACGGTTTTATCGTGGAAAGAATGCAGGGGCGCAAAGTTTTGGAATTGGTCTGGCGCTTTCGCGCATGATTTTGGCGAAAGAGAATGCAGTGATCCGGGCACAGAATGCAAAATGCGGAGGCGGACAATTCCAGATTCGGTTTTATAAAACAGTTTTGTAGGTGTTTCTGTATAAGAGAACTCATCAGAAACAGTATTTCATTGGGAATTCTTGTAATTACCTGTATCGTTTAAACTTTCTGTACAGTCCTGGATGGGATAAGTAAAGGTGTATAGGAAAGGAATACAGGTATTTCGCAGGAATTCCTTTTTCTTTCAGGAAATTGGGAGAGAAACGCTTCAGGCGGGAGAGGCAGTAGTTCTTCCAAAGTGACAGAATTGTTATGGAAAAGTCACGGCAGTGTCATTCGGGTGCGTTATACTGAATCACAGGAATGAATTTACAAATACGCTCTAAGGCTATCGGTTCCCAGGAACCGCCTAATTGAGGTTAAAATCGAAGGAGGTCAACATGGAGATATTAAAGGTAGAAAACCTTTGCAAAGTTTATGGAGAAGGAGAAAATGCAGTGCATGCGCTGGATAACGTTTCATTTAGTGTTGAGCGGGGAGAATTTGTGGCAATCGTCGGTTCTTCCGGTTCAGGAAAATCCACACTTTTGCATTTGATCGGCGGTGTGGATTTTCCAACTTCCGGAAAAGTGACTGTAGGGGATATCAATGTTTACGCGCAGAAGGAGGAAGAGCTTGCAGTATTCCGCAGACGTCAGGTGGGGCTGATTTATCAGTTTTATAATCTGATTCCGGTGTTGAATGTGCGTGAGAATATGACGCTTCCGGTGCTGATGGATGGGCGGAAGGTCAATGAAAAACGGCTGGAAGAGCTTCTGGAGCTTCTGAAATTGAAAAAACGTGAGAAGCACCTTCCCAATCAGCTTTCCGGAGGACAGCAGCAGAGAGTATCCATTGGGAGAGCGTTGTTAAATGCACCGGCTCTGCTTCTTGCGGATGAGCCAACCGGTAATCTGGACACGGAGAACAGCAAAGAAATCATGGAGCTTCTTCGGTATTCCAACACTACGTATCGCCAGACCGTGATCGTCATCACACACGATGAGAATATTGCGCTGCAGGCAGACCGGATGATTGCCCTGGAAGATGGGAAGATTGTGAAGGATGAGGTGATTCGGTGATGAATATTTTTTCCAGGATAACAGCAAAGACTATGGCGCAAAGCCGGACCAGAACGATCGTAACGATTATTGGAGTTATCTTGTCGACTGCTATGATTACAGCGGTGACAACATTTGGAGTCAGCTTTCAGAAATTTCTGGTAGATTACAGTATCAGCAGAGACGGAAACTGGCATATCTGTGTCAAGAGTCTTACACCGGAACGGGCGGAAGAAATCAGAGAGATGGAAGAGGTAGCATCGGCTGCAGCGGTAGCAGAGCTGGGATATGCACGGTTTGCTCCGGTACAGGAAGAGTCACCGAATATTCCTTATCTCTATGTGCAGGCACTATCTGCAGAGGCATTGAAGATGCTGCCAACTGGGCTATACGAAGGCAGGATGCCGGAAAATGATGAAGAGGTTGTGATTCCTCTTTATCTTCAGGCAAATGAGGATAAAGAACAGAAAACAGAAATCGGAGATACACTGACACTGGAATTGGGTGAGCGGACACTGTATGGAGAGCATCTGAATCAGAATCATGCGTTTATAAATGATGATACCGGAGCAGGAGAGACATTTACACCGCAGCGAACGAAAAGGTTTCAGGTAGTCGGGGTATATGAAACCTGGCCCAATGTCTCTTATGGAGCCGCGGGCTATGATGTGCTTGCAGGACCAGCAGAAGAAGCGGCAGCGTATCAGGATCTTTATCTGGAGTTGGAGAATCCGAGAAGTGTTTATGACTTTGTGGAAGAGAATCTGGTTGATGAAAGTGTCCTCTATAACGGAAGTCTTCTGCGCTGGTTGGGCGCTGTGGATAATGATAATTTCCTTACTGTGATGATCGGACTTCTTATCATCCTTGTCTTGGTGATTATAGCAGGTTCTGTTACTTTGATCTATAATGCATTTTCTATTTCATTGAGGGAGAGAACCACTCAGTTTGGGCTTTTGTCTTCCATGGGAGCCACAAAGAAACAGTTGCGGAGTTCTATGCGTTATGAAGCTTTGTTTGTCAGCAGCATTGGAATCCCGGTGGGGATTCTGGCGGGCGTAGGTGGTATTGGCATTACCCTGCATTATATCGGCGAAGATATCACAAACTGGATTCATGGAAGTAAGGTTGGGATTCCTATTACGGTATCCTGGTGGTCGGTTCTTGCAGCGGCGGTAATAGCTCTTGTGACTGTTTTGATTTCCGTGTGGATTCCGTCACGCAGGATCCGGAAACTTTCTCCGATGGAGGCAATCCGTGCGACTGCGGATATTAAAATCAGCCCCCAAGAGGTAAAGACGGGGAGATGGGTGACTTCCCTTTTCGGTCTGGAAGGAATGATGGCGGAGAAAAATTATAAGCGTGATCGTAAAAAATACCGCGCAACAGTGGTTTCTCTGACTATGAGTATTGTCTTGTTCACGGCAGCAGCTTTATTCAATATCTATCTTACAAAAACCGGATCTTTTGTGCTGGATGCCCCGGAAGTGGAGCTGCAGTACCGTATTTACAGAGAACGTACCCGGGAAGAGGAAACGCAGGCAGGAGAGGTGTTGAGAAAAGGGAAAGGAGTGACTTCGGTATTTGCTTATCGGAAAGCATCTCTGGCAATTCAGATTCCGGAAGACTGGATGAATTCCGATATCATGGAGATCTATGGGTATCCGGAATTAGGCGAGGATGGAGCGACACCGATCAGTGTCGACGTGCTTGTGCTCTCGGATGAGTTATTTGAAACATTTGCAAAGAGCCAGAAAGTGGATCCGGTGGATTATCAAAATACCGATCATATCCGCTTTTTGTATCTGAATAAAGTGAAACGTTATAACTCGGCATCGCAGAGGTACGAAAAAATCACAGTATTTGAAAAGCATGGACAGCAATTGCTGAAAGCAGGAGAGCTGTCTTACCAGAAAGATGATGTGGAATTTCAAGTCAAGTGTGAAGCAGAGCTTGGTGATCCGGTTTCGGAACTGCCGAAGGAATTCCGTGAGACAGATGCTCCGCTGACTTTATTGATTTCGGAACAAATGTATGAAGATTTTCCAGGAGTCTGGAATCAGGAACAGATGGTATCCCTGTATAATATTCAGTCTGAGAATCCGTCGGAAACTTTTACTGCGATAGAAGAATCATTGAAACAGAAGAACCTTGAGGACGTGGGGTATCTGGAAAATCTGACGGAGCAGTATGAATCTGATAAAAATGCATTGGCAGCGGTGAACGTGCTGACCTATGGATTTATCACGCTGATTTCTCTGATTGCAGTTGCCAATGTTTTCAATACGATCTCAACAAACCTGATGCTGCGCCGAAAAGAATTCGCCATGCTGCGTTCTATGGGAATGTCACCGAAAGGTCTGCAAAAGATGATGAACTATGAATGTCTGATTTATGGACTGCGGGCAATCTTTTACGGAGTGATTCTGACCATTCTGCTCAGTATTGCACTGCAAAGAGTAATCGGAATCGGTACAGATGTAGAGTTTCTGATTCCGTGGGAATATCTGGGGATTGCGGTTGTCGGCGTGTTCCTGGTTGTATTTATGACGATGCTCTATACGATGCGTAAAATCAGAAAGAATAATATTGTAGAGGAGTTAAAGATGAACTGAATTCAAATGTTTTCCGAATTTCAGGAGCTGATCTTAAATTTCATCATATAGTATAGAGAAAGCAACTGGTTTGTGAGAGCAGTGTATGTTTTATATACAGGCAACAGACGGTGTTAAAATTGCTGTCTATGATTATAACAGTTGTGGGAAGCGGACGGTCTTTCTGATCCATGGATGGCCGCTGTCCCACAAAATATATGAGTACCAGATTCCACGTTTGATTGACTGCGGGTATCGGGTGGTAGCGATTGATTTGCGGGGGTTTGGTGCATCAGAGGCTCCAGGCTGTAATTATGGATATGATCAGATGGCATCGGATATTTACTGCGTGGTGAAGAGATTAAATCTTTGTTCCTTTACTTTGGTGGGATTTTCTATGGGAGGTGCGATTGCGCTTCGGTATATGCGTCTATTTGGCGGTTGCGGAGTGAAAAAGTTGATATTATTGTCTGCCGCCGCTCCTTCCTGGACCATGCGTCCCGGATTTCCTTATGGATTTACGAAAGCGTATGTGAATGGTCTGATTGAGGGGATACGTACTGACCGGGCAAAATTTGCGGAAACATTCAGCAGCCAGCTTTTTGCAAGAACGCAGAGTAAGGAAATCAAAGCGTGGTTCGCCCAGATTGCGATGTCGGCATCTGCCGTCGGTACAATCGGAACTGCATATGCACTGCGGGATGAAGACGGAAGACGGGATCTTGCATGTGTAAAAGTTCCCACCGTAATCATTCATGGAGAGAAGGATGAAGTGGTATCGAATGAGCTGGCAGAATATCAATACAACAGTATCTGTACCAGCAGTTTTTATAATCTGGATAACAGCGGGCACGGTATCATGTATGATGAGTTGGAGACGTTTAACAGGATTTTTTTGAAGAATATATAAATAACATCTTAATTTCCGATATAGAAAAGGATGAGCTGCCGTGAAGAGTGCTTCAGCACTGGCTTACGGCGGCTTTTCGTTGTGTTCAGATATATTGCGAAGCGGCCACCTACGTGTTATAATATGATACCAGGGTCAAAAGGTTATGCGTTTCATGCTTGCATGAAAAAGCATGACCTTGGGACCCGTAAAATATGAGAAAGTAGCCCGAACAGGGCGGATTTCGAATGTTTTCAGGATTGCGGGAGCATGAAATGCGGAGCAATCCGTATATCATAGGGGTCAAAATACCTTTTGAC
>UQAW01000119.1 GCA_900539175.1 uncultured Lachnospiraceae bacterium
GTCCCAAAGTCATGCTTTTTCATGCAAGCATGAAACGCATAACCTTTTGACCCTGATATCATAATATAGAATTGCACAGATCCGTCCTCGCAGTGATTGCATTGAAAAATTTAAGCGATGCGAGGCAGAATAATCCGCAAACATTAACAGTGTTTGATTCTATTCTAAGAATAATACATGTAAGCGAAAAGGTCAATAAGTTGATCGAAGAAATGATTGAAAAAACAGGTAATTTATAGAAAACGGACATGTCTGATGGTGCAGACATCACCATGCATCGGAGGGGGACATTGAAAAAGAAACGTCGGGAACGTATAATTATAGAAAAGTAATTCTGGCAATTGTAAAGTTCGGAACTGATGTCCAAGTGTTTTTTCAATTGCCTGTAGAATGTAAAAGGAGAGAGAAATTTTGAACATATTGATTGCTTCGGATTCCTATAAAGGAAGTTTGAGTAGTTTACAGGTTGCTGAAAAAATCAAAGAAGGAATCCACAGGGTTTATCCGGATGCAGCAGTACAGTGCATCGCAGTTGCGGACGGTGGGGAAGGTACGGTGGAGGCTGTCATTTCCAGTCTGGGGGGAAAAAGGTGCACAGCAGAAGTGACAGGACCGGACGGCAAAAAGATCCTTGCGTATTACGGGATTTTGAATGAGCAAAAGGCAGTGATTGAAATGGCAGCAGCCTCAGGTCTTCCGCTGGTGGAGAAAGAAAAGAGGAATGTCATGGAAGCGACCACATATGGAACAGGTGAGCTGATGAAAGCTGCCATTTTGCAGGGATGCAGAAAAATCTATGTAGGTGTCGGCGGTTCCGCTACCAATGACGGCGGAGTCGGCATGGCACAGGCGTTAGGGATTTCCTTTCTTGACTGTGATGGGAAAGAGATTGGATTCGGAGGCGGAGAACTGGAGAGAATTGTAAAGATAGACATGTCAGCAAAAGAGAAGTGGTTGGATGAGGCAGACATCACAGTTATGAACGATGTAACAAATCCGTTGTGTGGTCCGTATGGCGCATCAGCCGTATATGGACCACAGAAGGGAGCGAGTCAGGAACAGGTTCAGCGGTTGGACAGGGGGTTACAGCATTTGGCAGATCTTGTGCGAAGAGAGATAGGCATCGATATGTCGGAGATGCCGGGAGCAGGTGCAGCAGGAGGACTTGGTGGTGGTTTGGCAGCATTTGCAGGAGCAAAGCTTCAGTCGGGTATCGATACGGTACTGGAAATGGCGGATTTTGAACAGAAGCTCCAATGGGCAGATCTGGTAATTACAGGGGAAGGAATGATTGATTCTCAATCTGCATATGGCAAAGTGATTTCCGGGATTGCTCAAAAAGCCAAATTGTATGGTGTACCGGTTGCTGCTATAGCAGGAGGGATTTCAGAGAGTCCGGAGGAAGTTTATAAAATAGGAATCAGTAGTATGGAGCCGGTTGTCTGCCGCCCCATGGACTTAGAGGAAGCAATGGGAGAAGGCGCAGGCGCACGGACAGCAGATGCTGCAGAACGTCTGATGAGAACGATAAAGCTGGCATATCAACTGAAAAGTATATAAGAATGGAATGGAGTGTGAGAAAATCCTGTCGGTTTACGAATGAAAAAAAACATGATAATATTGCTTACAATAGCATAAAGTCCAAAAGGAAGGGAAATGGTATGAAGAAAAGAGTAGAAGAGTCCAGAACGGAGCAAACCTATCTGTTGATGCCGAGACATATAAACGGATACGGGCGTCTGTTCGGCGGTATGTTGATGCAGTGGATTGATGAACTGGCTGGTATTGTAGCACGGAGGCACAGCGGGCATGAGATCACAACTGCCTCAATTGATAACCTGAATTTTAAGGAAGCGGCATATCTGAATCAGACAATCGTACTTGTGGGAAGAGTGACTTATGTAGGGCGGACATCCATGGAGGTTCGGGTCGATACCTATGTGGAAGGGCTGGACGGGATGCGCAGAGTTATCAACCGTGCCTATGTGGTTATGGTTGCCATTGATGAAGAGGGAAAGGCATTGGAGGTTCCGGGGTTGGTGATTGAGACAGAGAGTGAAAAGGCAGAGTGGGAAAGCGGTCAGAAGCGGTACGCACTGCGTAAGCAGAGAAGAATAGAAGGATATTGAGGAGAAAAGGGCAATGAATGCAAAAATTGATGTACTATTGGAACAGACGAAAGCAGATGCGCTGTTGATCACAGATCCGTACAATATGCGTTATATCAGCGGTTTCCGCGGCGGAGAGGGAATTTTATATCTGTCACGGAATCAACACGTATTGATTACGGATTCCCGTTACACGGAAGCGGCTATGAATGAAAGTGATTTTACAGTGGCGGAGGAGAATCGTGAACATAAACGGACGGATCTTCTGAAAGAATGTTTGGAACGGGACGGTGCCCAGATACTGGGGTATGAGGACTGTTCCATGCTGTGTTGTGAGTTTGACCGGTTCCGGGAGAAGCTTCCGGTAAGGCAGTGGAAACCTGTAGGCCAGGCGGTAAATCAATTGCGGCAGATCAAGTCACCGGAGGAGCTGGAGTGCCTGCGGAAAGCGGAAAGTATAGGAGATGCTGCATTTACTGCGATTCTGGATTTCTTAAGACCCGGAATCTCGGAGCTGGAAGCAGCGGCAAGATTGGAATATGAGATGAAGTTGCATGGAGCACATGGATTTTCTTTTGACACGATCATGGCATCTGGTCTTCATTCTTCTATGCCTCATGCGATTCCGGATGAGAAGAAACTGGAATATGGAGATTTTGTTACAATGGATTTTGGGTGTATCTATCGTGGATATTGTTCTGATATGACACGGACTGTGGTCCTTGGTAAGGCAAGTGAAAAACAGAAGGAAATCTACCAGACTGTGCTGCAGGCGCAGGAAGCGGCATTGGCGAAAGTCCGCGCAGGAGTGCGGGGATGTGAGGTGGATAAGGTCGCAAGAGAGCTTATAACAGAGGCAGGATATGGAACATATTTCGGTCATGGGCTTGGTCACAGTGTGGGACTCTTTATTCATGAGGAGCCGCGTCTGTCACCCAATGACCAGACAGTCTTACAGCCGAACATGATTGAAACCGTAGAACCGGGAATTTATGTGCCGGGATTTGGCGGGGTGAGAATTGAGGATATGGTGATCGTGACCGAAGATGGATGTGAAAACCTGACACATTCACCGAAGCATTTGATTGAATTATAAAAAATTTGCATGGAATGCTTGACATTTGTGTTAAGATTCCGTATCATAAGGAATAAGCGTGTACGCGAGAGAAAAACAAAAGTATTCCTAGGAGGAACTGATTATTATGTATTCGTTAGAAGAAGTCAGAGCAGTAGATCCTGAAATTGCTGCATTAATAGAAAAAGAACAGGAGCGTCAGAACAGTCATATCGAATTGATTGCATCAGAAAACTGGGTTTCCAAGGCGGTTATGGCTGCGATGGGGAGCGTTCTTACAAATAAGTACGCGGAAGGCTATCCGGGAAAAAGATTCTATGGTGGATGTCAGTGCGTAGATGAAGTGGAGTCCCTTGCAATCGAACGTGCGAAAAAGATTTTCGGATGTACTTATGCGAATGTACAGCCTCATTCTGGTGCGCAGGCAAATATGGCAGTATTCTTTGCACTTCTGCAGCCGGGTGATACGGTTATGGGTATGAATCTGGCACACGGCGGACATCTGACACACGGAAGTCCGGCAAACCTGTCCGGCGCATATTTTAACATCGTTCCTTATGGAGTAAATGATAATGGTGTTCTGGATTATGAAGAGGTAGAGCGCCTTGCAAAAGAACATAAACCGAAATTAATTGTGGCTGGTGCCAGTGCTTATGCAAGAACCATTGACTTTAAGCGTTTCCGTGAAATTGCCGATGAAGTGGGTGCATATCTGATGGTAGATATGGCTCATATTGCAGGTCTTGTGGCCACAGGACAGCATCCAAGTCCGATTCCGTATGCACATGTAACGACAACTACAACCCATAAGACATTGCGTGGACCACGCGGCGGTCTGATTCTTTCCAGTGAAGAGTTTGCAAAAGAGCATAAGCTGAACAAGGCTGTATTCCCGGGAATTCAGGGTGGTCCTCTGATGCATGTGATTGCAGCGAAGGCTGTCTGCTTCAAAGAAGTACTCAGTGATGAATTTCAGGAATATGGAAAGAATGTAGTGATCAATGCCAAAGCACTCTGTGACGGGTTGATGAAACGCGGTGTTAAGATTGTTTCCGGCGGTACAGATAATCATCTGATGTTGGTGGATCTGGCTGCCATGGGTAAGACTGGTAAGGAAGTGGAGAGTCTTCTGGACAGCGTAAATATTACAGCGAATAAGAACACAATTCCAAATGATCCCCAGTCTCCATTTGTAACCAGCGGTGTACGTCTGGGAACTCCTGCTGTAACTGCACGTGGTATGAATGCCGAAGATATGGATGTAATCGCAGAAGCAATTGCTCTGATGCTGAACGATGCAGAGGCAAATCAGGAGAAAGCAAAGGCACTTGTGAAAGGTTTGACAGAAAAATATCCGTTGATTTAATTACTATGAAAGTCCCGTACAGCAGCCATGAACCGGAGCGTGCTTGCACGCGCAGGGTCATGGATATTGGACGGGCAAGCTAGTATGAATAAGAAGGACGGTAGTCCGGATTACGAATACTGGCGGCAGATGCGGGAGTGCAAAGCACGGAGCATCGGGCTTTCATAAATGGTGATGTCTGCGTCAGCAGACATGTCCGTTTACTGTGTGGTCGGTGAGAAATATAAAAAGGGCAATGTTTTTATAGAAAGGATTCTGTAAAGGCGTTGCCTTTTTAAGTGCTTGCAACCTGATGAAGAGGGAAAGGGGCGAGGCAATATGACAAAATTAAGTACATTGTGTTATATAGAAAAAGATGGCAGATATCTGATGCTGCATCGTACAGTCAAAAAAAATGATGTCAATAAGGACAAGTGGATCGGTGTGGGCGGTCACTTTGAACAGGATGAAAGCCCCGAAGAGTGTCTGCTGCGTGAGGTAAAAGAGGAAACCGGACTGACATTAACTTCATACCGTTACCGTGGGATCGTGACGTTTGTCTCAGGCGGAGGGATTACAGAATATATGTCTCTTTACACGGCGGATGCATTTACCGGAGAACAGATTCCCTGTGATGAGGGTGAACTTGAGTGGGTGGATAAGAAAGAGGTACTGCAGCTGAATATCTGGGAAGGAGATAAAATTTTCTTTCGTCTGATGAACGAAGAACATCCTTTCTTTTCTCTGAAACTTGTCTATGACGGCGGAGACAGACTGGTACAGGCAGTATTGGATGGAACCAGGTTAGAACTGTTTGATGTCCGGAATCCGGACGGCACAGTGAGCGGCATTGTCCGGGAGCGAGGAGTGGTGCACAGTGATGGAAGTCCACATGCCACTTCGCATGTCTGGATTGTGCGTAAGAATCAGAAGAGCGGCTTCGATGTGCTGCTGCAGAAGAGAAGCAAGAACAAAGATTCCAATCCGGGATGTTATGATATCTCATCCGCAGGACATGTGGCAGCAGGGGATGATTATCTGGAATCAGCGGTCAGGGAACTGGGAGAAGAGTTGGGGATCTACGTGAAACCGGAGGAATTGAAATTTGCAGGGATGCAAAACAGAGTTATGAACGATGTGTTTTATGGCAGACCGTTTCATGACCATGAGATCAGCAAGGTATATGTCTATGATGCACCAATTACGATTAAGAATCTGAAACTACAGGAATCAGAAGTGGAGGAAGTGATCTGGATGGACTATATGGAATGCAAGTACAGGATAGAGAAACAGACATTGGAAAATTGCATTTACATGAAAGAATATGAGATGGTGGGAAGATACCTTGGAATTTTAGGTGGTTGAAAATTTGTTTGTACAATCTGTAAATCCCGGTTTGCGTGAAATGGATTATGAATTCTGCGCAAACCGGGATTTATCTTTTTCAGAAAGCAGTTTCCGGATGAAATCAGAGGAGTTCTAATACAAGAACCTGATAATTTTTCAAAATTACGGAATTTTCTTCCCATACAATATCCGGGTAGTTGTTGATCAGAATCTCTTTGACCTTGCCGGGAAGAAAAACTTTCTGTTCCGGCTTTTGATAGTTTGCCAGTACCAGCAAGGTCTGGTTCTCTGTTTTTCGATAGTATGCCATTAGATTTTTCTGTTCTTGCAGATAAGGAATCAGTTTTCCATAGACGATGGTTTCCTTATACTTTGGATTTTTGCGCAAGGCAATCAGCTTCTGATAAAAGTGGAACAGAGAGTTGGGATCGGCAAGTTCATCCTCCACGTTGATCGTCGTATAGTTTTCATTTTCCTTCAGCCAGGGTTCTCCGGTTGTAAATCCGGCGTGAGGAGTATTGCTCCATTGCATGGGGGTTCTGGCGTTATCGCGGCTGAAGCGGGAGATTACGGAAAGAGCCTCATCCACAGAACAGCCGGCTTTAAGCGCAACCTTGTATTCATCCAGAGTAGAGATATCATTTACCTCATCAATAGAGTGGAATACTTTATTTTCCATACCGATTTCCTGTCCCTGGTAGATAAATGGAAGACCGCGCAGCATCAGGCTGAGGGCAGCCAGCATTTTTTTACTTTCCAGGCTTAAATCCTCTTTGGGAATATAGCGGCTGACGCCACGCGGTTCATCATGGTTTTCAATGATGTTGGATAGAAATCCCGTATCACCGACTTTCTTCTGGGCATGAAAGATACAAGCTTTATAATCTTCCGGCGTCATGGGTTTGGCATCATACCAGCCCTTGTCACTGCTGCCGAAAATTGTCTCTTCAAAATCAAACATCGTGGAGAAATATCCGTTGTCACCAATAAATGCGGGAATTTCTTCTGGTTTTTCATTGAAAACCTCACCCACTGAAAATGCATCATACTTGCTGAAGGTGCGTTCCTGCATCTCTCCTAAAAATGCCCCGATTCCTTTGGCGTCTTTTAGCATGTTGCTGATTGTGGAAAGTCCATCCGCGCGGTCAGCAGGATAGTTTTTCAAAGGAAGAGCCTTTTTTATGTTGATAATTGCATCAATACGAAAACCGCCCAACCCTTTTTCCAACCACCAGTTGATATTTTTGTAGACTTCTTCCCGTACTTCCGGATTTTCCCAGTTCAAATCCGGTTGTTTTTTGTGGAAGGAATGCAGATATAGTTTATCTGTTCCGGGAAGTTCCTCCCAGACAGGACCGCCGAAATAGGATCTCCAGTTGGTTGGCAGACTGCCGTCTTGACGTTTATCTTCTAAATAGAAAAAGTTTCCATATTTTCCCGAGGGATCTTTACAGGCTCTTTGAAACCATTCGTGTTCGTTGGAACAGTGATTGACAACCAGATCCATAAGGATATACATGTCTCTCTTTTTTGCCTCGGCGATCAATCTATCCATGTCTTCCATTGTGCCGAAACGGGGATCAATTGCATAATAGTCTGCGATGTCATAGCCTTGATCTGCCAGAGGGGATTTGTAGATCGGTGAGAGCCAGATGATATCGATTCCCAGGTCTTTCAGATAATCTAATTTGCTGATGACTCCGCGCAGATCACCGATTCCGTCTCCGTTGGTATCATAAAAACTTTTCGGATAAATTTGATAAGCGACTTTATCATGCCACCATTTTCGTTTCATATCATTTACCTCCATTATGGTCTTTGCCGGCAACCATGTTTTGGTTCCCTTCTTGATGCGTTTATTCTGGAACATGTTTGAAAATTGCTTTCTGTGAAATGCTTTAAATATACTCTAGCATAGACTGCATGAAAAATCTTATATTTCTTTCGCATCCTATTACACAATTTTGACTTCTATGATAGGATGTAAGTTGTAAGCAGGATAAGTTTTCTTTATTATAGTGGGATTGACGGTAGATTCGAAGATGATATTCTGAAAGATACCTTGCAGGATAGAGGGGGTTAAATAAACAGAATTTCCGAGAAAGGGTGTTGTAGGGGATACAAATATAGATAGGATGAATATAGATGCTTGAAAAAAATGAAAAAAGTGTTGACATAGCGGAAGGGCTGTGGTATTCTAATTAAGCTGTCGCTGAGACATGTGGAAACAACTTCATGAATTGTAAAAAAGTTGAAAAAATATGTTGACAATTTACGACAACTTGTGTTATATTAGATGAGCTGTCAGAGAGAACTACAGAACAGCACAAAAGACTTTGAAAAAAAGTTAAAAAAGTTCTTGACAAACAGAAAACGACATGATAGAATATCAGAGTTGCTGTTGGA
>UQAW01000120.1 GCA_900539175.1 uncultured Lachnospiraceae bacterium
TGCGCTCCTCATGGCCGCTGTACGGGACTTTCATAGTAAACGGACATGTCTGCTGACGCAGACATCACCATCCATGAAAGTCGATTGCTCCGCACCTTGTGCTCCCGCAATCGCCGCCAGTATTCGTAATCCGGACTATCGTCCTCCTTACTCATACTGGCTTGCCCGTCCAATATCCATGTCCCTGCGCGTGCAAGCACGCTCCGGGTCATGGCTGCTGTCCGGGACTTTCATAGTAAATAAGATTAGAAGAGGGATGTGAGATGAAAAAAACAGCAGTTATTGCAGGAATCATAGCGGTGGTTACCTGTATTATGGGCGCATCTGCTTATCTGATATTAAGTAGTGACCGGACTGGACCTGAGATTTTCATTGAAGAGAATGGGAACTTGTTGTACCGGGCAGGTATGGAGAATTCGGAATTGCTTGATGGAGTGAAGGCAACTGATAAGAAGGATGGAGATGTAACGGATTCGCTCATTGTAGAATCTGTGGTGGTTGACAGGGCGGGGCTATCCGCAGAGGTTACTTATGTGGCCATGGACAGCCGTCATAATGTGACAAAATTAAAGAGAAGTCTTGCGGTTGCTGATGATGCCGGGGAAGAAGATACTGTAGAAGTATCATTACCGATAGAACCAGCCCCGGTTTCTCAGGAAGAAACGAATGATCCTGAGGAGACTGTCTCTCAACTGCCAGCGGAGAATCCTAGGATAAGGCTGAACGAACATGAAGTTCTGCTTCCGCTTGGAAGTAAGTTCAATGTGCTGAAGTATGTGGAAGATATTCAGGATGACGATGATGACAGAGATGCTTTGTACCGTGATATTCAGGTCAGCGGAGAGGTCGATGTAAATACTGCGGGAATTTATGAGCTTTCCTACTACGTAACTGACAGTGATGGGAATCAGTCAAATATCGAGGTGTTGAAGGTCACGGTCCAGTAGATTTTTTATATGATGGAGATGAGATGTGTTTGATTTACATTGCCATATTTTACCGGGTGTAGACGACGGTGCCAAAGATAAAAAAGAATCGGAAAAGATGCTGAGAATAGCTTATAAAGAAGGAATTCGGAAAATTGTAGCGACACCTCATTATTATTGCGGGATGGAAGCAGGGGAACTGGAGAAAAGAACTGCCGCGTATCAGTGGCTTTGTTCCAGGGCGGCTGAAGTCAGCAGTGATATGGAGATTTATCTGGGGGCAGAGATATATTATGAATCCGGGATTCTAGATGAGTTGAAAATGGGCAGAGTACCGACAGTAAATGACACAAGATATGTTCTGGTAGAATTTCCTGTAAACATTGATTATAATTATATATTTCATGCAGTACAAAATTTGCAGTATACCGGATTCCGGCCAGTGCTTGCACATATAGAGCGTTATGATGCGCTGCAAAGAGAGGAACGCGTGAGTTCACTGGTGGATTCGGGGGTTTATATGCAGGTGAATGCAAGCAGTGTTTCAGGGAAAAATGGCTGGTCAACAAAGAAGTATTTGCTGCGGTTGATGAAATTAGATCTCATTCACCTGATTGGTACAGACGCACACAGTTCGGCCAAACGCCAGCCGTTGATGCGGGATTGTATCAATTATATAGACAAGAAGATGGGACGAAGTTACCGGGACAGAATCTGTTATGATAATCCAGCAAGAATCGTTAAAGGAGAATATTTAAGTGGAGAAAGTTACAATTAATGCGGAAGTAGATATGAGCCGACAGGAGAGAGAGATTTTTCGAACTCTTCGTACCAACATTGAGTTTACGGGAGTTGAGAACCGTATTATCGCAGTGACAAGTTGTATGCCGAATGATGGTAAATCAACAGTTGCTTTTAATATGGCCTGCATATTTGCAGAGTCGGGTAAGAAAACCTTGCTGATGGACGCAGATCTAAGGAAGTCTGTATTGTTGAAGCGTCTGCGTGTGAGTGGAAACATGAAGGGACTCAGTCACCTTTTATCCGGACAGGCATCAGCTGCGGATGCCATATATAGTACAAATATTGAAAAGTTATATCTGATGCCGACAGGAGTTTTCCCGTCTAATCCCACCGAACTGCTTGGGAATGAGCGGTTTCAGCAGTTGATTGCGGCGCTTAGGGACAACTTTGAATATGTAATTGTAGATACTCCACCGGTAGGAAATGTCATTGATGCGGCAGTGGTAGCTAAGCAATGTGACGGTACTATATTGGTGCTGGCTGCAGACCGGATATCCAAAGGTGATGCAATTGCAGTCACCGAACAGATGCGGGCAGCCAATGAAAATATTCTTGGTGTAGTTCTCAATAAAGTGGATTTGAAGAGCAGCGGCTATTATGGAAAATACGGAAATTATCGTAACAGATACGATAAGTATAGTTACTGAAAAGAGGTTGAAGATGAACGAGTATTACGAAAATGATGAGATTGAAATTGATTTACGGGCTCTTTTCCATACATTGATGCGGCGTTGGTGGTTGATTTTGCTTTGCGCCATTGTGGGCGGAGCATCAGCGCTTGGGATTACCGTTGGTTTGATCACTCCCCAGTATCGATCAACTTCACTTCTGTATATTCTTTCCAAGACAACCAGTGTTACTTCCATGGCAGATTTGCAGATAGGCGGTGAACTCGCGGAGGATTTTATCGTGATCGCCAAGAGCAAACCAGTGATTGACGGGGCGATAGAGCGAATTCAGGCGCAGGAAGGCAAGACTTTTACCAGGGAGCAGATTCGGAGTATGCTTTCGGTGTCGGATCAGGCAACCCGTATTTTAGCTATCAGTGCGACCAGTACCAATCCTATGGATGCCAGTATGGTAGCCAATGCAGTTGCAGAGGAGACGGTGGAGCAGATGGCAGAGATTACAAAAACCGATCCGCCATCTATCATGGAAAGAGCAGAGGTAGAGACATCTCCCGTCAGTCCTGGTGTAAAGAAAAATGTGGTGATAGGAATTCTGCTGGGAGTTCTGTTGAGCTTAAGTGTTCTTGTTATTCAGTTTCTGTTGAATGATCATATCAAGACGGAAGAAGATGTAGCGAAGTATCTGAGGCTGAGTACTTTGGCTGTGATTCCGACAGACAGGAGAAGAGAACAGCACAACATGAAAGCGGTTAAGAAGAGTGAAAAGAATAAATAGATTTTTGTTTATCAGCTTTTTCGTGGTTTTTCTTGGTGCCGTTATTTTTGCAGTCTTTTATCAGGTGACACTTGATAGAAGAGAAGAGTCGTATGAGGAATTAGCAGAGGAAGTCCGCACGGCAGATTCTGCGTCTGTGATACCAACAGAGATGCCAACAGATGTACCGGAGACAGTATCAATGTCGCAGACGGTAGAAATTCCTATTGATTTTTCTGTATTGCAGGAAAAGAATCCGGATATTTACGCCTGGATTCTGATTCCGGGAACCGGGGTGGATTATCCGATTCTCCAAAGCAGTACGGATCAGGCATATTACCTGAATCATACGGCAGAAGGTGCGGAAGGTTATCCCGGCTCTATCTATACGGAGAACCTGAACAAGAAAGATTTTACGGACAAAAACACTGTGATTTATGGACATAATATGAAAGATGATTCTATGTTTGGAAGCTTGAAGAAGTATGTGGACAGTGATTATATGCAGGAACATCCTCAGATTATCATCTATACGCCGGAGCATAAACTGACGTATCAGATTTATGCGGGTATCACGTATGATGACCGTCACATCCTTGGTAGTTTTGATTTTACAGATACGCAGCAGTATCAGGCATATCTGAATTCCATCGATTCCGTTCGTAATATGGCTTCTTATAGGAATCCGGAAGTAGAAGTTACAACCGAGGATAAAATTATTACATTATCTACCTGTAACAGTAATCAGGAACAACGTTTTTTGGTGGAGGCGGTTTTGATCAGTGAAGAGTAAAGATAAGAAAAATTTTATGATTGCTTTGTGTGTGCTTGTAATTCTGCTGATCGTTGCAGGAGTTGGATTTTATATTGCGGGCAATCTGAAAAGAGAAGAAAAGTCTGAGACGAATTTACAGCCGGGAGAAACAGGGGATTCCCAGGATATAGGTGATACGATCTTTTATAAAGGCAAGGAATATCGGTATAATAAAGATCTTAACAACATCTTATTTATGGGTGTGGATAAGACAGACGAGGTTTCTATTCAGCAGATGGTGGGTAAATCCGGACAGGCAGACTGTATCATGATTATCTCGATCAACAGAGCGGATCAGACAGCCAGAATACTGCAGATTTCCAGAGATGCGATGACAGATATCGATTTATATGATGTCTCAGGAAATTATTTTACTTCGGTGAAGGCGCAGATTGCAACACAATATGCTTATGGAAATGGAGCACAAAGCAGCTGTTGGGCTACGAAAAAAACAGTCTCAGAGCTTTTGTATGATCTTCCGATAGACGGATATCTTTCGATGAATCTGGAGGGTATTCAGATTATGAATGATGCAGTCGGAGGCGTGACTTTGACCATTCCTCAGGATTATACCTCTGTTGATCCTCTCTTTGTTCAGGGATGTACGCTGACACTTACAGGTGAACAAGCAGAGCGATATGTGCGTTATCGTGATATTGAACAGACGGGCAGTAATATGGGCAGAATGGAGCGGCAGCTTCAATATATACCGGCTTTGCTGGAGGCAGCCAAAACCAGAGTTGGAGAAGCCGGTGATTTTTATGGAACTTACAGTTCACTTCTTGACCCTTATCTGGTTACCGATATGAGTGCAAAGCAGATCAATGCGTTGGCACGCTGTAAATTGTTGACAGATGAAACAGAGATGGTGCCGGGAGAGGTTGTCGAAGGATATGAGCATGATGAGTTTTATGTGGATGACGAGAAATTATATGAGATTATAATGAAATTATTTTACAAGCCTGTTGATTAGTGATATAATGGACCTATGTTTTGATGGGAAAGGGTCTCATCAGGAGATTGAGAGGAGGAAATTATTATGAAAAAAATGAAAAAATTACTCGCAGTTTTGTCGGCAGCAGTGATGACAGTAGGGATGGCTGCTACCGTATTCGCAGCACCGAGTCCATCCGTCAGCGGAATCGTGACTGGTATTGCAAAAGCAGTGGACAAGAATGGAGCTGATGCCAGAATTATTGTAGAGTCAGTGGATGTACTTACAGGTGCAGAGAAGACTGCGGCGGAAGAGATTAAAGACATTGCGAAAGTGAAAGAAGTGATGGGCTCAGCTTTTGCGGAAGGTATGCAGGTTGTAGATGTTAAGAATGTAAGAGCAGAAGGAGATGTTGCATATCCTGTAACAATTACTTTTAAGGTAACAGGTATTACATCTGCATCTAAAGTTGCTATTCTGCATTATGATGCGGAAAAAGCTGCCTGGGAAGTTTTGGAAGCGAAAGCAGGTGAAGGAACAATTGAAGCTACTTTTAATTCTTTATCACCGGTTGCTTTTGTAGCTGATAAGGATACCGCAGCTTCTGTTACAACAAGCACCACTACTTCACCGAAGACTGGAGAGGTGAATGTACTTGGCTGGGCAGGTGCCGTAGCTGTACTTGGCTTGGTTGGTATGGCTGTTACATATAAGAAAAGAGAACAGGCGTAATCAGAAAGTACGGTTCATATATCAATGATGTTGGAGTCAAAAGGTATTTTGACCCCTATGATACACGGATTGCTCCGCATTTCATGCTCCCGCAATCCTAAAAACATTCGAAATTCGCCCTGTTCGGGTTACTTTCTCATGTTTTACGGGTCCCAAAGTTATGCTTTTTCATGCTTGCATGAAAAAGCATAACCTTTTGACCCTGGTATCATATCAATACTAATATTGCAGGCGATTGACCCGGTAATCATGAAAGGATTATTCATGGTTACCGGGCTTTTGATTAAAAAACTCTTAATTTTTTCTTGACAAATCTTTTGTTTTTATAAAAAAGAAGATATCATGAATAAAGTATGTTATAATGAGTTTGATAGTTTTAAGTGATTTTCGAAGAGTTTCACAATCGCTTATTTAAAAATCTATGGAAAGGGGCTATGTATTTTCTATGTTAAAGAGAAAGTTAAAACGGGGAATAGCAGTTTTATTAACTGCAGCGATGGTGTTATCTGCATTTTGTTTTCCAGTAGCGGCTGACAGTGAGACGGATAAACCGTACCTGGCATTGGGGGCGGATTTGAAAGCGGACGAAAAGGCAACCGTTTTGAATCTGTTGGATGTCAAAGAGGAAGATTTGGATAACTATAAGGTGGTAACTGTTACAAATGAGGACGAGCATAAGTATCTGGATTCTTATCTGAGTGCGAATGTGATCGGTAGCCGTGCATTGTCGTCGGTAAAAGTAGTAAGTAAGGAATCCGGTTACGGTCTTCAGGTTACAACGAAGAATATTACGTATTGTACCAAGGTCATGTATCAGAATGCCCTGGCAACAGCAGGTGTGGAGAATGCTGAGATTACGGTGGCAGGACCGTTTAATATCTCCGGAACTGCTGCTCTTGTGGGGGCGATGGAAGCTTATTCCGATATGACCGGGGAGGCTTTAAAGCCGGAGAATGTAGAGACAGCGACCAATGAACTTGTGACTACCAGCCAGATTGCAGAACAGATTGGAGATCAGGACAAGGCAGAGGAATTGATTGGTGCCGTTAAGGATGTGATTGTATCAGAGGAGGTAAAAGATCCGGAGAAAATGGATGAAGTAATCGAAGACACTGCTCAAAAGCTGGAAGTTACTCTAACAGAAGAGCAGGTGCAGATGATCCGGGAACTAATGGAGAAAATCTCCAGTCTGGATCTGGATATCAATAGTCTGAAGGAACAGGCACAGGGGTTATATGAAAAGTTGGAGAACCTGAATATTGACCTTGGTATCAGCCAAGAAGAGGTAGATGGAATTCTTGCACAAATCGGAAATTGGTTTAGCGGGATTTGGGAACAAATCAAGTCATGGTTTTCGTGATGTATGAAATACGATAGTGTATAATGCACAATAAATGCGTAGAAAATAGAAGAATTTTGGATAAATTTAAAAAGAAGTCATTATTTGTTCATATCATGTTCATAAATAACTGTTATTATATAAACAGTTCAGAAAAGAACATGCTGATAAGCAATATGTTGTAAAGTATATTACACATAAAATTTTTTCATAATAATTGCCCAGGTGCTGAAAGGCATCTGGGCACTCCTCATTTTGCGGAAAATTAAAATTCAGCGTTCGATCCCTTTTCGGGCAGGCAGTCCCCGGTCAAAAGGATGTTTTTGTTTTTGAATATTGGATACATAGTCTGCCGCATCTATGAGAGCGTTACTGGGATTCTGACCGGTAAGTATAACTTCCAGATCAGCAGGTTTTTGTTCCAGATAATGCAATAGAATTGTCTCGTCAAAAAGTCCGGCACGGATGGTATAAATAATTTCATCCAGGAATAATACATCATAATTGTCTGTCTCAGCCAGTTTCGTTACGCTTTTGAATTGGGATTCATAGTAGGATTTTCGCTCTGCTTTTTCTTCCGGTGTCATCTGAAAACTGAATTTTTCCGATTCCAGGCCATCTATAAAAGTCACATTGTCCAAAGCTTCCAGAACTTTTCGTTCACTGGTTTTATTATCTTTCATAAACTGATAAATCAAGACTCTATATCCATAGCCCGCTGCGCGTGTACAAAGCCCCATACCGCAGGTGGTCTTTCCTTTTCCGTCTCCACAGTAAATATGGATGTATCCGGTTTGCTTTTCCATAAATAGATTCTCCCTTCCGCAAATCTTCTCGTTATTTGAGTTCTTCAAGGCAATATTCAGTAACAATATATGCTTAATTATACTGAAAAATATTTCAAAGTCAATGAATGGAAATAATTGTAATAGAAAAGGAATTTGATGCATTGCTGCCTTTTCTATGGGAAATTTTACGGTTTTTGCCGTATAATACCTGCGGGCTGCTACGTGCTGTGCGCTCTCGCATCTGCCGCCAGTATTCGTAATCTGAGCTATCGCTCTTCTTATTCATACTGGCTTGCCCGTCCAATATCCATGACCCTGCGCGTGCAAGCATACTTTGGGTCATGGCCGCCGTTCAGGAGTTTCATAGTAAACGGACATGTCTGCTGGCGCAGACATCACCATCCATGAAAGTCGATTG
>UQAW01000121.1 GCA_900539175.1 uncultured Lachnospiraceae bacterium
CTCCAGGGAGAGGAACCGGTTTACCAAACCGGTTCCTCTCCCTGGAGTCCGCGCCGCCTTCCTTTTAGAACGCCGAAACCTCTCCGCGCCGTCTCCCTGACGAGGGACCGCGCCATCTGCGTCCTCCCCCCACACACAACAAAAAATCCCCCTCCCCCTCATTTTTATAGAAAATTTAGAATTCTTCTGTTTACTTTAGATGAAAATAAAAAATGAGTATGCTATAATTAAAACACATGCGATGTCGGTGATGCACATCTGGCGTCAGGTATGACGGTGTTATTTCAGAAGTTATATAAAAGGAAGCGGAATATATGAAACTGAAAACAAGAATCATCATCTCATTTTTTTCGATTATTTTTATTCCTGTAATACTTACCAGTGTGATGTTTTATACCGGCATGAAGATGAAACTTGAATCAATTGGAAAGCAGTATGGAATAGAGGAACCCACATATGAGAATCTGATCAATAATACGCTGATGCTGAATAAAATGACTGAGGCTGATATGGAAGAACTTCGGGCAACGGTAAAAGAGAATCCGAAGAAGATGGAACAGCAGGAGTATCTGAATACTTTAAATGATCAGCTTAAAGAGGCATATTCTTATCTGGCAGTGAGAAAGGGTGACCAGATTTCATACAATGGTTCGGAATCCGTCAGTGATGCGAAATTGCTGCGTGCATTGCCGGAATACGGGGATTCCAGAGCAACATCAGATAACAGTGTTTATATGAGAAGCGAGGAACAGGCTCTTGTAAGGCAGGTTGATTTTCTATTTGCGGACGGGACAAAAGGCAGTGCTTTTATTATTACACAGGCAAACCGGATGGTTCCGCAGGTACAGTCACTGATGAATGAGATGATTATTGTGATTGTATTGATACTTGTGGGAACCAGTCTGCTTATGTCTCTTTGGATTTACCGCGGGGTGGTGACACCCTTGAATCAGTTGAAAACAGCCACACAGAACATCAAAGAAGGAAATCTGGATTTTACGGTGGAAGCCAGCGGTGCCAGGGAGGTAAAAGATCTGTGTGAGGATTTTGAAGAGATGCGCAAGCGGCTGAAAGAGAATGCAGAGGAAAAAGTTACTTTTGACAGTGATAATAAAGAACTGATCAGTAATATTTCCCATGATTTAAAAACTCCCATCACTGCGGTAAAAGGCTATGTGGAGGGAATTATGGATGGGGTGGCAGATACACCGGAGAAGATGGATAAGTATATCCGTACCATCTACAATAAAGCCAATGAAATGGACCGGTTGATCAATGAACTGACATTCTATTCGAAGATTGACACAAACCGGATACCTTATACGTTCAGCAAGATACATGTGTCTGAGTATTTTGAAGACTGTGTGGAGGAATTGAGTCTGGAATTAGAGTCTCAGGGGATTGACCTGGCATATTTCAATTATCTGGAGGAAGATACGTTGATTATCGCGGATGCAGAGCAGTTGAAGCGGGTAATTAACAATATTATCAGCAATTCTATAAAATACATGGATAAATCGCGTGGAATCATTAATATTCGTCTGAGAGATGTGGGGGACTTTATTCAGGTGGAGATTGAAGATAACGGAAAAGGAATTGCACAGAAGGATCTGACCAAGATTTTTGATCGTTTTTACCGCACGGATGCATCACGGAATTCTACCAAGGGAGGCAGCGGCATCGGTCTTTCTATCGTGAAGAAGATTTTGGAAGATCATGGTGGAAAGGTTTGGGCAAACAGTAAGGAAGGTGTAGGAACAGTGATGTTCTTTGTGCTTAGAAAATATCAGGAGGTACCGATCAATGAGTAAAATATTAATTATTGAAGATGAAGAGGCCATTGCAGATCTGGAAAAGGATTATCTGGAATTATCAGGATTTGAGGTAAGTATTGAAAATCGCGGGAATGCAGGGTTGGAACGTGCGTTAAATGAGGAATTTGACCTGTATATTCTGGATCTGATGCTTCCGGAAGTAGACGGATTTGAAATTTGCCGTCAGATTCGCGCGAAAAAAAATACGCCGATTATTATGGTATCTGCAAAAAAAGACGATATTGATAAGATTCGTGGTCTGGGTCTGGGTGCCGATGATTATATGACAAAGCCGTTTTCTCCAAGCGAGATGGTGGCCCGGGTGAAAGCACATCTGGCGAGATATGATCGTTTGATCGGGGTAGGAATGCCGGAAAATGATGTGATTGAGATCCGTGGAATCAAGATTGATAAGACAGCCAGAAGAGTCTGGATCAATGGAGAAGAGAAGAACTTCACTACGAAGGAGTTTGATTTGCTTACTTTTCTTGCGGAGAATCCCAACCATGTGTTTACAAAAGAAGAATTGTTCCGGGAAATCTGGGATATGGAGTCGATTGGAGATATTGCGACGGTTACAGTGCATATTAAAAAGATTCGTGAAAAAGTTGAGTATAACACTGCCAAGCCGCAGTATATTGAAACTATATGGGGCGTAGGATACCGCTTTAAAGTTTAAAATTATGAAGTACAGCAGATCGTATGATTGTTTTTTTATTTTGCGTGTATGAATGGAATGTATCAGACATGATTCCAGATAGTTCTGACAGCAAAGGGTGTCATAGGCCGGAAGCGTGTCTGATAAAAATCATTTCATAAAAGGTATGACAGGTTGCTGATTATAGCAGCCGGAAGCAGGCACTGCCGCAGCTTTATGAAAGCTGCCGGGCAGTTTTTTAAGTTTGCTGGATGAAAGAATAAGTGTTTTGCAGGGGGCTGGGATGGGCAGAATTTTTTACATTATGGGAAAAAGTGCATCCGGAAAGGATCACGTATATGAGACTCTGATGCAGGAAAAGCAGTTATCATTGGCGCCGTTGGTGTTATATACGACAAGACCAATCAGAAGCGGCGAGACTGAGGGTAAGGAATATTTCTTTGTGGATGAGGAAAAATTAGAATTGTTAAGAAAAGCAGGAAAAATTATTGAAGAGCGTGCCTATCATACGGTTTATGGAATATGGTACTATTTTACTGCAGATGATGGTCAGATTAATCTGGATGAAAAGGATTATCTGGGAATTGGGACGTTGGAATCTTACCGGAAACTGCAGAGATATTACGGAAGACAGGCTCTATGCCCGATTTATGTTGAAGTAGAAGATGGAATCCGTCTGGAACGTGCTCTGCAGCGGGAAAAAAGGCAGCAGGAGCCGAAATACGCTGAATTATGCCGTCGTTATCTGGCTGATTGCGAAGACTTCAGCGAATTCAATATACAAGAGGCGGGAATAACCCTTAGGTTTGAGAATAATACGGAATTTTCAGATTGTTTGGAAAAAATCTATAAATTCATATGCGAGGAACAAAAAAAACTGTAATTTGCAGGGGCAGTATGGTATAATGTCCGTAGAGGACAGAATGATAATTTGGATTCTTGGGAGGTGGTATTATGCAGGGATTTGACAGCGTAATCGGACATGAAGAGATAATTGCACATTTACAGAATGCCATTCGACTGGACAAGGTTTCACATGCCTATATTTTTTCCGGGGAGCATGGGGCAGGTAAGAAAATGTTGGCATCTTTGTTTGCTCAGACCTTACAGTGTGAGACTCATGGAGTTGAACCGTGTATGGAGTGTACATCCTGTAAAAAGGCCATGAGCAAGAACCATCCGGATATTATTACAGTCACTCATGAGAAGCCCAATTCGATAGGTATTGAGGAAATCCGGGAACAATTGATTGCTGATGTGGCGATTCGTCCCTATAGCAGTCCATATAAGGTTTATATTATCAATGATGCACAGAAACTGACACTTCAGGCGCAGAATGCATTGCTCAAGACAATAGAAGAGCCGCCGGCTTATGCGATTATTTTATTGTTGACAGATAATCCGGATATTCTGCTTCCGACAATTACATCCAGGTGTGTTACATTAGGGCTGAAACCAGTTCCGGATCATATGGTAAAGTCTTATCTGATGGATCGCATACAAATTCCGGATTATCAGGCAGAAGTGGATGCGGCTTTTGCTCAGGGAAATATTGGAAAAGCGGAGCGGGCAGCAACTTCTGCAGAGTTTTCTGAACTGATGAAGAATGCACTGCAGATTCTGAAAGCATCCCAGGAGATGCAGATACACGAACTGGTTGAGGCAATTAAGGGAATGTCTCAGGAAAAGCAGAATATTTACGATTATCTGGACTTGTTTGTTATGTGGTTTCGTGATGTGTTATTGTTTAAGGCAACAAGAGAAATTGATAATCTTGTATTTAAACAGGAAATTAATTATGTAAAAGAACGAGCGCAGAAGAGTTCCTATGAGGGGCTGGAAAGAATCATTGAAGCAATTCACACTGCTGAGAACAGGCTTCGTGCTAATGTAAATTTTGATACAACGATGGAACTTTTGTTCCTGACGATCAGGGAGAATTAAAGATGATAAAGATAATAGGAGTGCGGTTCCGTAATGTGGGGAAGGTGTATTATTTTGATCCCCAGTCGCTGGACATCAAGCTTGGTGACCACGTAATTGTGGAGACTGCGCGTGGTGTTGAATATGGTTATGTCGTATTGGGACCAAAGGAAGTTGAAGATTCCAAAGTAGTTCAGCCGTTGAAAGAGGTTCTCCGGATTGCGACTGACAAGGATGATGCGAAGGAAGAGGCGAATCGGAAAAAAGAAAAAGAAGCGTACCAGATTTGTCAGAAAAAGATTCAGGCTCATAATCTGGAGATGAAGCTGATTGATGCAGAATATACGTTTGATAATAATAAGGTATTGTTTTACTTTACAGCGGACGGAAGAATTGACTTCCGTGAATTAGTGAAGGATTTGGCAGCAGTGTTTAAAACCAGAATTGAATTGCGTCAGATTGGTGTCAGAGATGAGACGAAGATTTTGGGAGGTATGGGAATCTGCGGTCGTCCGCTTTGTTGTCATACATTCTTATCAGAGTTTGCTCCGGTATCTATTAAGATGGCAAAGGAGCAGAACCTTTCTTTGAATCCAACAAAGATTTCCGGTGTCTGTGGTCGTTTGATGTGTTGTCTGAAGAATGAACAGGAAACTTATGAGTATCTCAATAAGAAATTACCTGCAATCGGTGAAAGGGTTACAACTCCGGAAGGACTGAAGGGAGAGGTATCCACCGTAAATGTCCTGCGTCAGACGATTAAGGTTATCGTTGAAGTTGAGGATGAGAAAGAAATACGGGAATATAAAGTAGAAGAATTACGTTTTAAACCTAAATATAAAAAAGGGAAAGAGAAGAATAAGGAAAAGGATCTCACTCCGGAAGAGTTGAAAGAATTGGAAATGTTGGAAGAATAAGGAAAACTGCTTTTTGTGCAGTAAGTTTTCAGATAAAAAAGGAAAAAGATACGCTGCAGACACTTATTATAAGCCTGCAGCGTGTATTTTATACGGCAGTGCGGCAGAGAGTGTGGATATATGAGAATAAGTAAGATTGGAAAAAAGTTGGTGATTGGGATCCTCGCGTTAGGAATTTTGGGTGTTTTTTTACTATTGAGTATTAATCAATATATCAAGCAATCAGTAAAAAAGGATATTCTTACGATGAACCAGGCAAAGGATTTGAAAGATGTGGATTGTATCTTGGTGCTTGGTGCTGGTGTGAGAGAGGATGGAACTCCAAGTCTGATGCTGAATGAACGTCTGGAATTGGGGATTGCCTTATATCAGTCAGGTGCATCACAGAAACTGTTGATGAGCGGTGACCATGGACGGAAGGATTATGATGAAGTCAATACGATGAAGGGCTATGCATTGAGTCAGGGAATTACATCAGAGGATGTGTTCATGGATCATGCTGGTTTCTCAACCTATGAAAGTATTTATCGGGCAAAAGAAATTTTCCAGGCGAAGAAAATCATCATTGTGTCTCAGGAATACCATCTGTATCGTGCATTATATATCGCTGATAAATTTGGTATTGAGGCATATGGGGTTGCTGCCAAGGGGGAAGAATATCAGGGACAGACCTATCGTGAATTCCGTGAGATTCTTGCAAGGAATAAAGATTTCCTTAGCGTAATCTTCCGGCCGAAGCCAACCTATCTGGGGGAGGCTATTCCAGTCAGCGGAAATGGTGATGTAACCAATGATGAATGACAGTAAACCAGAGCGTGTCTGAAAATTCATTCTTCGTCATTTGGGTGGGGGTGAACACGCTCCAGGGTGCGAGAACAATGAAAGAATAAGAGGAATTACGAAGTATGAACTTATTGGAGGGAGAACGTCTGGATGACTTGCAGAATGGGTACTGGATGATTCAGAATAATCAGGGCTTTTGTTATGGGATTGATGCAGTGCTGTTATCTGCGTTTGCAAAGGTAAAGCCGGGAGAAGATGTTTTAGATTTGTGTACAGGAACCGGAATTGTACCTGTGCTGTTAAAAGCGAAGACTTCCGGACGGCATTTTACCGGACTGGAGATCCAGGAAAAAAGCGCGGATATGGCAAGGAGAAGCGTGGCATACAACCATCTGGAAAATCAGATTACGATCATACAGGGAGATGTAAAGCAGGCGGAGAAGTTGTTTGGTGCAGCATCCTTTGATGTTGTAACCTGCAATCCACCCTATATGACAGCAGATCACGGTCTGACAAATCCTCATCTGCCGAAGGCGATTGCACGGCATGAGGTACTATGTACACTGGAGGATGTGATTGCCCAGACATCCAGGGTGTTAAAATCCAGGGGAAGATTTTATATGGTGCACAGGCCTTTCCGTCTGGCAGAAATTATGGGGGTTATGATGACGTATAAGCTGGAACCTAAAAGAATGCAGCTTGTATACCCTTTTGTGGATAAAGAGCCAAATATGGTACTGATCGAAGGATTGAAAGGCGGAAATCCAAGAATAACGGTAGAAAAGCCGCTGATTGTATATGAAAAACCGGGTATCTATACGGAGGATATCCGAAGAATGTATGGAGATGGAAGATGACGGGACAACTTTATTTATGTGCAACACCGATAGGAAATCTGGAAGATATGACATTCCGGGTAATACGGATCTTAGGAGAAGTGGATTTGATTGCGGCAGAGGACACCAGAAACAGCATTAAATTGCTGAACCATTTTGAAATCAAAACCCCTATGACCAGTTATCACGAATATAATAAAATTGAAAAGGGACGTTATCTGGTAGAGCAGATGTTGTCAGGTAAAAAGATTGCTCTGGTTACGGATGCAGGGACACCGGGAATCTCTGATCCTGGGGAGGAACTGGTAGCTATGTGTTATGAGGCTGGAATCCCTGTAACTTCATTACCCGGCGCTGCTGCCTGCATCACGGCATTGACGCTCTCAGGCCTTTCTACCAGAAGGTTTGCTTTTGAAGCGTTTTTACCCACAGATAAGAAAGAGAAAGCTGCCGTTCTGGAAGAGCTGAAACATGAGACGCGAACTATGATTCTGTATGAAGCGCCCCACCGCCTGGTACGTACGTTGGAGGAGTTGATGACTGCGCTGGGAGAGGAAAGAAAGGTGACGATATGCCGTGAATTGACCAAAAAGCACGAAACAGCCTTTCAGACTATTTTGAGAGAAGCCCTTGATTATTATAGACATAATGACCCAAAGGGTGAGTGCGTCATTGTATTAGAAGGAAAAAGCAGAGCCCAGATACGTCAGGAAGAGGTAAATGCCTGGGAGCAGCTTTCAATAGAGGAACATATGGAGCACTACGAGGCTCAGGGAGTTTCACACAAAGATGCCATGAAACAGGTAGCAAAAGACCGTGGAGTATCAAAACGAGAAATCTATCAATATTTGCTATGAAAGTCCCGTACAGCAGCCATGACCCGGAGCGTGCTTGCACGCGCAGGATCATGGATATTGGACGGGCAAGCCGGTATGAGTAAGGAGGGCGACAGCCCGGATTACGAATACTGGCGGC
>UQAW01000122.1 GCA_900539175.1 uncultured Lachnospiraceae bacterium
GAGTAAGGAGGGCGACAGCCCGGATTACGAATACCGGCGGCGATTGCGGGAGCACGAAGTGCGGAGCAATCGACTTTCATGAATGGTGATGTCTGTGCCAGCAGACATGTCCGTTTCTTATACGACAAAAAACCCGGCAATATCTGAATAACCAGACATTGCCGGGAAAAATAATTCTGAAATTACTTAAGTGTAACTTTAGCGCCTTCAGCTTCCAGTTTTGTTTTGAGATCTTCAGCTTCTGCCTTTGCTGCGGCCTCTTTGATTACCTTCGGAGCACCGTCAACGATCTCTTTTGCTTCTTTCAGTCCAAGACCTGTAGCTTCACGAACTACTTTGATAACTTTAACTTTGTTAGGACCAACTTCTGTCAGCTCTACATCAAACTCGTCTTTCTCTTCTGCTGCCGGAGCGTCTGCTGCTGCTGCAACTACAACGCCTGCTGCTGCAGATACACCAAACTCTTCTTCACAAGCTTTTACTAAATCATTCAACTCTAATACAGATAACTCTTTGATCGCTTCAATAAATTCAGCGGTTGTTAACTTTGCCATTACGATTACCTCCAATTATTTTTTCTAAATTTTTCTTATGATCCATCCTTCAACAGATGGTGCAGCCAGATTATTCTGCTGCTGCTTCGCCGCCTTTAGATTCTGCAATCTGATTAAGCACACGAGCAAAGTTTGTGATAGGTGACTGAATGCTTCCAAGCAATTTTCCGAGAAGTTCTTCTCTTGACGGAATTGCTGACAGCGCCTCAACGCCAGCCTTATCATAGTAAGCTCCCTCAACACAAGCTGCAACAAGCTCTAACTTCGGAGCTGTCTTTGCAAATTTAGCAAGTACTCTTGCCGGAGCTGTAGCATCATCTTTGGAAACTGCAAGTGCATTTGTTCCTTCCAGATTTTTGCAAAGCTCTTCACAAGGAGTTCCCTGGAATGCAAAGTTCATCATTGTGTTCTTGTAGACTTTGTAAGAAACACCGGCTTCTCTCAGGCTTCTGCGCAGTTCTGTATCCTGTGCTACGGTAAGTCCGCTGTAGTTAACCAGAACTACAGATGCCGCATCAGCGATCAGGCTTGAAATCTCTTCAACAACCGGCTTTTTCTGTTCTACTTTTGCCATGAATTGGTGCACCTCCTTATAGAATTATGTGTACACGCTAAAAAATCCCGCCAAGCCAAAGCTTAGCGGGATTTGAAAATCATTCCTGAAAAAGAATGTTCATCCTCGGCAGGCGTTTTGAACCTTATGCCATACGGCACCTGCTGTCTTCGGCGTGATACTTGTGTAGTATAGCACAGGTTATCACGCCTGTCAATATTTTTTATTACTTTTTTACATGAAAGTCCCGGACAGCAGCCATGAACCGGAGTGTGCTTGCACGCACAGGTTCATGGATATTGGACGGGCAAGCCAGTATGAGTAAGGAGGGCTATTGCCCGGATTACGAATACTGGCGGCGATTGCGGGAGCACGAAGTGCGGAGCAATCGACTTTCATGAATGGTGATGTCTGCGTCAGCAGACATGTCCATTATGCATTTCTTGCAGCTTCAAACTCACGAACGACTCTTGCCAGCATTACTGCACACTCGCCTCTGATCGTCTCACCTGAAGGATCAAGACATGTACTGTCTTTACCTTTAATAATTCCGTTTCCAACTGCCCACTTCATTGCATCTACTGCATAAGCACTTACTTCGGAAGCATCTTCAAATGCATCGTAATCTTCAGATTTTGTAATATCATATCCCTTATACTGTGCATAACGATACAACATCACTGCCATCTGCTCACGGGTAATCATATCAGCAGGTCCGAAGCTTTCACCGCCCTCGTAACCCTTTACAATGCCTTTTTCTGCTGCCCAGTTTACTCCGTCTGCATACCACTCGCCTTTTACAACATCCTGGAAGCCCTGATCTGTCTCTACTGCAGGCTCACCTTCCATACGGTACAGAATTGTTGCAAACTGTGCACGGTTAAGTTTTTCAAACGGTCCGAAAATTTCCTTCGGTACGATTCCGGTCATCAGATCCTTCTCTGTTACAAAGTATACCTCGTCATAGAACCAGTCATCCTCTGCAACATCTTCATAAGACCATTCATCCTGCTTCTTCAGTTCTTCAATTGTTGCCTCTGCATCTGTCAGCTTCTTCAATGTTTCTTCCGTTACCAGAGCTTTCTGTGCATCTGTCAACTCATCATAAGCAGCTCTTGCTGCAGCAACATCCGCCTCTTTTTCCAGCGTAATCTCGCCAAGCGCATCAATCATGTCTGTAACTGCCTGTGCTGCCTTTGCATCGGTATCATCTTCTTTTTCTGCCTCAAATAACTGCCACTCCCAGAGACCGACACCTTCGCTGTTATTTGCCGGTTTCTGGATTGTACAGCGCAGTGCTCTTGCCATAACTGCTTCGTCAAATTCCGTCGGATTATTGGCATTTGCCGTAATTCCGCTGTCTACAGTCTTAAGTGTTACCCACTCATCACTATCTACCGGCAGATACGAGTACGTATAAGAAGTAGGAGTCTTGATTCCGCCGCCGTCATTCCAGATATACAAATCAGATTTTTTAATCTCTCTTCCGGTATACCAGTTATACTGTACCCATTCAGAACGACCGGAATTACCCCATGTACCCCAGTGTGAACCGTTCAGCAGTCTTCCGTCTCTTATTGCCGGCAGAGATTCCCAACTTGATGTATAACTTGCAGTCAGTTCGCTTACCCATGCAAGGTTTCCACCTTCCGGTACCAGATTCTTCATAGATGCAACCAGTGCATCTTTTGCTGCGTCAATCTCTTCCTGTGTTGCATCCGGATTGTTGATCACTGCAACTGCAACTGCCTTTTCCTCAGCAATCGGTTCCAGTCCGCCTTCCAGACGTGATGTGCTCAGTCCTTCCAACATACTGTTAATCTTCTTAAGTTCCGTCTTATCTGCAAACTCTCCGTATCCGTAAACTTTCCACTCGAGGATACCGCATCCAAGTCCTACCGGTTTCATGTCAATTCGCATACCTGTAATCGGAGCTGCCTCGAACGTGGTTCTGTTATATGTGTTCAGTGCATTGCCCAGACCATCTACTTCTCTTGGTGTATACCAGTTTCCGTTTTCATCACGCAGAGAAATCTGCATATCCTTCGGCTGGAAGTTTCCGCTGCCGTCCCGGAATACATAGACATCCATAGCGTCAACAATCACTGGTTTTTCCCATACATACTGAACCCATGCAGGTCCGCCCTGGTCGCCCAGCCAGTTATGCCATGCACCATTGCTCGTATCTCTGGAAGAAGACGGATCATTTCCGTCATTCAATCCTGCAATACCGCCCAGATCCTGTACAGAGTTAATAATCGCACTTGCAGTTGCATACGGAGCAACATTTAATGCATCTCCCTTTACTACAAACACTGTTACAGCTACCTTTTGCTCAGATCCATCAACCGTGCCTGTCACTGTAAAGCTGCCGACTTTTGCATAAGCATCTGCCTCCACAGCATCCCAGTTAATCTTGCCGGCTGCAACATTTCCGTCTGCATTGATCACATCTACTGTCTCAGGAAGAACCGGAGCAGTTCCCACCTTTGTCACAACGCTGACTGCACGATCCATACCGTCTACAGCACCGCTCATTGTTACTGTTACATCTTTTGAAGCTGACTTATCAGCATCAATCGCTGTAAACCGAACCACATATTCGCCTGGTACAGATGCTTTCAGCAGAGCCTTTGCCTGATCTGCGTTGCCGATCACTGCATTGCCGCCTTCCGGCTGACTTACAACGCTCCACTTGTAACTTAATTCACCATGATACAGCGGATCTCCCGTAGCTTCACCGCTTAAGTTTGCAACACTGGTGTTTACTGAGTCCTGAACTGCGGTAACTTCACCGATAACCGGCTCTTCTCTCTCCGGGGCTTCCAGGAGTGTAATCGGAAGCTCGGCCACTGTTGAAAGTTCACCGTCACTTACTGTCAGTTTTACTACATATTCGCCTTCTATCGTGCCAACCACACTGGTGGTTGGTGCATTGTCAGCGGCAAATGTCATGGAAGCGCCTTCCGGAGTTTTGCCTGCTTCCCACTTGTAAGTCAAAGTACCATTCGGAGCACCGTCATCATATGCAGTACCTTCCATGGTAAACGGTCTTACTGCCTGAATATCATCTGCCGGTTTTTTAATAGAAACAACCGGAGCCTGATTTTCACCGCCATCCATCTTTTCAATTGTAACTTTTGCTGTCTCGCCTGCTGGAATCACTACATTAGCTACAGCTTCATCATTCTGTACGAAGCACTGTCCCGCTTCTTCCCCGTTCAGTTTGATACTGTAGTAGCCATCCTGCAGCCCTGCGCCACTCAAAGCAATCTTGGAAAGATGTTCTGTATTTACAACACAGTTCAGATCCAGTTCAAAGAAAGAACCGTCTTCTTTTACAACTGCTTTTGTGCAAGAATCCTGCTCAAGTGTCAGATATAATTTATTGTCAATAACATTGATACGCTTGCCGATTCCGTCTTCCGGAATGATCGTATAAGTATCCCCGTCCTTGGAAACCTGACTTCCGTAACCAACCAGACCGAAGATCGGGTCTGTAACCACATCAGAACTGATTCTCAGCAGGGAACCGTAAAGTCCTTCATCACTTTCACCTGAGAAATCATTCCAACCGTTATTCATCACACGTGTTCCGCCGTCATTTACGTTCATCGCGCCATGACCGCCTTTGTACATGGTGTATCTCCAGCTTACATTTCCAACTGCATCTTTGGAAATCTGTCCCATATTTACTGCATTAAAGTTTGAAAGCTTTGCTGCATAATTGACACGTGATGCCCATGCACTTGTATCATTATCCCATCCGTTATCCTGGTAACGCAGCCAGTCATCCATGATGGAGCCTGCCAAAGAAGCCGTATACTGGAAGTTCCACCAGCTCTCGCCTCCGATGAATACAGGGTCTGCATACTGATACCAGGTAGGCTGAATACCACGCATCGCACGCGTCTTCCATTCCGCCTTGCTCATGTTCCTCTTTGCAGCCTCTGCATTGGTATCATCCGGATAATACTCACGCAATGCCTTTGCAGCGGCATAAGCGCCTTCCTCACCGGTGTTGTCATAAGCAAACTCGGATCCGTATGGATATGCAGCCCTTGCCATGTTGCGTCCCTTGGTATATGCAAATCTCTGCTGGAGATTCGCTGCTTCTTCTGTCATACCTTCCGCACGAAGCGCTTCGATCATATCCGGAACCTGCTGTTCTCCGTAGAAGCCAACGCTTCCGGTACCAACACGGTTCACGTAAATGCCATATGCTTTTTCCAGATAATACTGAGGAGATTCACGGTATTCAATCAAATCCGGATATGCTTTCTGAATCCGATACATATTAAAGAATCCCGTAGCCTCCATCATCTCCGAGAAGGTACGTGTATATGGAGCAGAGCTTGTTCCGTAAATACCGGAAGCGCTCAGATAGTTAGCAACCGTGTACGTACTCTGTGTATATTTCATGTAGTTTTCCCACATGTAATCAATCAGATAACGTTCGATGGAAGCAACCTCATCCGGATCTGGATTCAGATAATTCTTCATCGTAATGAAGTTGATATTATCATGGCTCCAGTCATCTCCCCAATGGTTTCTTGTATTGCTATCCGCACCGCTTGCAAAATACCAATCCTTATAAATACCATACGTCGGGCTGTCCGGATTGTTGTCCTGCTGATTCTCTACCATGAACTGAGAATGCGTATCAATTGTCTGATCCAACTCTGCCAGAACATTAAATTCAAACTGTGTGAATTTGTCAACCTTTTCTCCGTTCACATTCAGCTTATAGTTTACACGGACACTGTTGTTGCCGATACATCCGAAGGAGAGATCATAGATATGATGCTGCTCGCCGTCCACTACCTTCGTCTCAACATACTTGCAGGATTCCGTATAATCCGGATTACCGTCATGTGTGCCGCGTCCGGTACGGGAATTATTTACTCTCCCGCTGGTCTGCGTCGGAATATGTTCACTGTCAAACGGATCGTTCTCATGCACACACTGAATATCCACTTCCACGTCGGAGATCAGACTGTCATCATAGTGCAGATCCAGTTTTGCAGGCATATTGATTGCAGTCTGGAATCCCGGCACTGCAACGGCATCCATCATTCCTGACTTATACAGGATCGAACGAAGATTTGCTTCACGCTCTTCCATGGAATCTGATGCATTGTTTGCACTCGCTGCACTTTCCTGCGGTGTATTGTCACCGGCACGTACAGCAGAGAACTTGAACTGGTAGGTCTTGCTTTCATCCGGACCCAGTACCAGGCTGGTGGCATCCGTATAATAACCACGTCCTGTTTTCTGGATATCTTTTGAATGAATATAATATACACTAAGACCAGGCTGCCATCCGCCGCCATCACAGGTCCAGTTCTGATACAGGCTGCCTGCACGCTCTCCTGTAACCCCATTATTACTGCCTACCCAGTTATCAATATACTCGATACGGGCGCCGCTCTCCGGAACCGGAGTAAACAGGATATAATTTCCCTCGCCGCTGCAGCGGATCGCATAAGCATAACCGCTGTCTGCGCCTGCAAAGGTATGTGCTGTAACACGCTCATTGTATACGCTGTTCTGAGAGGTATACTTATTGTTCCATGGCATCGGAAGTCCCACATCACCAAACTCGATATATTTAGAGCTCTTATTTGTCAATGTGATATTCCACAGAAGAGATCCGTCTTCTGTGTCCATGTCATAAACTGATTTTACATCAAAACCTTTCATCGTACGGGCAGTTGTAGAATCCTCATCCTGTCCGATAAAATCAATTTCTACCTTTTTGTCACTAACTACATTTTTCTCGATATAAGGATTCGATTCGAGATTCGCGGTAGCATTTGAATATGTAGTAGAACCGCCGGCAGCCAACGTTTTATTGGTATCTACCTCTACAAAACCAGTTCTGTCCTCCGGGAATGTCCCGTCCTCACTTGTACGATAGGAGAAAATCATCTCTCCCATCCACTGATGCTGAACACCATTCTGCGGACTCGTGTTATTGGGCAATACAAAGTTTATTTGATTGCCTGAATTGTTCGTCCGGTTATTTTTGATGTTCATCACCGAAATCTGTCCCAAATCTCCAATCTCTACACGAAGACTATCATTGGAGATCGCACTGGAATCCGCTTTTGCCACAATTGATCCGGGAATAAATCCTTCGAATACGGACAGTGTCATCAACGCGGACAAACCAACAGATATGGCTTTTTGCTTAAATGAGTGTTTCGTCTTCTTCATAATTTTCCGTTCCTTTCTTAGATATTTTCTTTACGTGCAGCTATTTACGTGCAGCTAATTTCTTTGTTCTCTTTTCTTTGCCCCCTTTACTTAATCGTTTAATTTTATAATATGGTAATTAAAACGTTTTGTAAAGTCCTTTCTTTCACAGCATTGCAATTTTGTTATAATATTTTAATTTTCCCTTCATTTTATTGTTAATTATTCACAATTTTCACCCATCACAAACCATGCTTAAACGCATAACCATTCCATTTCTACAACAAAGCTATTTAAGACCACGCAAAAAAGACCGACGAACATTCATCAGTCTTTTTCTTATTATAAACACCCCGCAAACCAGTGTACTGTCTCATTCACATTTCACCAAATGACTTGCCTGAATTTCCATCT
>UQAW01000123.1 GCA_900539175.1 uncultured Lachnospiraceae bacterium
AAGAGACGCGGCAATTACAGAATCAGGACAATTCGTCGGAAAAACTGATGTTTTTCCGACTCAGTGTCCTTCAACATCTGGTGTTGTGCACCAGATGTTGTCTGTAATTGCCGCGTCTCTTTGGACTAAGAACATGTAACAGGTCTGCAGAGGCATAAAAATCAAGCGGTAAAAGCCTGTTCCTTGCTGCTGGTTGTTGGCATAGAGCGTCTGGTGGTTTGCGGTAAATTGTTTGGTTTCATTGGATATGTGCTGACTGGGAGTTTGTTTTTAGTATTGCGGGAGCATGAAATGCGGGGTAATCCGTGTATTATAAAGTATAAATAGAGGAAATTTAAACTGGGTGATAAGAAAAGTATTCGTTTTTGATGCGTGATTCTCTTGATATTTGTGAAGGTAACGTATAGAATAGAAATGTTGAAGGAATTAAAGGAGCATTCGGCACCGTTGACATATTGAGGTAGGAAGAGGTGTTGAATAAATAATGCAGGAGGTTTATAAATCATGGAATTGGAAAAGTTGAGATCTGATATGGTAGCAGCGATGAAAGCGAAGGATAAGCCGCGGAAGGAAGCGATTTCTTCTTTGGTTTCGGCGGTTAAGAAAGTGGCGATTGATGAAGGGTGCAGGGATGATATTCCGGCAGAGTTGGTTGATCGTGTGATTTTAAAAGAGTTGAAGACAGTCAAAGAGCAGATTGATACTTGTCCGGAAGCAAGAACAGACTTAAAGGCAGAATATCAGTTCCGTTATGATGTGATCAATGAATATGCGCCGCAGCAGATGAGTGCAGAAGAGGTGAAGGCTTATATTCTGGAGAAATTCGCAGAGGTGGTTGCGACAAAGAATAAGGGAATGATCATGAAGAATGTTATGGCGGATATGAAGGGCAAGGCTGACGGTAAAGTGATCAACCAGGTAGTAGCGGAACTTTGCAAATGAATGTATTGACGATTGAACATTTAACAAAAGCGTACAGTGAAAGAGTGCTTCTGGACGATACCAGTTTCAGCCTGCAGGAAGGTGAAAAAGTAGGTGTGATCGGTGTCAATGGCATGGGGAAATCTACTTTGTTGAAGATTATTGCGGGAGTCGAGGAACCGGATGCGGGCAGGGTGATTATGGGGAATCATGTAAAAATTGGATATCTCCCCCAGACTCCGGTTTTTGATAAAGATCAGACTGTTTTAGGAGCTGTATTGGAAGGCACATTGGAGAATCCTGAGGATTTTGTGGGAGAGAGTGAGGCAAAGGCTATGCTGGCGTCTCTGGGATTTTCTGATTTTGGGCAGCCGGTGCATGAATTGTCCGGCGGACAGAAAAAGAGAGTGGCGCTGGTGCGCGTATTATTGGAACCGGTGGATATTCTGGTATTGGATGAGCCTACCAACCATCTGGATCATCAGATGTCTGACTGGTTGGAGGAAACATTGATCAGGTATCGGGGAACACTGGTTATGGTTACCCATGATCGTTATTTCCTGGACCGGGTAGTGACCAGAATCGCAGAGGTGGATAAGGGACAGATCTACAGTTATCCGGGCAGTTACTCCAAATTTGTGGAATTAAAAGAACAACGGCTCAATATGGAACAGGCAACAGAGCGGAAACGGCAGAGCATTTTGCGGACGGAACTGGAGTGGTTGGCAAGAGGCGCCAGAGCCAGGTCCACAAAGCAGAAGGCACATATCCAGCGAATTGAGGCAATGCAGGAAATCAAGGCTCCGGTACAGGAAAGTCAGGTTGAGATGTCTTCCGTGGCATCCCGGATGGGAAGAAAGACAATTGAAGCGGAAGGGTTGACCAAAGCGTTTGGTGCGAAAGCATTGTTCAGGGATTATACGTATACATTTTTAAAAGGAGAGCGAATTGGTATTATAGGTTCGAATGGATGCGGAAAGAGTACACTGCTGAAAGTCCTTACCGGACATCTGGAGCCGGACAGTGGTTCTCTTGAAATCGGTCAGACGGTGAAAATCGGCTATTTTTCTCAGGAAAATGAATATATGGATGAGTCTCTGAAGGCAATTGAATATGTGAGAGAAGCGGCAGAGTATATTCAGACAAAAGACGGAAAAATTACCGCATCGTCCATGATGGAGCGTTTTCTGTTTGACGGAACCATGCAGTGGACACAGATCGCAAAACTTTCCGGAGGAGAAAAGAGAAGATTGTATCTTCTGAGAATCCTGATGGATGCACCCAATGTTTTGATTCTGGATGAGCCGACCAATGATCTGGATATTCAGACGCTGACGATTCTGGAGGATTATCTGGATACCTTTGATGGTATTGTGATCACGGTTTCCCATGATCGTTATTTTCTGGATCGTGTGGTGCGAAGAATTTTTGCATTTGAGGAAGAGGGGCATATCCAGCAGTATGAAGGCGGATACAGTGATTATCTGATTGCTTATGAGATACGGCATCCCCGGTCAGACGGCGGTCTGGTCAAAAAAAGCGCCGGAAGTACGGAGAAAATAGGCGGTCCAGATCATCCCACGGCAAAGAAAAAAAATGAAAAGCCGCGGGGAGAGCGAAAGCTGAAGTTTACTTTTAAAGAACAGCGGGAATATGAGACGATCGATGACGAGATTGCTGTGTTGGAAACCAAAATTTCGGAGACCGAAGAAGGGATTCTGAAAGCTGCCACCGATTTTATAAAACTCAATGAGCTGACAGAAAAGAAGATGCAGCTGGAACAGGAACTGGAAGAGAAGATGGAGCGCTGGGTTTATCTGAATGATCTGGCAGAGAAAATTGAAGCACAGACAACATGAGCTTTAAAGTTTGTATGAAAATTACGGGAACGAATTTTTATGCAAACTTTGGGGGAAGGTATTGGAGAGAACGAATGGAAACTCCGGTACCTTATTTTTTGTTAAAAAAATGTCGAAATTTAGGCAACTTATGTATTTTTCGTGAAACAAAGATTTGAATTATGGACAATCTGTCCAAAGAGTGCTATAATTTAGAAAAATATGTATGTCGGCTTAATGAAGCCTTTTATTATGGTCATTATTTTTTAAGGAGGATAAACAAAATGGCAAGAAAGATGAAAACCATGGATGGTAATCATGCTGCAGCTCATGCATCTTACGCTTATTCGGATGTAGCGGCGATTTACCCGATTACTCCATCATCTGTTATGGCGGAAGCAACAGACGAATGGGCAACCCAGGGAAGAAAGAACATTTTCGGACAGGAGGTACGTGTAACCGAGATGCAGTCTGAGGCGGGAGCAGCAGGTGCGGTACACGGTTCTCTGGCAGCAGGTGCTCTTACAACCACGTATACTGCTTCTCAGGGTCTGCTTCTGATGATTCCGAATCTGTATAAAATTGCCGGAGAGCAGTTACCAGGTGTGTTTAACGTATCCGCACGTGCACTGGCAAGCCATGCATTGTCAATCTTTGGCGATCACTCTGACGTATATGCCTGTCGTCAGACTGGAGTTGCAATGCTCTGTGAATCCAGCGTTCAGGAGGTTATGGACCTGACACCGGTTGCCCACTGTGCAGCAATTAAGGGAAAAGTTCCATTTATCAACTTCTTTGACGGATTCCGTACTTCTCATGAGATCCAGAAGATTGAGACCTGGGATTATGAAGACCTGAAAGATATGGTAGATATGGATGCAGTCAATGCATTCAGAAAGCATGCTCTGAATCCCAATCATCCATGCCAGAGAGGTTCTGCGCAGAACCCGGATATTTTCTTCCAGGCAAGAGAAGCATGTAACTCCTATTACGATGCGCTTCCTGCAATCGTACAGGAATACATGGATAAAGTAAATGAAAAAATCGGAACTGATTATAAATTATTTAATTATTATGGTGCGGCAGATGCTGAGCATGTAATCATTGCGATGGGATCTGTATGTGATACCATTGAAGAGACGATTGACTATCTGGCAGCAGCAGGTCAGAAAGTCGGTGTCGTAAAAGTTCGTCTGTACAGACCATTCTGCGCGTCAGCTCTGGTTGAGGCGATTCCGGAGACTGCAAAGCAGATTACGGTACTTGACAGAACAAAAGAACCGGGCGCTATGGGCGAGCCGTTGTATCTGGACGTTGTAGCAGCCCTGAAGGGAACAAAATTCGAGACAACTCCTGTATTCACAGGACGTTACGGTTTGGGTTCCAAAGATACAACACCGGCACAGATCGTTGCTGTATATAACAATACAGAAAAACAGAAATTCACCATCGGTATCGTAGATGATGTAACCAACCTTTCTCTTGAGACTGGTGCTCCGATCGTTACAACTCCGGAAGGAACGATTAACTGTAAGTTCTGGGGTCTGGGCGCTGACGGTACCGTAGGTGCCAACAAGAACTCCATCAAGATCATCGGTGACAATACAGATATGTATGCACAGGCTTACTTTGACTATGATTCCAAGAAGTCCGGCGGTGTTACGATGTCTCACCTGCGTTTCGGCAAGAAACCGATCAAATCCACATACCTGATCCACAAAGCAAACTTTGTTGCCTGTCACAATCCTTCTTATGTGAACAAATACAACATGGTTCAGGAACTGGTTGACGGAGGTACATTCCTTCTGAACTGTGCATGGGATATGGAAGGTCTGGAGAAACATCTGCCGGGACAGGTGAAAGCATTTATTGCAAACCACAATATCAAGTTCTACACCATAGATGGTGTGAAGATTGGTATCGAAACCGGTATGGGACCGACACGTATCAATACGATTCTGCAGTCCGCATTCTTCAAACTGGCAAATATCATTCCGGAAGATAAAGCAAATGAACTGATGAAGGCAGCTGCGAAAGCTACTTACGGACGTAAGGGTGATGACGTTGTTCAGAAAAACTGGGCAGCAATCGATGCAGGTGCAAAACAGGTAGTGGAAGTAACAGTTCCGGAAAGCTGGAAAGATGCTGCAGATGAAGGGCTGTTTATGACTCATGCAGAAGGCGGAAGACAGGAGGTTGTTGATTTCGTCAACACCATCCAGTGTAAAGTATCCGCTCAGGAAGGTAACAGTCTGCCGGTATCTGCATTTAAAGATTATGTTGACGGTACCACACCATCCGGTGCTTCTGCATATGAGAAGCGCGGTATCGCAGTGAATATCCCGGTATGGAATCCGGATAATTGTATCCAGTGTAACAGATGTTCTTATGTATGTCCTCATGCAGTTATCCGTCCGTTCGCTATGACAGAGGCAGAAGCTGCTGCAGCTCCGGAAGGACTTAAGACATTACCTATGACTGGTATGACAGATTATAAGTTTGCTATAGCTATTTCCGCTCTTGACTGTACCGGATGTGGTTCCTGTGCAAATGTCTGCCCGGGCAAGAAGGGTGCAAAGGCACTGGCTATGGAAAATCTGGAAGCAAATGCTGCATCTCAGAAGTACTTCGATTATGCAGTAACACTTCCGGTTAAAGAAGATGTTGTTGAGAAATTCAAACCGAATACCGTTAAGGGAAGCCAGTTCAAACAGCCTCTGCTTGAGTTCTCAGGCGCATGTGCAGGCTGCGGTGAGACACCTTACGCAAAACTGATTACCCAGTTGTTCGGTGATAGAATGTATATCGCCAATGCAACAGGATGTTCCTCTATCTGGGGTAACTCTTCACCGTCCACACCATATACGGTAAATGCAAAAGGACAGGGTCCTGCATGGTCCAATTCACTGTTTGAGGACAATGCAGAGTTTGGTTACGGTATGTTGCTGGCACAGAACGCAATCCGGGGCGGTCTGAAAGATAAGATTGAGTCTGTGATGAACAATGAAAAAGCTTCTGATGAGGTAAAAGCAGCATGTAAAGAGTATCTGGATACCTTTGGATGCGGCGCTACCAACGGCATTGCCACTGACAAGCTGGTTGCAGCTTTAGAGGGTATTGACTGTGATGTATGCAGAGACATCGTTGAAAACAAAGATTTCCTGGCTAAGAAATCCCAGTGGATCTTCGGTGGTGACGGATGGGCATACGATATCGGATTCGGCGGTGTTGACCATGTTCTTGCAAGCGGACAGGATATCAACATCATGGTATTTGATACCGAAGTTTACTCCAACACAGGCGGACAGTCTTCGAAGTCTACACCTACAGGTGCTGTTGCTCAGTTCGCTGCAGGCGGTAAAGAGGTTAAGAAGAAAGATATGGCAAGTATCGCCATGAGCTATGGCTATGTTTATGTAGCACAGATTTCCATGGGTGCTGATTTCAATCAGGCTGTAAAAGCCATTGCAGAAGCAGAAGCATATCCGGGACCATCTCTGATTATTGCTTACGCTCCATGTATCAACCATGGTATCAAAAAAGGTATGAGCAAAGCTCAGACCGAGGAGGAATTGGCTGTTAAATCCGGATACTGGCATTGCTTCCGTTATAATCCGGCTCTTAAGGCTGAAGGAAAAGCAGCATTCTCACTGGACAGCAAGGCTCCGACAGAAAGCTATCAGGAATTCCTGGACGGCGAGGTACGTTACAACTCACTGAAACGTGCAAATCCGGAAAAGGCTGCAAGACTCTTTGCAAAATCCGAGTCCGAAGCAAAAGAAAGATACGCATATCTGCAGAAATTGATTACACTCTACGGAGAAGATTAATCAGACTGTAAAAATAGGAGGAGCAGGCGGTAAGCCTGCTCCTTTTGTGAGAAGCTGGCAGAGTAAAATACTGTCAGTGATGCATTAATTGGAAAAAAAGAAAATAGTAGAGAGGAAAAACGGCATGAATGCTATGAACGGAGGCATTCATGCCGTTTTTTGGCGTTGGATCTGTTTTTAACAGAGAAGTAAATAGAAAGGGTGATATGAAATATAAATAAGTTGCATAATAAAACTCATAATTTGATTGCCGATATAGGGCAATGTCTAAAAAAGTGCAATATTGAGATAATGTCCTTAGGAGGGCTCTTAATATGGTACGTTATGACAGATTATGGATTACAATGAAAAAGAAGGGAATCACACAATATAAGCTGATCAAGGATTATGGATTCAGCAGCGGGCAGTTAAGCCGCCTGAGAAAAAATCAAAGCGTTACCACATATACAATCGGGACTTTGTGTAAGATACTAAAGTGTAAAGTGGAGGAAATTATGGAATATGTGGAAGAGGATTGTGATATCTCCCAATAAAAATAATATGTTGCTAAGAACTTTGCTTCAACATTATAGGATTGTTATAATAAGATGAAAGCGTCAAAAGGTATTTTGACGCTTATGATATACGGATTGCTTCGCATT
>UQAW01000124.1 GCA_900539175.1 uncultured Lachnospiraceae bacterium
GAAAGCCGCCATGGTATCTAATCTTCTGGTAGTGCTCTGCGGAAATCATGATGCCCAGCCGGTAGTGAATTCCGGCAGTCTCTACTAGTTATGGCAGATAAAGCCAAAAAACAGATTCCGCTCAGGCTCTCAGCAAAACTTTATGACCAGATAGCTGCCTGGGCGGAGGATGATTTCCGCTCCGTCAACGGCCAAATCGAGTATCTTCTTTCCGAGTGTGTCCGCCAACGTAAAAAGAATGGTAAGTATATTCCTGAAACACTGGATGAGCCGCCGGAACTGGATATTCACTAACTATAGGAACCTGTCGCCCTGATTAAGTATGTCAGGGTAACAGGTTTCCTTTTTATAAAAAATTAATTTCACAGTTATTTCACAAGGGAATGCTATAATAGACAAAAAATGGCACAGGTGTTTTAGAAGTATTGGTTTTGTGTTATTATAACATCATAGAATGAATAAGGAATAGACTTTATATATGAGAAAGGCAGGGACTGGCATGGACAAGTTAAAAATTTTGGTTGTAGATGATGAGAGCAGGATGCGGAAATTAGTAAAAGATTTCCTAACCAAGAGTGGATATGAAGTACTGGAAGCAGGAGATGGAGAAGAAGCTGTAGATTTGTTTTATAAAGAAAAGGACATCGCGCTGATTATTCTGGATGTGATGATGCCGAAGATGGATGGGTGGCAGGTCTGCCGGGAAATCAGGCAGTATTCGAAGATTCCGGTTATTATGCTCACGGCAAAGAGTGATGAGCGGGATGAGTTATTAGGGTTTGAACTGGGGGTGGATGAATATATTTCGAAGCCATTCAGTCCGAAGATTCTGGTTGCAAGAGTGGAGGCAATCCTTCGCAGAACAGGAGTTGCCAATCCGGGTGAGAAACTGGAAGCGGGCGGTATTGTGATAGACAAGGCGGCACATCTGGCTACCCTGGATGGAAGAACGATGGAGCTAAGCTATAAGGAATTTGAGCTTTTGACGTATTTCCTGGAGAACCGGGGAATTGCCCTTTCGCGGGAAAAAATTTTAAACCACGTCTGGAATTATGATTATTTTGGGGATGCAAGGACAATTGATACCCATGTTAAGAAACTGAGAAGCAAGATGGGGGATAAGGGTGAATTTATCAAGACCATCTGGGGAATGGGATATAAATTCGAGGTGGATGCATGAAACATTCGATCAGACGCAGGATTGCATTTACATTCATCGGACTGGTGGGCCTTGCGGTATTTCTGATCGGGATTTTGAATTATACGATGCTGCCGCAGTATTATACGATGAAAAAGACGGAGATTCTTGAGAAAAGCTGGGATATGATCAATGCGGTTGCGGTGATTCCGGATGGGATTCAGGAGGATACCCTGCATTTTTGTATCAACAATAATCTGGATATTGTGGTTACAGATGCAGAACTTGGAGCTGCATACAGTAACAGTAATACCCTGGATTCCAACCGTATGGTCACACGACTTTTTGGATATGCGACACGGATGGATAAAAATCGGCGTGATATCCTGAAAGAAAGTGGACAGTATCAGGTACAGAAGTCTTATGATCCATATGTGGGACTGGAGTATCTGGAATTGTGGGGGCAGTTGGACAGCGGAGGTTACTATATGGCAAGGTGTCCGCTTGAGAGTATCCGGGAGGCATCGCTGATTTCCAACCAGTTTTATATGATTACCGGAATTTTCATATTGGCGGCAGGCTGTATCGCGATCTGGATGCTGACGAAAAGAATCGTAAAACCGCTTCAGAATCTGACGGTATTGTCTCAGAGAATGGCATCTTTGGATTTTGATGTGAAGTATGAGGAGAGCGGTGAAGAGGAACTTGACGAATTAGGAAATAATTTCAATAAGATGTCCGGAAAACTGGAGGAGACGATCACGGAACTGAAGACAGCGAATGTAGAACTTCAGAAGGATATTCAGGAAAAAGACCAGATTGATGAGATGCGAAAGGAGTTTCTTTCCAATGTCACACATGAGCTGAAAACACCGATTGCGTTAATTCAGGGATATGCGGAAGGGCTGAAGGACTGTATCAATGATGATGCCGAAAGCCGTGAATTTTATTGTGACGTGATTATTGATGAATCATGCAAGATGAATAATATGGTAAAACAGCTTCTGAACTTGAATCAATTGGAATTCGGCAATGATCAGGTGAATATGGAGCGGTTCAGCCTGGCAGAGCTGATTCGGGGTGTGCTGCAGTCTTCTCATATTCTGATTGAACAGAAAGCTGCAAAGGTTTTCTGTCATGTACCGGAATCACTGTATGTCTGGGGCGATGAATTCAAGGTGGAAGAAGTTGTCACAAACTATCTGACGAATGCCCTGAATCATCTGGATGGTGAAAAGACAATAGAGATCACCTGCGAGGAAAAAGACGGAATTGTGCGCACTACGGTATTTAACACAGGGAAGCCGATTCCTGATGAAGATCTGGACAAGATCTGGATTAAATTTTATAAGGTGGACAAGGCGCGGACCAGAGAGTACGGAGGCAGCGGAATTGGGTTATCCATTGTAAAAGCGATTATAGATTCCATGCATCAGGAGTGCGGAGCTACGAATTATGAAAATGGAGTTGCGTTCTGGTTTACTTTAGAGCGCGTTTGAAACCTGCTTTCTGCAAGAGGTGTGCTCAATCGTGTGAATGGTACAGTTTCCGGCTGTTTCATTTTTAAAAAATGTGATATACTAAAGAAGTAGGAAAGCCGCATTGGAAAGTATGAGACTGCTTGGCTGGTGCGGCAGTGTATCTATGGGAAAATGTCACGGAAAGAAGTGGTTCTATGAAATTTGATATGCATTGCCACACAAAAGAAGGCTCCATGGATGGAAAAGTCATCATTGAGGAATATATACGGCGGCTCAAAGAGCAGGGATTCGGGGGAATGCTGGTTTCTGACCATAATTCTTATGATGGATACCGCGAGTGGAAAAAGTCTATTAAAGGAAAGCAGCATCAAGATTTTGTTGTATTAAAAGGCGTGGAGTATGATACGAGAGATTGCGGACATATCCTTGTGATTATGCCGGAAGGGGTTAAACTCTGGATTCTTGAGATGCGGGGGCTCCCGGTAGCAAGATTGATTCGAATTGTACATTTTTATGGCGGGATTTTGGGACCGGCACATCCATTCGGCGAAAAATATATGAGTGCCATGACGACACAGGAGAGAAAAGAAAAGTATGCCAGAAAATTGGGAGCATTGATTGAACAGTTTGATTTCATTGAGATATTCAATGCCTGTGAAAAAAAGGAAGTTAATGATAAGGCATATGAACTCGCACAGGAATACAACAAGCCCGGATTCGGAGGCAGTGATGCCCACAAGTCGGATTGTATCGGTAAGGCTTATACAGAACTGCCGGATTCGATCCGCTCGGAATCTGATTTGATTGCATATATCAAAACAAATCCGCGGATTGAATGTGGAGGAAGCTTTTACGAGCGAACAACAAAAGACCGTCTGGGAAGGATTAATGCAGTTCTGGTGGAATCCTTTTATGTTTATAATAAGATGGGGAATGCCTTACGGAGCCGGAAGAGGAAGCGGGAATTGAAGGTTATCTTTGACCGAAGGAAAGGTTTGCACTAAAAATAAAAAAGCACTTTACAACTGCTGTTTGATATGGTAGAATGTCAAATTGTGGGACTTGTTTCCACAAGATCCTTGTTCCCTGCATGAAGCAGGGGGCCAAAAGTCCAAAAGGAGGTTAACGAACAGCATGAACAAGTACGAATTAGCATTGGTCGTAAGTGCAAAGATTGAAGACGAGGAAAGAGCTGCAGTAGTAGAGAAAGCGAAAGGCTATATTACTCGTTACAACGGCACAATCACCGAAGTAGAAGAATGGGGTAAGAAGAGATTAGCTTACGAGATTAATCACATGCGCGAAGGCTTCTACTATTTCATTCAGTTTGAAGCAGATGCAGATTGTCCGGCAGAAGTAGAGCGCCACGCTCGTATTATGGACAACGTATTGAGATACTTGGTTGTCAGAAAAGACGCTAAGTAGAACGGTTTTATCAGCGTGCTTCCGTCAGGGAGTGGTGAATAAAATCTTTGTTAAGAACGAATCAGAATGAAAATAGAAGGAGGAAAAGCAAATGGCTTTCAATAGAGGTGAAAGACGCGGACGCAGAAGAAAAGTATGCGTATTCTGCGGAAAAGACAATGTAATTGATTACAAAGATGCAAACAAACTGAGCAGATATGTATCTGAGAGAGGTAAAATCCTTCCGAGAAGAGTGACAGGAAACTGTGCAAAGCATCAGAGAGAGATTACTTCTGCTGTTAAGAGAGCACGTCATATGGCTATTATGCCATACGTGGCTGACTAATCGGTAGATTAGGATTGAAAGAAACCGCCATTACCTGGGTAGTGGCGGTTTCTTTCGTATTACTGCGGGTGAAAGTGTTTTGCAATCGTTTGGAAATGGCGAGGTGGAGAGGAAGATGAAGTTTAAGATTATAGAGGCATCTGAAAGAGATACGGACCGAATTACGGCTCTGATTTCCAGCGTATGGGAAGAGATGGAGCAGAAAGAATGGTTTGTAGCCGATAATGCTGATTATACACGAGAGATGTTAAGAAGCGGAAAAGGTATTGGTTATATGGCGATCGAGGAAGAGACAGGAGCATTAGCAGGTGTTTTTATGGCGGTTTTTCCGGGCGATTCCGAGGAAAATCTTGGAAGGGATGCGGACTTGCCCAAGGAAGAGCTGTCTAAGGTTGCTCATATGGATTCTGTTGCAGTGCTTCGGGAATATCGCGGCAATCATCTTCAGTACCGGCTGATGCAGGAAGCAGAACAAAGGCTGATCAAAAAGGGGTATCGCTACCTGATGTGCACCATACACCCTGAGAATCAATACAGCATGCAAAATGCAGTGGAACAGGGATATCGGGTGGTAGCGCTGAAAGAGAAATACGGCGGTTATCTGAGGAATATTCTCTTGAAAATATGTACGGAAGTGTGAAAGTATGCAAACACGCTTTAGGCGTTGAATTGTTGCGTAACAGAGAACAGAGTATATAGGAGGTTTCATGACAAAGGAAGAAGCACTGAAGAAGTATTTCGGATACGATTCCTTCCGTGAAGGGCAGGAATTATTGGTGGATAGTGTATTGCAGGGGAGAGATGTTTTAGGGGTTATGCCGACAGGAGCGGGAAAGTCGATCTGTTATCAGATTCCGGCGCTTCTGATGCCGGGAATTACATTGGTAGTTTCGCCTTTGATTTCTCTGATGAAGGATCAGGTTTCTTCACTGAATCAGGCAGGTATTCATGCTGCATTTCTGAACAGCTCTCTGACTGCCGGGCAGTACCGGACGGCACTGAAGTATACGCTGGAAGGACGGTACAAGATCATTTATGTGGCACCGGAGCGGCTTTTGACGGAGGAGTTTCTGGTGATTTCCCGGCAATTGAACATTTCTATGCTCAGTGTGGATGAAGCGCATTGTATTTCCCAGTGGGGACAGGATTTTCGCCCCAGTTATCTTAAAATTCTGGATTTTGTCAATCAGCTTCCCAGACGTCCGGTGCTAAGTGCGTATACGGCAACTGCCACGAGAGAGGTTCGTGAGGATATTCTGGCACTTTTGAATCTGCAGGATCCGGTTTGTCTGACAACAGGATTTGACAGAAAAAATCTGAAATTTATGGTGCAGCATCCTCAGGATAAGTTTAAGACTGTTTTGCGTTATCTGGAGGAGCATGAGGATGGCTGCGGCATTATCTACTGCCTGACCAGAAAGGTGGTGGAAGAGGTCTGTGAGAAGCTTCAGAAGGAAGGGTACTCGGTTACACGGTATCATGCAGGATTGAGCGACCATGAAAGACAGAAGAATCAGGAAGATTTTATTTACGACAGAAAGCGGATTATGGTGGCGACCAATGCATTTGGCATGGGGATTGACAAGTCGAATGTTCGCTATGTGATCCATTATAATATGCCGAAGAATATTGAAAGCTATTATCAGGAAGCCGGGAGAGCCGGGAGAGATGGGTTGCCTTCAGAATGTCTGCTTTTGTATGCGGGACAGGATGTGGTGACGAATCAGTTTTTTATCGATAAGATGGAGCAGGAAGAGCTGGATGTTCAGACTGCGGAAGTGATTAAGGAACGTGAGAAAGAACGTCTGAAAAAGATGACATTTTATTGCTTCACCAATGAATGCCTGCGTGATTATATTCTGCGGTATTTTGGAGAGTACGGTTCCAATTACTGCGGGAATTGTTCCAATTGTCTGACCCAGTTTGAAGAGAAGGATGTCAGTGAGACGGCGAAGCTGTTAATCGGTTGCGTGAAGACCAGCAGACAGCGGTATGGGATGACTGTTATCGTTGATACTTTGCGGGGAAGTAAGGCTGCGAAGATTCAGAAATTGCGGATGAATGAGAATCCCTATTATGAAAAGGGGTCAGAGATTCCGGTCTATCAGCTGCGGCAGGTATTGAACTACCTGATTCTGCAGGAATATCTGCTGCTTACGGATGACGAATATCCTGTGGTGCGATTGACGGAACGCTCGGAATCTGTACTGAATGGGACACGGACGGTGCTTATGAAGGTAGCAAAAGAAGAACCGAAGGTGAAAAACGAAAAGAAAGAGAAGGCTGCGAAGACAGCAAGGACTTCCAAAGCATTGGAGGGACTGGAGCGGGATATCGACCGGGAGTTGTTCCAGAAACTGCGTGAGCTCCGGCTGGAAATTGCAAAAGAAGAGAAAGTACCGCCGTATATTGTGTTTTCGGATAAAACATTGATACATATGTGCCAGATCCGGCCGAAAACGAAGAAAGAGATGTTGATGGTTTCTGGCGTGGGTGAGATGAAATATGAAAAATATGGAGAACGTTTTCTGAAAGTGATGTCTGCGTCAGCAGACATGTCCGTTTAGAAAGAGCAGTTCGTAAAGCAGGAGGAAGGCAGAAAAGGGAACAGTCGTACAGATGTGACGGTTCCTTTTCTGTTTTCCTTCTGCTTTTTTTGCATAGAAAACGGACATGTCTGCTGACGCAGACATCACCATTCATGAAAGGCGATTGCTCCGCACTTTGTGCTCCCGCAATCGCCGCCGGTATTCGTAATC
>UQAW01000125.1 GCA_900539175.1 uncultured Lachnospiraceae bacterium
AAGCGGGTGATGGGAATCGAACCCACGTATCCAGCTTGGAAGGCTGGTGTTCTACCATTGAACTACACCCGCACAGTCGGGGTGACAGGATTCGAACCTGCGACCTCCTGGTCCCAAACCAGGCGCTCTAGCCAAGCTGAGCCACACCCCGAAGTGTGTTTTCTTTGTCGTTTTGCGCTTTGCTTTTTACTCAAGCGCTCAACGCAAGTAATAGTATATTATAGGATTCCGGAAATGTCAACACTTTTTTTCAAAAACTTTTGACACTTTTTTCAACCCTGTTTTAAAACGTTACATTTCCGGCAAAAATCTGCAGGGAACAGGCACTTGCCTGCCCCTGCTTAAAGATAGCAGATCGTATAATGCGCCTGATGTTCTCTGTCAATTTCCATTAAAAGATAACTGGGTCTTCTTCCCATCTGCCTGGGATAACTCAAAGAACCCGGATTCAATAATACAAGATTTCCCTGTTCTTCAATCAAAGGTCTGTGTGTATGACCAAACATGGCAATCTGCACTTCACGGCTCCTTGCCTCATCCCTCAAACGCTCGTATCCCATAGACACACCATATTGATTGCCATGTGTCACAAAAATCCGATAATCATCCAGGGTAAATTCCAATTCCCTTCTTAAATCTGTACCCCAATCATTATTTCCTGCTACCATATAACAGGGACAGCCTGCTAACATCCGTATGTATTCTGCCTGCCCTTCAAGATCTCCGCAATGAATCAATGCATCAATCGGCGCTGTTTCCTCCAGAGCCTTAATCAGATTCTCACCGAGACCATGGGTATCACTTACAATTAATATCCTCATATTGTACCTCCCTCACGCACCTATGCCTGCTTTTGTAATTCTTCTTTCATAAGACGAAGTGCATTGCCGCGATGGCTGACAGCATTCTTCTCCTCTGGTGTCAATTCTGCCGTACTTCTGCTCATATCCGGAAGATAGAAAATCGGATCGTATCCGAACCCATTGGTACCTCTCTCTTCGTATCCGATTTTTCCTTCAATCACACCTCTCGTAGTAACCACTCTGCCGTCAGGCAGAACCGCTGCAATCGCACATACAAAACGTGCTGTCCGCTGCTCGTCTGGCACACCCTCAAGACGTTCTATCAGGTTTTGGTTCTTAATCCGGTAAGAAGTATCCTCGCCCATATATCGCGCAGAATACACTCCCGGCTCTTTATTCAAATAATCAATCTCAAGTCCGGAATCATCTGCCAACACCACAACGTCCTCATTCCGGCACTTAGAAAGCCCGGCGATTGCTTTTGCCTTAATCACCGCATTCTCCTCAAAGGTTGTACCGTCTTCTACAATCTCCGCTTCCAGTCCTGCCTCTTTCATGGACAATACCGGAATCTGCAGATCCTCCATGATTTCTCTGATTTCTTTCATCTTACCGGCATTGCCGGTTGCAAATATAATCTTCTTCATCCTTCATGCCTCTTTCCATTCTTTGGAGTGTCACTGCACCGCTTTGGATCTTCTGGGAGGTTTCGGTCCCTGATACTGATAAAAATAAGTTTTCAACATCCCATTATAGATCTTCCGGTTTTTATCTGCCTTTCTGCCCAGACAACGCTGTGCATCCTCATAGCTGGTAATCAAATACATAGACCAGGAATCAAGCGCTTCATAGCGCGCTCCCAGCGTCCGATAAAGTTCCGGCAGATCCTTTTTTTCCTCCAAGCGTTCTCCGTACGGCGGATTTGTCACAATGAATCCATATTTCTTTGGATGAGACAATGCACTGACCGGTCTCTGCTGAAGATGAATCAGGTGATCCACCCCTGCCAGCTTTGCATTTTCCCGGGCTGCTTTTATCACATCCCCATCAATATCAAATCCCTGAATATCAGTTTCTACATCCTGGCGCACTCGTTCCTTTGCCTCATCCATTGCATCATACCAACATTTCCGCGGTACAACATGCTTCCAATCTTCTGCCAGAAAGTTCCGGTTCATACCAGGAGCAATATCCGCTGCCATCATTGCAGCCTCAATCGGAAATGTTCCGCTGCCGCAAAATGGATCTACCAGAACGCGGTTGCCGCGCCAGGGCGTCAGCATCAGAAGCGCCGCCGCCAGAGTCTCCGTAATCGGTGCTTTGGCAGTGAACTGACGATATCCCCGTTTATGTAAGGAAACACCTGATGTATCCACTCCAACCGTCACGATATCTTTTAAAATCGATACACGAATCGGATAACTGGCTCCATCCTCCGGAAACCATTCTATATGGTAAATCTTTTTCAACCGCTCCACAATTGCTTTTTTGACAATGGACTGGATATCCGAGGGACTGAACAGCTTACTTTTTACCGAGTTTGCTTTTGCTACCCAGAATTTGCCGTCTTTGGGAATAAAACGTTCCCAAGGCATGGCCTTCACAGCTTCAAACAATTCATCCCAGGTCTCTGCTCTTACCTTCCCAACCTGAATCAGCACCCGTTCTGTAGTCCGCAAAAAGACATTGGCATCTGCTACAGCCTGTGCATCTCCTGTAAATGTCACCTTACCATCTTCCACCGATTGAATCTCGTATCCCAAATCCAGAATCTCGCGTTTCATCACCGCTTCCAGTCCAAAATGGCAGGGGGTTATCAAATCAAATGTTTCCATCTATTATAGCTCCAATTCCTTGACGATTGTCCCGTCAAATCCTTTAATTGTAAATCTTCCGTCCTCCAGAACTGCATACGTCGGAATGTTCCCCTCCTTTGGAAGAGAAACACTTCCCGGATTCAGATAAACCTGTCCATCCTTTTCCTCTGCCCGCAGTACATGTGTGTGTCCATATACGAACACATCTCCTTTTTTCAGTGGCGGAAGATTTCCCTCATGATATACATGACCGTGACTTAGATAATAAGTTCTGCCCTCCTCAAAAATAACCGCATAATCGGCGAGGATCGGAAACTCCAGAACCATCTGGTCTACCTGTGCATCACAATTCCCACGTACAGTGAGAATCTCCTCTTTGCGTTCATTCAGCATCGCAATCACTTTCTTCGGCGCATATTCTTCCGGCAGATCATTACGCGGACCATGGTACAGCAAATCTCCCAAAAGCACCAGCTTCTGTGCACCTTCTCTGTCGTAAGCTTCCAACATTCTTTGGCAGAAACTTGCAGAACCATGTATATCCGATGCAAACATATATTTCATCTTCCATTTTCCTCCATGCACAATCTCGCTGTTTCTATGTCACTAAGGAATTGTTCAGAAATAACTTTTAACATAGTGCATAGAATTAGGCAAGCAATATTAAAAGTTATTTCTGAACAAGTCCTAATCATCAGTATACAAGAATACACAAAAATGAACAAGTACCAATCGTCAGAATCCCCCGGAAAATCCCCTTTCAGGAATTGTTTTCTTCCGGGGGCAGCAAAAATATTAGACTATTCTCTTACAAGATATTTTCCTCGATAGGCATGAATTCCCCCGGCTACGGACTGCACCCGGTACCCTTCCTCCACCAGTTCCCTGCCTTTTGCCAGACTGGCGGAACCCCTGTCACAGTAAAGAACTAAAAGCTTATTTCTGGGCAGAGGAATACTTTCATCAAAGTCATCATAAGAAATATTGACTGCCCCTGCAATATGGGACTGTTCAAACTCTTCTCTGCTTCTCAGATCTATGATTAACACTCCGTTTCGATGGACATATCCGTCCAACTCATCAGCGGAAATAATTTCAGGACGATTCACATAAAAAACCTTCTTCTTTTTTTACAATATTATATGGCAGCAAATTGTATTCAGACACCAGATCTTACAAATGTCCCCGGTTCAGTGAGAACGGCTTCTAAAACGCCTCCCGGAGAGTTTCGCAATCGACAGTTTATGTAGCACAGAATTTCACAGACTTGCGGAAGTCCCAATTTCATCCTACCGCAAGTCTGTCAGCAGATTTTTCCATCCGCACAATTCTGCTTTACTTCTAAAAGCTTATACCCTGGCTTCAGCCAATCATGTGCAACAGATTAATACTTGCTCTGCTGTTTGTTGTCGGCATCTGATCTATGACAATTCTTAGAAGTTGCATTTTTAGAAGTTGCGTTCTTGGAAGTTGCGTTCTTGGAAGTTGCGTTCTTGGATGCATTTTCTCCCTGAGAATTTTTTCCGCAATTCTGTCCGGATTCATTGGTTGCTTCATTCTGAGCGTAATTATAATCATCACTATAATTCTTTGACATGTTGTAAGTCCTCCTTTTGTTAAGTGATTACGCTCTTAGTATGCGGTAAATAACTGAAAATATTCATAAAATTTTTCAAGACTACAGCCTGCAGACTGCGAGAATGAATTTTCAGATACGTTCTAAAAACAGATATCAATCATATTGAAATTTCTTTACCAATTCCTCTGATTTCCAATGCTTTTCAGGCAAATTTCTTTATTTTTTCTTACAAACCGTAATATCATCCAAAAAGGGTGCAAAAAAATTATCAAATATTAACAAAATTTAATTGTTGCATTTTTCCAGTTTCTGTATTATAATAATTCGTGTAAAAAGAATTTACCCTTCAAAAAATTTTTTTTACAATTAATAACCCCTTATTAATTATTTATACTCCCCTCGAAACCTCGGTAGCTCCCCTACCGGGGTTTCACTTTGTCTATTTTAGGGGCTTTTCAGCCCTTCAGGGTACCATCAATACATCTTTTCCCAATACAAAAAAATAGGTTGTACACCATTTTTACACCAATTTAAAAAATATAGAAAAACCACCCAGCAGCAGGTGGCTTTCTCTTAAAACATATTTGAACTTTCTGTATTTCTGCAGCTTTAGTATCCGGTAAAACATGAGAATAAATGTCTAATGTCATAGTAATACTGGTATCTCCCAGAAGCTCCTGCATTACCTTTGGTTGAATTCCATTTTCTAACCCTCTGGTAGCAAATGTATGGCGAAGTGTATGCGGACGTGTCAAGTATGGGACAAAAAATATTTTTTATTTCTGTCCGGATAGTACCTGACCATTTCAATCAGGCACCCCAGTACTTTTATTATCTTCCACAAAACCGCTGTTGTCCAGAACATTTTATCTCTGCCCTAAAAGTTTTTGTCTGCTGACACAACGTACAATTTCTATGTTCCCATAGCATCTGGTATATGTGCACTTTATCTATGGATACATATATATACAAATGCTATAATATGAGCGTAAGGTAGAAAAGGTGACACTTTGTCTCTCCGCCCCATTATTTCAAAGAAAGAAGATGTACCATGCCAGAAGAAAAGAAAAGCCGCTATACAGAAGCACAAGCACGGTCAGCAAAAAAGTATCTTACTGAGACTGTAGAAGACATACGAATAAGAGTCCCCAAAGGACGAAAGACCGTTATCAAAAGCCACTCTGACAAAATGGGCGAGAGCATGAACGCATTTGTCGTTCGTGCCATCAATGAGACAATTGGACGTGATAACCATAAATCAGAATAACTGCCGCCCCATAACCCTATACTATCTATGAAAGGATGTGTTACCATGCCATTACCACAAGAAAGACTCTACACGACAGATGATATCTATGCACTACCGGAAGGCACCAGAGCCGAACTCATTGACGGACGTATCTATAACATGGCTCCACCTACCCGAAAACATCAGGAAATTGCCGGAACTCTATACCGAAAAATTGCAGATTACATTGACTCCAAAGGCGGTTCCTGCAAACCTTATATCGCACCGTTTGCCGTTTTTCTGAATGCAGATGATAAAAACTATGTAGAACCGGATATCAGTGTCATATGTGACAAAAACAAACTCACAGACAAAGGCTGTTCCGGTGCTCCGGATTGGGTCATTGAAATTGTCTCACCTGGCAGCAGGCGAATAGATTACTCCATAAAACTTTTCAAATATCACTCTGCAGGGGTCCGGGAATACTGGATCGTGGACCCGGACAAAAACAGAATACTAATCTGGAATTTTGAATCCGAGGATACCATTGAATATTCCTTTAGCGAGTCTGTCAAAGCTGGAATCTATCCTGATCTTTCCATTGACTTCTCACAGCTTGATATCTGACTGCAGCCGCCCATATCCTAATAACAGGAAAATGGGCGGTATTTTCAGCAGAAAAAACATTACTTTTTCGGGGTCGCATTTAGAGAAGTTAAATGACACAAGTCTATCAAGAAAAAAGGTCTGGTTCCACTACTTATTGCTGCCGCAAGCGCACACCATACAGTTGTTTTACCACTGCCACCGTCTCCTGCTAATGAAGTAATCTGATACCATGGTATATAATCATTAACAAGCCAATCCGTTTTTTTTCCTCTGCACTGTCCCTTGTTCCCATTAACCAATATGAAAATTTTTATAGTTATTACCGTTCTCTTAAACCAATGCCGAACCTCAATGAATATGATCTTGTGTTAGAAGCCTTCTCTGAAAGAGCCAACAGACGATAAGCAAGAATCCTGCTTCATCAAGAACAGAGCTAAATTCAGGACGCTTACAGCTGCAAAGCACTTCACCTTTAAAATATTCATCCTCACTTGTACCAAAGGACGAACAACGTCCCCGATAATTTTAGGAACCGTCAAAAAAGAAAGATGAAGGACATTTGTCCCGGACTGACAACCAAATGGTTGTGAGTGAACGAAGCCCAAATAGGCGTGAGTGCCCAGATTTGAGGAGCCTTAAATCAAAAAAAGGATAACGATTCCTTATTGAGCTTGTACAACGCCCCTCAGCTTTAAGGAGTTCCGATCCGTCACCCCTTCCAGTACAGCGATGTTACAGAGATTCTCGGGTACCAGAATTGTAGTGTGACAATCCGACTCCCTTTCCAGTAGCAGACATGTCCGTTTACTATTGTTTTTATATTTTGCACCTCCTTCCCACTTGACATTTCTGCTATCATCCCTTACAATACTTTTCGTATTTAATAATATGTTTGATACTAGGGTCAAAAGGTTATGCTTTTCATGCTTGCATGAAAAGGCATGACTTTGGGACCCGTAAAACATGAGAAAGCAGCCCGAATAGGGCGGATTTCGAATGTTTTTAGGATTGCGGGAGCATGAAATGCGGAGCAATCCGTGTATCATAGGGGGCAA
>UQAW01000126.1 GCA_900539175.1 uncultured Lachnospiraceae bacterium
TGCACACGCAGGGTCATGGATATTGGACGGGCAAGCCGGTATGAGTAAGGAGGGCGACAGCCCGGATTACGAATACTGGCGGCGATTGCGGGAGCACGAAGTGCGGAGCAATCGGCTTTCATGAGTGGTACGGAATTTGGAGGATATAGGATGAACAGAAGTGAATTGCGGGAGAGCATATTCAAACTCCTTTTTATGGGTGATTTCAACAGTAAGGAGGAGATGCCTGAGCAGCTGAATTTATATTTTGAGAATCTGGATCAGGAACGCGAGGGTTTAAGTGAGAAGGATCAGATATACATGGAACGGAAGTATCAACATGTCCGCGAGCATATGGATGTCATTGATGGAGTATTGAATGCGTGTACAACCGGTTGGAAAACAAGCCGGATGAGTAAAGTGGATTTGAATATTCTGCGTCTTGCGGTATATGAGATGATTTATGATGAGGAGATTCCGGTTCGTGTGGCGATTAATGAGGCGGTTGAGATTGCAAAGCGTTTCGGAGGAGATGAATCTGCATCTTTTATCAATGGAATTCTTGGGAAGGTATCAAAAGAAAAGTGTTCCAAAGAAGAGGAAGAAAAACATTTGACAGAACAAGCAGGAGAATAAGGTGAGCAGCGTATATTCCGTAGGACAGGTCAATACTTATATCAAGCAGATGTTTCAGCAGGATTTTATGCTGAATCGTATGTTTGTACGCGGGGAAGTCAGTAACTGTAAGTATCATACGTCGGGGCACATTTACTTTTCTTTAAAAGATGAGATGGGAACGATTGCCTGTGTAATGTTTGCGGGAAACAGGAGAGGTCTGGCTTTTCGGATGAAGGACGGAGATAAGGTCGTGGTCGGCGGCAGTGTCAATGTTTATGAGCGTGACGGACGCTATCAACTATATGCGAAGGATATTAAACTGGAGGGAGCGGGCATATTATATGAACGCTTTCTTGCACTTAAAGCGGAATTGGAAGAGATGGGGATGTTTGCTTCGGAATATAAGCAGCAGATTCCGTCTTATGTCAGACGGCTCGGCGTGGTGACGGCACCCACAGGAGCTGCCATTCAGGATATCCGCAATATTTCTTACCGGCGGAATCCGTATATTCAGATTGTCCTTTATCCGGCGCTTGTTCAGGGCGAGGGGGCAAAGGAAAGTATTGCCGCTGGAATTGAGGCGCTCGATCAGATGAATCTGGATCTTATTATCGTGGGCAGAGGCGGCGGTTCGATTGAGGATCTCTGGGCATTTAATGAAGAAGTAGTGGCGCGGGCTATTTTCCAGTGTAATACGCCTGTTATTTCAGCCGTCGGTCATGAAACAGACACAACAATTGCAGATTTTGTAGCAGATCTGCGTGCACCGACGCCTTCGGCAGCAGCGGAGCTTGCGGTGGCAGATATCCGGGGGATTCTGGAGCAGATAGAGGCGTATCAAAATCGTCTTCAGTATGCGATGCAGAATCGGATCTTATTATATCGGAGAAAAGTTGAAGGATATGAGGCAAGGTGGAATTATCTAAGTCCCCAAAATCAGATTTTTGAAAAGAGACAGAGGCTGTTGGAAGTTGAGGAACGGCTGCAGAATCGGATGAAATGGGTGCTGACAGATCGAAAGCATCGAATGCAGATGTATATTCAGCAGATGAAAGGATTATCTCCCCTTGATAAACTAAATCAGGGATTTTCCTATGTGGAAGATGAATCCGGTGCGGCGGTTGTTCGGGTACAGCAGGTGAAGGTGGGAAGTAAGGTGCGGATTCAGGTCAGTGACGGAGCACTTGATGCGCAGATTGAAGGAATCACGCCGATTAGGAGAGATTAAAGGAGCAGATATGGCGGACAAGAAAGAACAGACATTGGAAGATTCATTTGCGATGTTGGATAAGATGGTGGAACAGTTGGAGCGTCCGGATATTAGTCTGGAGGAATCGTTTCAGGTTTATAAAAAGGGCATGGAATTGTTAAAAACGTGTAATAGTAAGATTGATACTGTTGAGAAGAAGATGCTTCAGATAAATAAGAATGGTGAGTTAAGTGAGTTTTAAAGAGGAATTAGACAGAAAGACAAAAGAGGTGGAATCGGTTATTTTACGATTCCTGCCAAAAGAAGAGGGTTTTCCAAAAAAATTGATTGAGGCTCTCAATTATAGTATAAAAGCAGGCGGAAAGAGAATCCGTCCTCTTTTGATGTGGGAAAGTTATCAGATGTACGGCGGAAATCATGCAGTGATTGAACCGTTTATGGCGGCAATAGAGATGATTCACACACATTCTCTGATTCATGATGATCTTCCTGCTATAGATGGGGATTTGTATCGGAGAGGTAAGAAGACAACACATGCAGTTTACGGGGAAGCGCTAGGAGTTTTAAGCGGGGATGCACTTTTAAATCTTGCGTATGAGACGGCGATCGGTGCATTTTCTTATCCGGATGACAAGCAAAAGACAATTGAAGCACTGGCTGTGCTGGCAAGAAAAACAGGAATACGTGGAATGCTGGGCGGACAGAGTGTGGATGTGACCAATGAAAAACAAGAGGTGCATCAAATGGAAAAGGAAATGTTGGATTACATCTATCTGAATAAGACGGCTGCACTTCTGGAGGCGCCGCTTATGATCGGTGCCATATTGGGAGGCGCTTCCAGAGGCGAAGTATCCTGTCTGGAACAGATTGGAAGAAAGATTGGGCTGGCGTTTCAGATTCAGGATGATATTCTGGATGTGACCAGTACAACGGAGGAACTTGGAAAACCAGTGTTCAGCGATGAGAAGAATCATAAGACAACGTATGTGACATTGTTGGACGTTGAGGGAGCCGGGAAAGAAGTGGAACGGCTGACTTCGGATGCTGTCCGGTTATTGGAAACGCTGCCGGGCGAAAAAGCATTTATGAAAGAATTACTAAACTACCTTGCATTGAGGAAAAAATAAATGTCATTTCCTTCCTGCGTACAGGCGCAGATGCTGAAAGGATGAAATTACTATGCTGGAACAGATAAAGAAACCGAATGATGTTAAGCTCATACCGGAACAGCAGCTTCCGGAACTTGCGGATGAAATCCGGGAATTTTTGGTGAAATCACTTAGTAAGACCGGCGGACATCTCGCATCGAATCTGGGGGCGGTGGAATTGACGATTGCTCTGCACCGGGTGCTGAATTTTCCAAAAGATAAATTAATCTGGGATGTGGGTCATCAGGCATATACCCATAAGATACTGACCGGAAGGAAAGAGTCTTTTGAGAAACTGCGCCGGGAAGGAGGAATCAGCGGATTTCCGAGAAGAGAGGAAAGTGATTGTGATGCCTTTGATACGGGCCACAGTTCCACTTCTATTTCGGCGGGGCTGGGTTATGTAAAAGCCCGGGATCTGAAAAAGGAAAAATATACCGTGGTATCGGTGATCGGTGATGGGGCACTTACCGGAGGTATGGCATATGAAGCCATGAACAATGCTGCTGAACTGAAGAAGAACTTTATTATTGTATTAAATGATAATAAAATGTCTATCTCCCCCAATGTCGGCGGGATATCCAGTTATCTGGCGGATGTTCGGATGGCATCTGCATATACGGACCTGAAGATGGGAGTGACACATACCCTGGAAAAGATTCCGGGGGTAGGCAAAGGAATGGTTGATACACTCAGGCGAACCAAGAGCAGTATCAAGCAGTTTGTGATTCCGGGAATGTTTTTTGAGAATATGGGACTTACGTATCTGGGACCGGTGGATGGTCATGATACAAGAAAACTAATCCGGGTTTTTCAAGAGGCAAAACGTTTTGAAGGGCCTGTTATGGTACATGTGCTTACCGAAAAGGGCAGGGGATATGAGCCTGCCATGCGGCATCCCTCCCGGTTTCACGGAACTTCTCCGTTTGAGATAGAGACAGGTTTGCCAAGCAAACGTTCGAATCCTACCTGGACGGATATTTTCTCGACCGTGATGCGGAAAATGGGAGACAGGGAGCCGGAGGTTGCGGCAATTACGGCAGCCATGAAAGAGGGTGTGGGTCTTAAGCGGTTTGCAAATATGTTCCCTGACCGTTTTTTTGATGTGGGGATTGCAGAAGAACATGCGGTAACATTTGCAGCAGGTCTTGCACTTGGCGGTCTGATTCCGGTTGTGGCAATTTATTCTTCCTTCCTGCAGCGGGCATTTGATCAGATTATGCATGATGTGTGTATGCAGAATTTACATGTGGTATTTGCCATTGACCGGGGAGGACTGGTTGGAAATGATGGAAAAACCCATCAGGGAGTATTTGATCTGTCTTACCTGAATATGATGCCGAATATGACAGTTATGGCACCGAAAAATAAGTGGGAACTTTCGGATATGATGAAATTCGCTGTTCATTATGATGGGCCGGTGGCAATTCGTTATCCGAGGGGAGAGGCGTACACAGGGCTTGAGGAATATCGGGCTCCGGTGGAGTATCAGAAAGCAGAATGGATTTATCATGGAGAAGAGGTTGCAATTCTGGCTGTCGGGAGCAGAGTCCGGGCGGCAGAAAAAGCAGTGGAGGTGCTACGGAGTAAGGGGTGGAATCCAACACTTGTGAACATGCGCTTTGTGAAGCCCTTTGATCAGGCGGTGGTACAGAAACTGGCAAAATCCCATCAGTGTTTGTTTACGGTGGAGGAAAATGTAAAGACCGGCGGGTTCGGAGAGCAGGTGCTTACGTTTGTGAAAGAGAACAGACTGGATGCAGATGTTGAGATTCTGGCGCTTCCGGATACGTTTATCTCTCACGGAAGTGTGGAATATCAGGAAAGGATAACCGGGATAGATGCACAGGGAATTGCAGAAAGTGTGGAGAAGTATAGAGAAAGAGACAGGAGAGCAACAGTAAAATGAAGGAGCGTTTGGACGTACTTATGGTAAAGCGTGGTCTGGCAGCTTCCAGAGAGAAAGCCAAGGCTGTTATTATGGCCGGGGATGTGCTGGTGGACGGACAAAGAGAAGATAAAGCAGGAACCATGTTTGCTGATACCGTGGATATTACCCTGAAAGGAAATCCACTTCCCTATGTAAGCCGGGGCGGACTGAAACTTGAGAAAGCTATGACACATTTTAACCTGATGCTGGACGGAAAGGTCTGTATGGATGTGGGCGCTTCCACGGGAGGGTTTACAGATTGTATGCTGCAAAATGGGGCGGTAAAGGTTTATGCGGTGGATGTGGGACACGGACAATTGGACTGGAAGCTGCGGAATGATGAACGGGTTGTCTGTATGGAGAGAACCAACATCCGCTATGTTGTTCCGGAGGATATTCAGGAGCGGCCTTCTTTTGTATCCATTGATGTATCCTTTATTTCTCTTACTAAAGTACTGGGACCGGTTCGGGAATTGATGGAGAAAGACGGGGAACTGGTCTGCCTGATCAAGCCGCAGTTTGAAGCGGGACGTGAAAAGGTTGGAAAAAAAGGCGTTGTCAGAGACCCGGCGGTTCATGAAGAGGTAATCTGCAAGGTGATGGAATTTGCTGCGGAAATCGGATTTGAGCTTTTACACCTTGAGTACTCACCGATCAAAGGACCGGAGGGGAATATCGAGTATCTTCTTCATGTTCGGAAGGCGGCTGAACCGATAGAGGCTGACCGGCTTCCAGTAAAGGAAACTGTGAAAGAGGCACATGGAACATTGGATTGAGGACAGAGTCAGCAACATGTCCGTTGAAATGAAACATAAGATTGACTGGAAGATAAGATGAAACGATTTTATATCATAACCAATACACTGAAGGATCGGCAGTTGACAGTAACCCATGAAATTTCCGGTTATCTGGAGAAGCATGGATGTATCTGCTATATCAAAGAGGAGATGGATCATAGAGACCGGCAGATTCCAAAAGATGTGGAATGTATCCTAGTACTGGGCGGTGATGGGACGCTGCTGCGGGCTGCAAGAGAAGTGGTGGATCTTGGGATTCCGCTGTTAGGTGTGAATCTTGGAACGCTTGGATATCTGGCGGAGTTGGATCAGAAAACCATGTATTCTGCGCTGGATCATCTGATGCGTGACGAGTATCAGATTGAGCGGCGGATGATGCTTACGGGCAGTGTTTATCATAAGGGAAAATTGGCGGCTGTAGATCTTGCATTGAATGATATTGTGATTACCAGGGAAGGGGCGCTTCGTGTGGTGCGGTATCATAATTATGTCAATGGCGGATTTCTGAATTCTTACAAAGCAGATGGGATTATTATCTCCACGCCCACCGGTTCTACAGGATATAGTTTGTCGGCGGGAGGTCCGATTATTTCACCATCAGCCTCTCTTCTGCTAATGACGCCCCTGGCACCGCATACATTGAATACCAGAAGCATTATTTTTCCGGATGGAGATAAGATTGCGGTGGAGATCGGTTCGGGCAGAGACGGGCAGACAGAACATGCAGTGGCTACTTTTGACGGGGATACCAGGGCGCCTATGGTCAGCGGTGACCGGATTGAGATTCAAAAATCAGGAAGGGATACGCTGATTGTTAAAATCAGTGATACCAGTTTTCTGGAGACACTTCGGAATAAGATGGCAATTACGTAAGGGATAAGGCACCACGATATTTGGGGGACGGACGGAAAAAAGAGGGGCAGGCGAAGTTCATAGAGCTTTGCTTGCTTCTGCGTTTCCCCTCAGCCAGAGTGTGTTGCAAAAATCATTGCACCAATCTGTACGTCCCAATTTGCGCCCTGTTGATGTGCGATTGAGTCATCGTAGCACCGCTACGCCTACCCAATCGCACACCGACAGAACACAAATTTGAACGTACATCTTGGTACAAGCATTTTTTCAACCCGCTCTCTTGCGTTCTCCCTAAGACGCTCAAGAAAGCCTTTGCGCCTAAGTGTTCACAGCAAGTGGATCTTCGGGCGCACTCCGAAGTCAGCGCAA
>UQAW01000127.1 GCA_900539175.1 uncultured Lachnospiraceae bacterium
TTCATGTGTTAAGTTTTCAAAGTGCTATTGGTTGTCCATTTGTCGGGCAACTCATATAAATATTTTGATGAAAACTCTAAATTTTCAAACAAAAAAGATTGAAGCAATCTATTACAGGATTGCTTCTAATCTAAAGATGTCTGAAAGTGCCTTTTGGATTTTATACGCATTGGCAGAGGCAGAGCATGAATATTTTCAGCAAGAGATTAGTGAAGAAAACCGATTCGTAAGCGGTTTTCAGAGGATGTGATTGCACGGCTGCTGGAATTGGACAAAGGAACGGACCACACAAAATATTGAGGCAATACAATCGGGTAATCTTGAGCGACTGGTATAAACCGAATGGGTTTTCTGCTGCAGGAGTATTTTGACGCAAAGACAGATGCTGGATGGGAAAAATGCTTATGAAGGAGCATTCAGCGATACAGAAGCATTGGAGTGGCTTGACAGACAAATTTCCCGTTATCAAAAATAGGGATTTGGTTTATGGGCGGTTGTTCTAAAAGAAACAGATGAAATGATCGGGCAATGCGGACTTACCATGCAGCCGTGGAAGGATAAGGAAGTTCTGGAGATCGGATATCTTTTTCAGCGGCGGTATTGGCATAAGGGATATGCCACAGAAGCAGCCAAGGCGTGTAAGAAATATGCGTTTAAAATATTGAACGCTGATGAGGTTTGCTCTATTATCCGGGACACGAACACACCCTCTCAGAATGTAGCGGTAAGAAACGGCATGACGGTAGCAGACAGTTGGACAAAGCATTACCGCGGTGTGGATATGCCCCATTACCGTTATGTAGCGGTTCGCTAATTGATTAATGAGGAGAGAATATAAAATGTTTCAGAGTGATAGAACTATAAAAATGAGAGTCCACATATGCAACCTGTAAGCGTTTTATAACCTTGATAGATGCCAATACAAAGAAAAAAACATATAAGCAATGCAGTGTATGGGGTTGACTGGTATAAGTGTGATGGACAATATTCAAAAGGTAAAATACACTGTGGATGTGGTTTATGTAAATTTGGTAAGAGATATGGTCTGCCGGCAATTAGAGATAAGAATATTCCCACAGGAATCAAGGTTTTCCAATACCTGATATTCTTGTGGGAATATTTTTTGTTTCAATTAATAACTTTACCTTATTTTGTAGTTGATTAATAACACTTTTTACATGCTCCATAGTTCTGGGATTCGGCATCGCTCCGGGAAATCTGATATGCTTTGTTGGGATTCATTTTTCCGCAGTCCGGTTTGTTGTGATATTTTGAACCGGTTTCAGATATCCAGACCATTTCGGTGGTATTCTCAGCAACAGGTGCTTCTGTGATTTCCGGAGTAACTTCTGGCGTGGACTGGGCTGTTGGCTGCTCCTGAACGGAAGCAGAACTTTCCTTTGGGGCATTTGCTGATGTGGCGGCTGCCTTTGAGGGTTCCGAGGCAGTCCCAGATGCTGCAGTTTCCTTTGGTGTTGGCGTGGCAGTTGGAGTGAGTTCCGGGGTCGGAGTTTCTGTTGGAGTCAGAGTTGCGGTAACTGTCACGGCAGGTGTAGAAGCAGGTTTTTTTGTAGGTTCATTTGTTGCCTCTGCAACTGATTTTACAGATTCAGCTGTCGGTGTCTTTTGGATTTTGGGGGCTGTAATCATACATCCCAAAAACAGGATGACTGGTATCGCGACCGGAATCCATTTCTTTAACACAATTCCTTTGTGCTGTAATAGTTGCCATACAATTGGCAGCAGTGATACTCCGAAAAGCGTAGTCAGAAGCGCAAATAAAAACGCTCCGTCAGCGAAACTTCCGAGACCGACTAGAATAAACAGGATACTGAATATCCAGCGCACGACTTTAATTCCTTTTTGCATTGAAATTCCTCCCTCATTTGTAATAATACAAATATTATACATCTTTCGCAAATGTAAAACAACATAAATTGCATATTTACATCCGGGAAATGACAGATTGACAAGTTTTTTTGCTGCTTTTCTGTAAGATTTCCGGCGATTTTCGTAGTTGTCAGAGGGGGATTCCTATGCTATAATCTACAAGGAAGATGAAGCTATTACGGTAACGTGTAAAAATCATCGGGATATGAGAGCGTGTTCCGTAAACAGGAAAATGACTTAGAAGGATGGGAGATACAATGGAAGTATTATATAAGAGTACCCGTGGTGATGGAAGTACAGTAACTGCCTCTCAGGCAATCTTAAAAGGTCTGGCGGATGACGGAGGATTGTTCGTACCGCTTCAGATTCCTTCACTGGAGGTTCCGGTTGCCAAGCTTGCGAAGATGAGTTATCAGGAAGTGGCTTATGAGGTTATGAGCCGTTTCTTTACAGACTTTACGGAAGACGAGTTAAAGTCCTGCATCGCCAAAGCTTACGATGAAAAATTTGATACAAAGGAGATTGCACCTTTACGCGAGGCGGATGGAGCTTATTATCTGGAGCTGTTCCACGGAGCAACGATCGCATTTAAGGATATGGCGCTTTCCATTCTTCCGCACCTTTTGACAACCTCAGCGAAGAAGAATGATGTAAAGAACGAGATTGTTATTCTTACAGCTACTTCCGGTGATACAGGAAAAGCTGCTATGGCAGGATTTGCAGATGTGCCGGGAACCAGAATTATTGTATTTTATCCGAAGGACGGTGTAAGTCCGGTTCAGGAAAAGCAGATGGTGACCCAGAAGGGAAAGAATACATATGTTGTGGCAATCCGCGGCAATTTTGATGATGCACAGACGGGTGTTAAAAATATCTTTAATAATAAAGAGATGGCAGAAGAGCTGGATCAGGAAGGTTTTCAGTTCAGTTCCGCAAACTCGATCAATATCGGACGTCTGGTACCGCAGGTTGCATATTATGTGTATGCGTATGCTTCTCTGGTGCGGATGGGGAAACTCTCAGATGGCGAGCTGATGAATGTAATTGTTCCCACTGGTAACTTTGGCAACATTCTTGCTGCATATTATGCAAAGAATATGGGTCTTCCAATCGGTAAGCTGATCTGTGCGTCCAATGAGAATAAAGTGTTGTATGATTTCTTCCGTACAGGGAGTTATGACAGAAATCGTGAATTTATCCTGACTTCTTCACCGTCTATGGATATCCTGATTTCCAGTAATCTGGAGCGTCTGATCTATAAGATTGCCGGCTCTGAGGAAAAGAACAAAGAGATGATGGGTGCTCTTTCCAAAGACGGAAAATATGAGATTACGGAAGCGATGAAAGCACAGCTTGCAGATTTCTACGGCAATTATGCGAAAGAAGAAGAGTCAGCAGCGGTGATTAAGAAGTTATATGAGGACACCGGATATGTGATTGATACACATACAGCGGTAGCGGCCGCCGTATATCAAAAATACGAAGCTGAAACCGGTGATAAGACAACGACAGTCATCGCATCCACCGCAAGTCCATACAAATTTGCGAGAAGTGTACTTCATGCGATTGACGGAGAAAAATTTGATTCCATGACGGATATGGAACAGATTGACGCCCTTTGTGAGACTGCAAAAGTAGCAGTGCCGAATGCAATCGAAGAGATTCGCACGGCTCCGGTGCTCCATGATACAGTAGTTGAAGTAGATGAGATGGATGGCATTGTAAAGAAAATTTTAGGAATTTGATAGAAAAGGGACAGAGGGAAACCGATCTGTCCCATTTCTGCATCATAAAGAAAATGGATAGATCAGGTGATTGCGAAAGGGATGGGAAGCAGCAGGATGAATTGGAAACAGTTGTTATCGGAGCATCGGGTAGGGGAATACAAAAAGTCAGGACAGGCAAAAAGCCGGGATCTGCGGAGTGAATTTGAGAAAGATTATCACCGGATTATCGGGAGCGCTTCTTTTCGACGGCTGCAGGATAAGACCCAGGTGTTTCCGTTGGATAAAAGTGATTTTATCCGTACAAGACTGACCCATTCCCTGGAGGTGTCCTCTCTGGCAAAGTCTCTGGGGCAAAATGTGGCAGAAAGTATTATACAAAAGGAATTGGACCCGGAGTTTGGGATTCAGACGAAGGCGGAGATTTGTGACATCTTGCAGTGTGCTGGTCTGATTCATGATATTGGGAATCCGCCGTTTGGGCATTTTGGCGAGGAGGCGATTCGTGACTGGTTTGGTAAGAATCTGTCCAGATTGGAATTTGAAGGGAAAAATCTGACCAAGGTGTTAAGCAGGCAGATGCAGGAGGATTTTTATCATTTTGAAGGCAATGCGCAGGCACTCCGTCTGGTATCAAAGCTGCATTTTCTGGTAAATGAACATGGTATGAATCTGACGTACGGTTTGCTTTCTACAATTATTAAATATCCGGTTCCTTCGATTGGAATTAATAAAGTAAGTGGAAATATCAAGGACAAAAAGATGGGATATTTTTATGCGGAAGAAGAGCTATACCAAAAAATTGGGGAATCCTGCGGCAATACCGGAAAGCGTCATCCATTGACCTATCTGCTGGAAGCAGCAGATGATATCGCTTACCGTACAGCGGATATTGAGGATGCATATAAAAAAGGCTGCATTTCTTATGATATGTTGGTGAAGGAGTTACACAGTCATCTGGATTTTTTCTATGGGAAAGAGGAGAATGAGCCGGTCGCCATTCTGGAACATCAGTATCAGAAGGCACTGGAACGGAAGGACAAAAATCCGAAGCTTTATGCGGTGCAGAACTGGATGGTTCGAATGCAGAGCATTCTGATTTATCATGCAGGAGATGGATTTATCAGCCATTATGATGAAATTATGGATGGCAGTTACGGACATGATTTGTTTTATGGCACTAAAGCGGCGGCCATTGCACAGGCATTGGGTGACATTGCCTATTCTTATGCATTTACCTCCATGCCGATTTTGAAGCTGGAAGTTGCGGCGAATCGGATTATTACCTATTTTTTGGATTCTTTTGTGCCGGCGTTTATCAATTATGATACGGAGCAGAGACTTGGTGTGATGGAGCAGAAGCTGGTGAATCTGATTTCGGATAATTACAAGCAGATTTATCACTATTATTCCAAAGGCAGATCGGAGCAGGAAAAATTGTATCTGCGTCTATTGCTGGTTACAGACTATATCAGCGGAATGACGGACAGCTTTGCAAAGAATCTGTATCAGGAGCTGAATGGAATTATATAATGTTTTGATAAGATATAGAGAAAAGGGGTAGCAAGTATGAAACTGGAACAAGTATGTGAGGGAATCAAAAAACTTGATCAGGTGTCCATGCAGTGTGCGGTTGATCACTGGAATGGCATCGCAAAACCGCTGCATAGTCTGGGAAAGCTGGAAGATGTGATTGTACAGATTGCGGGAATTCAGCAGACAGAACAGGTACACTATAAAAAGAAAGCGCTGGTCGTACTTTGTGCGGACAATGGTGTGGTGGAGGAAGGAGTGACACAATGCGGTCAGGAAGTGACGGCGATTGTGTCGGAAAATTTCCTTCAGGAGAAGGCGACGGCAGGAATCTTGTGCCGTAAGGCTGGAGCAGATATTTTTCCGGTAGACATGGGCATTGCAAGGGATACCTGTATACGCAATTGCAAGATTGCTTATGGAACGAAGAATATGGTAAAAGAACCGGCTATGACGAGAGAGCAGGCGGTTCAGGGAATTGAGACGGGAATCCGAATTGTCGGTGAACTCAAAGAGGCAGGTTACGAACTTCTGGCAACTGGAGAGATGGGAATTGGAAATACCACATCCAGCAGTGCGATGGCGGCAGTATTTTTACAGAAGTCGGCGGAGGAAGTAACCGGAAGGGGGGCAGGACTTTCCAGTGATGGGTTATGCAGAAAAATTCATGCGATTGAACAGGCAATTGAAAAGAATCGGCCTAATCCTGAGGACGCTGTGGATGTGCTTGCAAAAGTAGGGGGATTTGACATTGCAGGTATGGTCGGGGTGTTCCTGGGCGGCGCTTATCATCATATGCCGGTTGTGATTGATGGTTTTATCTCCTGTGTGGCTGCGCTCTGTGCAGGCAGGATCTGTCCGGAGGTACTTGATTATATGATTGCCTCTCATGTGTCGAAAGAGCCTGCAGCACACATGCTTCTTGAGGCGCTTGGCAAGGAAGCCTTTCTGACTTGTGATATGTGTCTGGGAGAAGGTACGGGCGCGGTGACGTTATTTCCGTTGCTTGATATGGCAGATGCAGTGTACAAGGGGATGAGTACCTTTGAGGAAGCTTCTATTGAAGCATATCAGCCGCTGGATTAAGGGGGAAGCTTATGTTTCATGTGATAACAGGCGGTTCAGGAAGCGGAAAGTCAGCCTATGCGGAGGAAAAGATTCTGGAATTGGGACAGGCACCGCGGATTTATATTGCGACCATGTATCCGTTTGATCAGGAAAGTCATCTGCGGATTGCACGGCATCGGAAGATGCGGGCAGAGAAAGAATTTGAGACAGTGGAGTGTTATACAGGACTGAAGTCTGTACGGATGCCCGCCGGGGCGAATGTCCTTCTGGAATGTATGTCGAATCTGACGGCAAACGAGATGTTTCAGCCGGAAGGGGCTGGGGAGGATACTGTCTGTGAGATTCTGGCAGGGATTGGCAGCCTGATCAGGCAGTCGGAAAATCTGATTGTGGTGACGAATGAGATTTTTTCGGATGGAATTCAATATGCGGAGGAGACAAGAACGTATCAAAGCTATCTGGGAGAGATTAATCGGCAGATGGCAGAGATAGCAGACAAAGTCACAGAAGTGGTGTATGGGATTCCGGTTAGCATTAAGTAGTTTTGAGTGGGGGGAGGGAGGACGGACGAAAAAAGAGGGGGAGTGAGTGTGCTGACATCTATGCTTGCTTCTTCGTTTCCCCTCAGCTAACTTT
>UQAW01000128.1 GCA_900539175.1 uncultured Lachnospiraceae bacterium
CCAGCGGGCATTTTTAATTTCAAGGGTTCTCTGAAAGGAGAACTTTCCTTTAATATAAAAAAACCTTCCAAAATCGGAAGGCAAAGAGAGCCCAGCTTCTGCTGAACTTCATATATAGTGATGTCTGCATCAACAGACACGTTCGTTCACTGTCATTTTGCTTTGCCTGCGTATATTGTGTCCTGGCTTAGGTTCCTCCTACTTACAGCGCCTTCCCAGTTTCCCAGTGGCTGCCTTGTACGGCCTGCTGCTTTCGTCCCCCTTACAGTAGGGATATCTGCTCCGGATTTTCACCGGATTCCTTGCCGTCCTCTGACGGCGACAGTTCTCATATTTCCACAAAAATTTGTTATTATTTTATCACTGTTTTTCACTTCATGCAACGTGAAATCACCTTGAGTTTTATTTTTTTACACTTTTTCATTCCCATACCCAGCCGCACCTGCTTTCCCATACTGTCAACCGGATTTGTGATCTCTCACACCTCAATAATCTGCACCTTATCCTCGCTTGCAAAGTCTAAAACCTTCACTTTGCTTGCTCTCACAATATAAATATTCCGGTCTGGTGTAATCTGCCATAAAATAAAACAAACCGGAAGTTTAAACCTTTTTGAGCTTTAAACTTCCAGTTTGTCTAGTGAGTTGTTTATAATTCTGTTTAACTAATAATCAAGCAGGGAACGATCTTCTTCTATATGCCCGCTTGCTTCTTTCTTTTTTCATAGTTTATTAATATGTTTTATATGATTTAATTTATGCTTTAAATCATACATGGCAAATGTTACTTTGTCAATAGAATTTTTTTGTCAAAATAATACGTATCGTGAAAGCAGACTCTGATATGGAAAAAGGAATAAAATCGGAGCACAGATCACGAGAATAACTTTTCAAATACGCACTAACATTTTTATATCTTGCTCCATTTGCTCATAATCAAATTTTCCTTTCAATTTCTTTTTAACTACTTTTAATGACTGCAGAATATTTTTCATCAGAATTCGCTTTTTTTCAGTTATATCGCCCTTGCAATAAGCATCATAATCAGAATTTAATGATATACCTGCCATACGATAAGTGAAACTAACATGCTTGATCTCTTTCCAACCTCCTGAATTCAGAACAACTACTGGTGCTATCATCGGTGTTATTCCTATCGTATCAAGACATTCTGTGTATAACCTTATATCAATATTTTCAGATATGTATGCACACATTCTATAAATTTCATCAATCACCCCGTACTCTTGTGTATAATAAGAGGGCGAATTTATAAATAAATTCATATCCTACCACTCCTTTGTCCGCATATTTCAGTTTCTAATCATCTGCACTTTCTCTGTCATTTATTTTTCCGCTAACAACATAAACCTTGGAGGAGCTCCAATTTCTTGTTCACCCTGGTAATACCCAATACCTTTCCCACAGTAAATGATACAGATTTCTCCCATACTTGCTCTTTCTGCTGCCTGTTCTAACGATAAATATCCTATATAGTCTTCACCGATATAATAGACATTGGAAACACCGCTTAATTTAAATAGATATTCTATCATATGTATTTTATCCATATAGCCAATCGGGGTCAAACACTTCTCAATAAAAATTCCCGGTTTACTAAATCTCCATATGACCTCTTCCCTCTTTTGGGGATTATTAAGTTCCCATAGCATTCGTTCCTGCTTATTTTTTTTAATGTATTGCTTTATAATTTCTTCCTCTATTGCTCTGCTCATAATTACCTCGGACAATAATAATAATGGTCATATAATGACATGCCTTTTGTAGTTTGTCTGTTAAACCGCTTCTAAAGATTTCCTGGCGCTTAAACATCTTCAAATCCTCGTTCCCTTCTGAGACAATACACTTTCTTTTTCTCCATATGCCCTATCTCCTGTACATATCAATAACAATCTTATTTACTTTCGTTTCTTTTTATTGCTTTTTATTACTTTTGTCGAATTCACAACTCTATCTGACAGTTTTACTGCATCTCATACGTTATCTGATAGCATCAAAAAATCACCATTCGTGATACGTATTCTTTGCTCTGGATACCACTCATCATTTGGCATTACTATTAACTCACCTTTAACCGTAATCCTGGGTATCGTCAAATTATTTTTTTCTCCTGTCATTTCATCTGTGATGGCGGTATCTTGGAAAGCCCCGGAAAATAAAGATGAATTTCTCATTTTTATCGCCTTTCTCTAAGTATCATTTCCGCTATTTTATTATATCTGCATGGATAAAAATTTCTTCTAAGGATTTACCATTTAACACAGCAATACAATTATTTAAGAACTCTACACTCTGTCCAACCATTTCAACACCACTCTTTCCCACACATATCCAACCCGTTTTGGAATCATATTGAATTCCCCAATCACCATCTGTCACGCGTATTCCTTGCCCTGGATACCACTCATCATTTGACAACACTATTAACTCACCTTCAACCGTAGCCTTGGGAATTATTAAATGATTTCTTTTCCATTGCCTTTTGGGTGAATACCCTGATATGGCTTATACTTTCCCAGTGTTAAGATCTATATCCAATCCGAAGTACAAATTTCCAAATAAAATTGAAAAATCTGTTTCTATCTGAAGTTCAAGCAAAAAACTCTTTTCTTTTACATAATAAATAGGTCTTTTCTTCCGATCTATTTTCTTACTGTTTACCAAATACTCTATCATATATACCTCATTTTCTAAACAAATGATAAAACATTTTATTGTTTTTAAATCAACGGCTACTTCCCAATAACTATTTCTACTGTCATAATTCTTTCATAAGTTCATCAAATGATATATTTTACTTTGCATATTTCATACATATGATACGTTTGATTTTTGCCTTCTTTCTTACATCCTGAGAGCAAAACATCTTCAATAACTTCCCCATCTTCCAACATCCTGACCATTACAAAAATTTTCTTTCTTTTTCTACGTTCTGATAAAATTTCACATTTCCCTTTTAACTGAGGATACGGTGTTTTATTAGCCAGCAAGGCAGTTCTGAAAAAATTGTACCTGTTCATGATTTTATAACGGGCATAAAAGCTTTTCATAGTTCCCCGATGTACACAAATCCACATTACGATCACAAAGTAAAAAAGATAACAGACTGCCAAATAACTGGAAATCACCTCATTAAATGGAAGGATTACAAACAACAATACTGAATAAACAAGATATCCTATATATACTGCTATCCCCTGAACATAAATTTCTTTCGGTAACCCTTTATCCGGATGGCTATGATTATATGGAAACATCCACTTACAGATTTTTGGTTCTACACAGGATTCCCTTGGATAATCAGTTATAATCTCCCGGTAAAAACCCGGCATACTTTGGTAAATGGCTATATGTAACACGACTGCAAATCCTATCCAGAATCCAACTTCATAATAATCCAGTTCCAAACATATAAGAGCAGCTATCAATGCAATAATTCTCATACTGTTGTCCTCCCAACATCCTCAGGCAGTGTAAAGTTAAAACTACTAAAATTATCTAAACCCCAACTCTCCTTCACCAAAAAGACTCTCTGCTACCTCTAAAATTTTTTCACTAATTCTCCAAAGCAAAACAGAAAAAATATCAATCCTCTGAGCTTGCCATCATAAGTATACGCAAAAGAGGTTCTGTTAATTATTTAAGAGACAATTATGGATGCTCTCTTGTTTCTGCATAGTCATATATTAGTTCTTTAGCATAATACTTAGCTTGTCGTTCCATTCTCTTTTCATTATATTCATATTTTTTCAACCATTGATAATAATGTGAAAGTTCATGAGCAATAGAATGTAAAATAGCAGCTAATGCATTATCTTTCCCCCTCTCTCTCAACATTTCCTGATAGTCGCCAACAGCAACTTTTATATATGGCTCCTCTTTTCTATCATATGGCCAAAAAAAGAGTGCTGATGCTATCCTGCCATCCGATGACATGATTTCTTTTGATGCTTTAAAATAAACAGGTACTCTTACTGGAAACTCATATCTTTTTTTTAACCAATAAACAAATTCCTTGCAAGCTCGCTTTACTTCTTTATCCACTTCTTTATCGAAACGCAAACGTATACCACTCCTACAGCCATCACTTACAAATAACGTCCAATCTTTACATTCCCATAATTTTCTCATAACTATAAATCCACCTTCCAGTTTTCATTTGCATCAAAATCTCTTTCTCATTCACCTCATATAACAAAAACAATCTTTTTTCATTTTCTTTTCCATCCAAACGCAAATGAATACAATCTACAAAAAAAGAAAAAAGATGCATCAGAAAACTATAATCGCATGCCTGAAACCTTCCCAATTCTAAATTTATTAAACACCATTATTAATAAATTTAATTAAACTCAACGCGTTTGCCTTTACAGCAATTGTATCTTCTCTTTTTATTAATGTTTCCAGTGATTTTTTTATAAGCTGCTGATTATCAGACGTAAGAAATCCCCTTAGTACATTAATCACCGCACAACGAATATGATAGTCCTTACTATTTAAAAAGCTGGTTATATTTTTTATACTTTTTTTCTTTCCCAGAACATACAATGCATAATAACAACTCAGCATACAGTGCTCTGACTTTTGAATGTTGGACAATTTTTTAATTTTACTTACAAAGGATTTCTTCTTCAATAGATCTTCATCTAATGCTGCTGCAACATCTGACCATGACATGATTGCATAAGAACATGCCATTTCATTTTTTTCATTTAATATCGCTTTTTTTAAAAATTTCTCTACTTTTTTTGATTTAAATACAGCTAATGAATCATAGGCACTTGTTCTCACCATTGCTTTTTTATCACATGCCAATTTCAATAACACTTTTTTTGATTCGTTACTTTCGAAATTAATTAGTAAATCTGCCACCATACTCCTTACCAAAACATCTTTATCATCTGAAAACTTTATGATTTTTCTGAAATGTTTAGGAGTAAGTTTCTGTTTATTTTCATAATTTACAAGCAACTTCACCTTTTCATCAGATGTCATCTTCATCACCTTTTCTTTTTCCTTTATTTTCTCTCTTTTGTCATTTTCTCAATTCTCTTGCCTTCTGCTCCCGCTTCAGTTTTTTCTATATTCTTTTGATATTCCTGAAATCCCTTTACTTCGACTATTTATAAAATCTTCCTTTTCTTATAATAACAGTTTCCGGCAATTGCCTGATTTTCATAAACACTGCCACTAAATCATTCTGATTTATTACTGCATACGTATTTGCTGCAAACTCTACTGTTTCTCCGCCCTTATTGAAATTCCCAATACATAGTATATCATTACATTCATCATAGTAACAAGTATCTTCAAATGGCATATACGTTGTTCCACCATACTGTACCATCTCATCGTCATCTGCAAAATATAGTTCCCCTCTTTTGCTCTTTGGAATTTCTAATTCTTTTGAAATAACGTAAGCGATGAATAATCGCCCGTCCACGACTAAACTAAGTAATAAATGGAGATTATGTATCTTTTTTGCAAAAAAGAAAACCATAGAACTGTTGACATTTTTTGCGTATGCTGTATAATCGAATTAGATTTACATATAACAGTAAAAAAGGTAAAACTAATTTTAGTAAAGGAGGAGTTTTAATGTCTACAAATACGATAATAAATAGGCAATATGCCATTGCGAATAATCAAGCAGATCCCATTGACTTGCCTAAACAACGAATTTATGCAATGTGTAATTTACGAGGCGGAATCGGAAAAACTACATTATCTTTTAATTTAAGCTATTTGGTAGATAATTTATTAGCTGTAGATACTTGCCCGCAAGGAAATCTTTCTTTTTTTTATGATAATAATTATTATGCAGCACAACAAACAAATGTAAAAGATATGTTATTGCCATATTTGGTTCCAGGACTTGGAAAGGCAACCAGGGTAGCCTCTTATATTGGCGCAACAAATCAGTATTTTTCACAAAAAAATAATTATTATATTCCATCATCCGAAGAATTATATTTATTACCATCACAGTTGATTACAGCTATTAACCAAACGTCGGGGCTTCAACAGATGCAAAAAGAACAGGCATTGAAGAGTATTTTATATTCTTTAAAAACTGAAATTGAAAGAGAGCTTTCGGAAAATAATTTAGATAAATGTATCATAGACACGTCTCCATTTTTTGCAGGAGCTACACAACTAGCTTGGTATGCAGCAGATGCGTTGGTAATACCTGTTCGAACAGACCAGCAGTCAATTAAATCACTTGAGTTGTTAATTAATACCTTGAGTAGTCCGCAAAGTGAATTTAGAAAGTATTTGCCAGAAAACGATATGAATGTTCCGAAAATACAGATGGTGGTTTTAACTCATTGTGGTTGGTCAACAGTAGCCGGAGCCAGAAATGAACCAAATCAACAAACAAAGGTTTATTTAAAAAAGGTTTATGACATTTTGTCTAAGCATAGAACTTTATTATCAACAAATGCTCCAGAGAACCATTTGTTTATGCTTGATGATTTCCTCGGCTCTGGTCGAATATCTTCCATTGAATCAAAACCGATGGAATTGTTACAAGAGGGAGAAACAAAAGTAATTGACAGAGTACGGGTAAGTGTGAATAAATCAGTTGATAAATGTAAAAATCAATTAAAATTCATTGCACAGCAACTTTGGTAAAATAGAGAATATCCATAATTTTAAACTAAGAACAGACTATTACGTTACCATAGCATTTTTGAGAGAGGCTTGAAATGATATGACAATGAGAAAATGTGAAATCTGATAAAACGGCAGTTTCCTAAAGAGAGACTATGAGAAAATCTCTGTAAATAGGATTCTTCTATGATAATGAAAGGTGAG
>UQAW01000129.1 GCA_900539175.1 uncultured Lachnospiraceae bacterium
TCCCGCAATCGCCGCCAGTATTCGTAATCCGGGCTATCGCCCTCCTTACTCATACTGGCTTGCCCGTCCAATATCCATGATCCTGCGTGTGCAGGCACACTCCGGTTCATGGCTGCTGTCCGGGACTTTCATAGTAAAATCCGGAACAGCTTCCTGATCAAACGGAACTGTCCCGGATTTTATTAAACTTAATACTGCTTACACGATTGGTGCGCTTTATCATGTTCGGATCACACATATTCCAACCCCAATTGCTCCCGGACCGGTATGAGATCCGATACTAAAAGACAGGGGATTATAATATACGTTAGACCCAGGAAAGGCCTCCGTCAAAGCATTCTTCCACTCTTCTGCTTCCTCCTGGCTTAAACCCGCCCCTGCTGCTCCAAATTGAATCTGTTTTCTGTCTAACTCAGCAAACCTGGTATCCAGATCTTTTTGAAGCGCCTCAATCATCTTATTCTTACATTTCTTCATTCCCCGGACCTTGGCAAAGGCATCCAGCTTTCCTCCCTGGATCGTAAGAATCGGTTTTACATTCAAAACTGCTCCGAGAGCAGCCCCGGCTGCCGTAACTCTGCCGCCTTTTTTCAAAAACTCCAGAGTATTCACTGCGATATAGATGCTGGCATCATAGGCATATGTCTCCAACTGCTCCTTGATTTCTTTTGCTGATGCTCCCATATCCGCCATTCGTTTCGCTTCTAACACCGATTCCCGCATAGTTACGGAAATTCTATGATTATCCGCCACCATCACTTTCCCCTCATACTCTCTGGATAGCCCAATGGCAGTCTCACAGGAGTTGCTGAGCCCGCTGGACATAGGAATATAAATCACTTCCTCATATCCTGCCTTCAGAATCTCATCCCAAAGCTCCATAACCTCCCCGGGCGAAGGTTGGGAAGTGGATACTTCTCTTCCGCCGGTAAGGCTATTGTAAAAACTCTCCTGCGTAAGATCAACGCCTTCATAACAAACCTTTCCATCGATAATGACAGGCATGGAAATCAGAAATATTCCCATTGCCTCAGCCTCAGCTTTCATAATTCCGCTATTACTGTCCGTCATAACAGCTGTTTTCATAGGTAAAACCTCCTTCTTCCTGTACATACTCTCTTTTTCTCTCAACTCATATTCCAAGTATCCACCGTGCAGAAAAAAAGGCAATCAAACACGTCCCTGCGCCGTACGCCAACTCTTGTCTGGTGTGCCGCTTTAATTCAAGTGAAGACCAGACTATCGCCGCTGCCATCGCCAGACAAGGAATCAGCACCGCCCATCCTGTAAAATACAGCAACAACAAAAGCGGACCTGTTACACCGCATGCGTGTCCGCTTGCACGTATATGAATAAATTTATTAAATGCCGTCAGAATAACAACGGACAAAAAGTAGGTAATATCAATTAATTTCAGATTTTTTCCCGCCCCTGACAGATATCCCAGGATCAAAGCAGACATATAACCTGCAAGATTCAGGACAAAGGCAAGATTTCTCTGCCCCTCCCGGCCTCCTTCTTTCCATCCGGGCAGAATCCGCTGAAGAGGATAGGCAAGAACAGGAACCATTCCAAGTAATAAAATTGACATCAGAATCTCTCCCATTCCCCGAAAAATATCATCCCTGCTTATGGAAAGTATCAAAATCAATGCCGTAATTAATATAGGAGGGGTTGTGACGATACGAATCATCTTTGCTATGTTTTCTTTTCTAGTCAACCCTCTTGCACCCCCAGAAAAATAATGCTACTGTTCCCGGACCAGTATGGCTGCCAATCGTAGTTCCTACGTGATTAATCTCCACGCTTCCATGCAGTTTGGGAAATCGCTGTTCCACAAGATCAGCCACTTCTTTTGCATCTTCATAACAGCCTGATTGCGAAATATAACATTTTCCGGAATAATCAAGTCCATCAACAGCAAACTCCTCCATCTTATCTACGATGGCACGGATTACTTTCTTTTTTGTGCGTATCTTGAATCTCGGTGTCAGACATCCCCTGCTATCCATATTCAAAAGCGGACAAATATTCAGTAATCCTCCGATCGCTCCAGCTGTCTTTGATATTCTGCCCCCTTTGATATAAAAAGTAAGATCGGTGGAAAAAAACCAATGGTGCAGATTCAGTTTATGTTCTTCTGCCCACTCATAGACTGCTTCTATTTTTTCTCCCTGATCCCGCAGATCTGCAAGCTTATCCATGAGCAAACCATATCCGGAAGACGCCCCCAAAGAATCTACCAGAAAAATCTTCTGTTTCGGGTAACGTACCGCCAGATTTTCCCTGGCAATCATCGCTGAATTCATCACGCCAGAAAGGGCAGAAGACAGAGATACATGAAGAATGTCCTTCCCTTCTCTCAAAAAGGTCTCGAAATATGCCTCAAATTCCTCTGCATTTACCTGTGAAGTTTTTGTTTCAGCTCCCTGCTGCATCGCCTGATAAAATTCATCAAATGGAACGGATTTGCCAAGGTCATCCGCATATTCTTTGCCGTCCAATTCATAATGAAAACACACATAAAAGATTCCCCGTTCCCTGAAATGCTTTTCTGTCAAATCTGCCGTTGAACAGCAGCTAATCACATATTCACCCATACTTTTCTCTTCTTTCCTTGAACTTTTTCTTTGTTCCGTTTATAATTAAGTGTGACAAATTGTAACACTTTTTAGATTTTAATTCAATATACACACCGCTAACTGTGACAAAAAGGGGAATTTTGTTTATGGAGCAACGAAGGAAAAATCAAGCAAACCTGCTGGTTCGGGAATGTATGACAACTGCATTGATGCAGCTGCTGAAAGAGAAGCCTCTATATGATATTTCAATCTCTGAACTTACAGAAAAGGCCGGTGTCTCAAGAATGGCCTATTACCGCAACTACAAATCAAAAGAGGATATTTTTTCCTTGTATATGGAAGATATTATAAATGATTACAAAGAGGACCGGAAAACATATACCTGCCAGGGCATTTATTATGATATGACAAATTTGATTCACTGCTTTTCTTATTTTAAAAAGTATCAGAATTATCTGGAAAGCCTGTTTCAAAGCGGCCTGTCACACGTTCTTCTGAATGCAATCAGCAATTATATGACAGAAACCTGGCTGAAACCAGAAGATAATATTGAGCACTTCTATACCTTACAGGCTTTTACAGGTTCTCTGTTTAACTTGTATATTTCCTGGACTTTGCATGGGGCAAAAGAAACTCCGGAAGAAATGGCACAGATTCTTCATCAAATCTATTGCCAATCATAAAGACCACTCCTCTCCTGATAAGAAAAAAGCCATCCGGTACATCAAAATTGTATCGAATGGCACTCTGTTCTTAATATAATAGTTTATTGCCCTTTTCACATATTTCGTAAATTTCATCACGCTTTTGATCTATCAACGACTCCAACTTTTCGGTCTGCTTCCCTGCTACCCTTTTATAAAGAAAATAAGGAATAATCCAACCGATAAATCCGGGGACAGCAAGAAGAATTGATAAAATGACAAAAGGCGGCTGCGCTGTCACTGCAAATACCGAACCCGCCATAAACGCCGTGCCTATAATCCCCACAACAAGTGCGTATATCGTTGCAACAGACGTTTTGGATTTTTCTAATGTTTCTATTTCTTTCATACACGCTTCAAAATTTCTTTGCAGCCTTGTAAGTTCCACTTTATTGATAATCTTGCGATTCCGTTTCAAATGAAGAACTGCCTTTTTCTGATAAGAGGGATTTTTACTTTCTCTGTTTTCTGTCAGTCTTTCCTCCAATTCCCATCCAAAACATTCATACCCATCTAACAGAAACAACACCCTGCTGCTTTCAGCAATGATTTCTTTATATTCATATCCCACAAAATTTTTCCTTTGCCTGCCCGTATCCTCCATTACAATCCTCCTCTGGCATAATCGATGTCAGCCGCTGGCAATACTACGGTGAATATACTCCCTTTTCCTTCCTCACTGACAACCTGAATATCTCCGTCCATAAGTTCCAATACCCGCTGTACTAATGCAAGCCCAAGTCCATTTCCTTCCTTCGAGTGAGAAGTATCCCCCTGATAGAATTTATCAAAAATATGTTCCATGCTCTCTTTGCTCATGCCGCATCCATTGTCAGATACGGAGATTTTTATCTGTTTCTCATCCGATGTCTGTCTGACTGCAACTTTTCCTCCCGGTTTTGTAAACTTTATGGCATTGGACAGCAGATTATTCCATACCAGTTCCACCAGACTTGCATCGGCTCTTATCATTGCCACGTCCTCAATCTCTGTTTCCAGCTCTATCTCTTTTTCGTCCCATGATTCTTCAAACTGAAGGATACATTCACACAACTGCCTGCACACATCATAAACTTTTATGTCCGGCGTAATCCTCTGGTTTTCCAGCTTATTCAGTTTCAATATATTTCCGATCAGGTCAGAAAGCCTTACTGCGGCATTTTCCACGGACTTTGCATATTCTTTCCTCTGTCCTTCCGTTATATGTTCTGCCTGCAACAGTTCCGCATAATTTTTTATAATGGCAATGGGCGTTTTCATCTCATGGGACACATTGGAAACAAAATCTGTTTTCAGTGTTTCAATACTCCCCAACTCCTCCACCATCTTATTAAAATCCATAATCATAATATCCAGATAATCCAGCTTATCAGCGGTATGAAGCGCAGGCACATAGACGGAAAAATCACCGTCTGCCACCCGCTCGGCAGCTTCCATGAGCATATGCATTGGTTTCTCATAAGTACGGCGTATTTCCCTTCTTGCAAACAAGGTAAGCCCGACGGCAATCATACTCCAATACAAGATAGGGACCACAGACTGAGTGACTCCATTCCACCTCACCCGATCCATAAAAACAAGCAAACCAGTGTGAATACCGGACATCAAAAGAAGTGTCCCCAGATAAACCGCAAAAAGCGATGGGGGAAAACGGCTTTCATTTATCCTGCCATATTTATTATGATTTATTTTTTTCATTGCAGCACCGCCTTATAACCCAGTCCCCTTACGGTCACGATTTTAAATCCATCACAGCCTGACAGTTTATCCCGAAGTTTTGTCACATAGACATCTACCGCCCGCAGACTGGTATCACTGTTCACGCCCCAAAACTCATCCATAAGCTGCGCCCTGGAAAAAGTCTTTTTGGGGTACGACAACAACTTATAAATGATGCGGAACTCCCTTGTTGTAAGACCTATTTCCTCTCCATCCATTTCCGCAGTCATACCGTCTGCATCCAAAACCAGATTTCCTACTGTTATTTTCCGCTCCATCTCAATATTTGCCCTGCGTAACAATGCCCGAACCCTCAGCAATAATTCATCCAGCTCAATAGGCTTCACCATATAGTCGTCAATTCCCAACTGAAATCCTTTCTGTTTCGATGGCAGATCGTCTTTTGCCGACATAAATAAAATAGGGATTGTTTTATTAACCTCCCTGACTGTCCGTGCAAACTCGAACCCGTCTATTTCCGGCATCATGATATCCGAAATAATCAGTTCATACAGATTATGATACATTTCCTCATATGCCTCGTTCACAGACAGACAGCCTTTCGCCTGAAATCCACTGTCATTTAAGTAGGTGCAAACAATCTGATTTAATGTTCCATCATCTTCTACCACAAGTATATTTATCATAAAACACTACCTCCTGCTATTGATTCTTTAACGCTTTTGTCGATTTTGCAATCATAAAAACAGCCATTCCCAATACAATGGCACAGACGCCTGTACCGGTAGCTGATATCATAATCTGCCGAAGCCTCACATCATCCCTGCCAAACTGTGCTAACATTGCCGTTTCCAAAGAAAGCATAGACACCAATGCAGCCGTCAGACTGATTACTTTTGCAGCTGACATAACGGGGCTTCCATATTTTCTGAATTTTACCACATTTATGACGGACGTTATAACTGCATAAAAGGTATAGAGCGCCATTGCATAGATTAAAAACCCGGAATACTCAAAGCCTTTATTCTGTTTTACGACAATGACCACAATAGCCGCCAGGGCCTGGTTCATAAATAGTAAAATAATCCCGCAAAAGCGATACCTTTTCAACTGGGAAACTCTGTCATCCTTCCGGCTTCTCACATAATGGAGTAAAGAAAAACGCATGACTGCCAGCAAAAGATAATAAAAGGCAAGTGAGTAAAACCAAATGGAGCGGTAATATACCCCAGAACAGAATTTCAATGCCACATACAGCAGATTGATAAATAATCCCTGATATAGAGATGTTTCCGTCCGGAACTCTGCTTCTTTCAAATATCTATCAAATAAGGGAATGCTTAATGCTTTCTTCACAAAAGGATGATTTTCAATCCCGTGCCTGGTCAGGCGTATAACCCCTGACATGCCTGTAATAGTGATCACCATAGCATATGCCGACAATATATACGCAACATATGAAATCGCCATGTTTTCCATATCATTTGCAAGCACATATATTAGAAACACAAATGATGGGATAGAAATCAATACCGTGGGGACTGGCGGCAGCTTGAATATCTTTTTTAAAATATCGGTCATCCGTTGCAAATTCATCCTTTTATCTCCCGTTTTACAAATTTAAGGGCATTTTTTAACATATTGTATTATATACAGATATTGTTTGTAATTTGTGTCTAGTGTACTGTCTCGTTCACTAGTGTACTGGCCTGTTTACTTTCAGCCAAATGACGAAGAATGAATTTTCGTCTTG
>UQAW01000130.1 GCA_900539175.1 uncultured Lachnospiraceae bacterium
TTCCGATCTGATTGCTTAGTCTGAAAAATTAAAGATTGTATTACTTAGAGGATATTTTCTAAAGAAATTTAGAAGATGTCCTCTTTTTGCGTTATAGGAACAATTGAAATACCGAAAGGAGAATAGCATGGAACACACAAAGGCATATCAGGAATTTAAGAAGAATGGTAATACAAAGTTTGTAAGATATAGCGAAGGAGCAGAAATGTATCATATGAGCGTATCAAAGTTTATGCAAATGGCTAAGGATGCCAAAGCAATCTATAAGTTAGGACAGTTAGTACTTGTGAATTTAAAAATATTTGATGAGTACATTGAGACATTCCATATAGTTGATGATGAATTTTATAAGTAGGTGAAAAGGATGGTAACACAATTACAGCCGGATGTTAGGGCTTACCTTCATGGTGCAGAGGTAATAAAAAGATACATAAGGGTTGAAGAGGTGGCTCGGGAATATGGATTAAGTGTTGAAGAAGCACTTTATGGATATCATGAATGGAAGCTATGCCCAAACACATTTCCCTTGCAAGTTATGGGATGCAGGAGAAAAGGGACTTACATTATCTGCTTTTGAATGGGAGGAGGATAGAAAAACGCTGATATATGGGCAGGTAGACTATATGTATGGAGAAGCACTTTATAAGCCTGAAATGAAAGAAGGAAATCCTATAAGGTTATATAGTTTGGATGAAATCACGGAGATATTCTGTAAATTAGGACTTCGTATTTGTAACAGCTTTGCTGATTTCAGTGGAAAGCCGAGTTCTGATAATGATATTCAATTGATGGTTTATTCCATACGGGAATAAATCTTCATCAAATCTTTATTTTTTTCTGTTAGGTTATATTTCAGTAAGAAATGAAATATAGAAGGAAGGATAGTAAAGATGGAAATGATGTTACAGACACAAAATCTATGTAAATATTTTAGAAAACAGAAAGCGGTAAATAATGTTTCACTTAATATCGAAAAGGGACAGATTTATGGACTGCTTGGACCGAATGGCGCTGGTAAATCTACCACATTGAAAATGCTGACCGGTATGATGAAACCAACTGCAGGAAAGATTTACTTTGATGGAAAACTTTTGGATAGGAAAGATTTATCAAAAATAGGAGCGTTAATTGAAAATCCGCCTATTTATGAAAATCTTTCCGCCAGAGAGAATTTGAAGGTAAGACAATTATTGCTTGGTACAGATGAAAACAGAATTGATGAGGTCTTGCAGATTGTATCACTTACAAACACCGGAAAGAAGAAAGCAGGACAGTTTTCTTTGGGGATGAAGCAAAGACTAGGCATTGCAATGGCATTGCTTGGAGAACCGGAACTTTTGATATTGGATGAACCTACGAATGGATTAGATCCAATAGGCATCGAGGAATTACGAGAGCTGATCCGGTCTTTTCCGGAACAGGGAATCACTGTAATTCTCTCCAGTCATATTCTCTCAGAGGTACAGTTACTTGCAGATAAAGTCGGGATTATTTCAGGTGGAATCTTAGGATACGAAGGAGCATTAAAGCAGGGAGATAATCTTGAAGATTTGTTTATGAATGTGGTAAGAAAAAACCAGAAAGCAGGTGAAATCCATGGTTAATATTATAAAAGCAGAACATCAAAAAGCCAAAAGAACCATGCGAAAAAAGTTTATCTGGGGATTTCCTCTTCTTACATTTGTCATGGCATTTATATTTACTCTTGGGATGACAAATGCTTATGCAGAAAGTGTTTGGAACTGGTGGTATACACTTTTGCTGCCGGGGATGATTGCTCTATTTTGTTATCTTTCTGTGGCGCAGGAGAAAAAGATAAAATACTATCATTTAATGACTATTCCCACAGACAGAAGAAAATTGTTGCTGGGGAAAATTATTTATATTGGGTACATGATTTTGTTTTCTAATGTGATTGTGTTTGCAGGAGCAACGCTTGGAGGCTTTCTTCTAACGACACATGTTCCAGTTGGAGGAGCGTTGATTGCAGTATTGTTTCTGACGGTTTCTGAGTTATGGGAGATTCCGGTAGCTTTATTTTTAAGTGAACGATTTGGAATGATTGTAAACCTGTTCGTCTGCCTATTTATTACCGTCAGCGGTGTGGTAATATCACAAACCAGAATCTGGTATGTACTTGTTTCTGCAATCCCTATGCGAATGATGTGCCCGTTGCTTCATGTTTTACCAAATGGACTTGCCGCAGAAGCAGGGAATCCTCTTTTGGATACGGGAGTCATTGTTCCGGGAATGTGTCTCTCAATCATCTGGTTTGTTTTTGTAACGGTTCTGTTTTTGAAATGGTTTGAGAGAAGAGAGGTGAAATAAGATGATTGGAAGATCTCTTAATGCAGACTTGCGAAAGATGAAAGGAACATCTGTGATTCTGGCACACTTACTGATTCCGATTATAACCAGCGTTATATTTTTAATATATTACTTTTTTTCACCATGGAATGAAAATATGAAAGTGATTGCATTTTATCAGGCAATAGGAGCAGGACTTCCGGTACTTATTGGAATTTTTACAGCAAGTGTGATGGAACAAGAACAAAATGCAGGTAATTTTCAAAACCTGTTGTCTTTACCAGATAAACTTACAGCATTTTTATCGAAACTGTTGATGCTACTGGTTTTGTGTCTGTGCTCTATCCTATTGACAGCAATCATATTCGGAATTGGATTTGGAAGAATCGCATCAAGCGATATCGAAATCATGAAAGGATGTATATTTGCAGCATTGCTGCTGTGGGGAAGCAGTGTTCCACTTTATCTGTGGCAGCTGATTCTGGCTTTTCAGTTTGGAAAAGGGGTATCCATTGGAGCAGGGATTATATCAGGACTAATTAGTGCATTGATGCTTACCGGACTTGGAGATTATGTGTGGAAATATGTATTTGTCTGCTGGACGGGTAGAGTACCATATACTTATCTGCAATCTGTATTGGGAGAAACTAGTGTAGGTGAATGGTTGTCATTCATACCAGGTTGCTTAATATTTACAGGGATTAGTATGGTATACTATTTTTGGTGGGTAAACCACTGGGAAGGAAACAGAATATCGGAATAGAATCGAGGGAAACTATGGCAAAAATACTGGCAGTTGATGATGAACCGGCAATTCTGGAAATGATAGAAAGCATTTTGAATAAGGATGGACATCTGGTTACCAAAGTAAGTAATCCACTAAAAATTAATATGGAAGAATTACATCGTTATGACCTGATTTTACTGGACATTATGATGCCTGGAATTGATGGCTTCGAATTATGCAAAAGAATCAGGGCACTTGTGGATTGTCCGATTTTGTTTCTTACGGCAAAAACGGAGGAAAACAGTCTGGTAAACGGACTTTCTTTAGGAGCAGATGATTATATTTCAAAGCCATTTGGAGTGATGGAACTTCGGGCAAGGATCAATGCACATCTTAGAAGAGAGCACAGGGAACATTCTGTCCGGATGGTTTTGGGGAGGGTCTGTATTCAAATATCTCAAAAGAAACTATTGGTTGATGATAAGGAACTTCCTCTTACGAAAGCGGAGTACGAAATCTGTGAATTTCTGGCTAAAAACAGAGGACAGGTTTTCTCGAAGGAACAGATATTGGAAGCGGTCTTTGGCTTTGACAATGAGAGTAATGACAGTACTATAATCACGCATATCAAAAATATAAGAGCAAAATTTGCGGATTATGATTATACACCGATAAAAACAGTCTGGGGGATTGGATATAAATGGGAAGAGTAAAGAGAAGCAATGCACTCAGCTGGATTTTTATGAGATATGTACTGGTCATGCTTGGATCATTAGTAGGTTTGGTGATTGTTGCTTGGCTGCTGCTGTACCTTTTGATTAGTGTGGGCTGTATCTATCCGGCGAATTATGCAGAGCAAAAGATTAATGAAGCATATGATACGATTTTACGTGCGGATAAAGTAACTGCTGAGATGATTCCTGCACTTTGTGATTATGTAATCTTTTCAGAGAATGGAGAGAAAATAGGTGGAGATCTGTCAGAACAATACGAACAGATAGCATGGAATGTTGCAAAGTACGGAAACGCATCCGGGAAATATTTTTATAAAGTAATTGTAAGGGAAAATGAATATGTTGTATTGCAATATCGCCTGACACCTCAATATCATTCAGCTTTTTTGAGGGAGCATTTTATAGGACCACAGAATGTGATGATTATTATGTCTGTGATTGGAGCGGTAGCGATTATCATCATTCCGTCCATACGTTTTGGAAAAAGAATCAAAAAGCAGATGCAGCCTGTATTAGACGCAATCAGACAAATAAAGGATCAAAATCTGGAATATGAGACATCCTGTTCCGGTATCAAAGAGTTTGATGACTGTTTATCGGCAATCGATGATATGCGAGATGCATTGCGAGAATCTTTAGAAAAGCAGTGGAAAACAGAGCAGGAAAAGAAACAACAGATGTCTGCTTTGGCGCATGATATTAAAACACCTCTTACGATTGTACGGGGAAATGCAGAACTACTTTCAGAGACTGAACTGACCACAGAACAGAAGAAAAATATCACTTATGTTTTGAACGGCACAACACAGATACAAAGTTATGTAAAACAGTTGATAGATGTCACAAAATCATGGAATTGCAGTGATGTTACCTATACAACGGTGAGGTTAGAAGATTTTTTCGCAGATATAAAGGAACAGGCACTCGGACTGGTAGAAATCTATCACCAGAAGATAGATTGGAAGGCGGAACAAAGTGATAAAAAGGTAACGATTGCTTATGATCCAATGTTCCGGGCCGTAATGAATGTGATTCAGAATGCAGTGGAGCATACAAAAGAAAATGGAATCATTTATATTGACGCAAAGGAGCAGGATGGCCGGCTGACATTCATTGTGGAGGATAGCGGATCAGGATTTACAAAAGAAGCATTATTGCATGGCACAGAGCAGTTTTTTATGGATGACACAAGTAGAAATGGCGAAGCCCATTATGGGATGGGACTATTTTTTGCAAAAACTGTGGCTGAAAAATATGGTGGAGGTATTAAACTTTCAAATTCTGAAAATACAGGTGGGGCGAGGGTAGAAATATTTTTCCTGAGTAGTCAGGAAACAAGCTAAATAGACCGCAATTAAGCTATGTAAAAGAAATTTTACATGCTTTTATCTAATATGTAAAAGACAGAAAAGAGATATTGGCTGTTTGACATGTGAGTCATGCTGTGACAAAAAAGATAGCTGCTGTTAGATGGAAAATGTTAAGTCCTGTAATGCTTATGCTTGTAAGAATTGCAAATAAGACGAAAGGAAGGTTTCTATGACAGTAAAAGAAAAAGCAGAACTGATTGTAAAAGATATAAAGAAAGAACGGGGAACAAATCCGGTTGTCATTTTTAAGCAGATTGCAGAGAAGGAATATGTCAGTATTCATGGACCGGAACACCATATATTAGATGGTGCAAGTTTGCTTGTAGCCTACAAAAACGCAGGTGGAGAGATAGACTTAGAACAAGCGTTGGACAGGCTGATGGCAGAGGGCCTTAGGATGCCGGGGGCAATGTGCGGTTTATGGGGAATATGCGGAGCAATCACATCTATAGGTGCTGCACTAGCAATCATTGACGGAACAGGTCCGCTTTCAACCGATGGAACATGGGGAAATCATATGCAGTTTACCTCGAAAGCAATTGCAGAATTAGGAACCATAAACGGACCAAGATGCTGCAAGAGAGATGCAATGATAGCATTTAAGAATGGTATTGATTATGTAAATGCTCATTATGGAGTAACATTGCAATACGAACAAATGCAATGCGGATTCACAGATTTTAATGAGCAATGTATAAAGGAGAGGTGTCCATTTTATGAGTAAGATAAAAGTAGCTTTTATTTGTGTCCATAATTCCTGCCGAAGTCAGATTGCTGAGGCTTTTGGAAGACATCTGGCATCAGATGTGTTTCAAAGTTATTCGGCGGGGACAGAAACAAAACCACGGATTAATCAGGATGCTGTACGTATTATGAAGGAATTATATAATATAGATATGGAAGCAGAAGGACAGTTCAGTAAGCTGGTTAGTGATATTCCAGATCCGGATATTGCAATATCTATGGGATGTAATGTAGGGTGTCCATTTATAGGCAGACCATTTGATGATAATTGGGGACTTGAAGATCCAACTGGGAAAAGCGATGAGGAATTTAATATAGTCATTGAACAAATAAAGCATGATATTTTGGAGTTAAAAAGTCGATTGAACCATAATGAGATTTAATAAACTTTTTTTGTCTGACTGAGAAAATTAATAATAAACTTACACAGCACTTTAGCCAGAACAGGTTAGAGTGCTTTTTTCATACCATAAAAGGAGGCGGTTGAAGCACAACGCATACCGATCAGGGATTTACATGTAAGGAATTTAAGGATGGAGTAGTTATTTCGAAAACGATGTACTAGGAATTGATGAATTCACATGGCTGCCTGAGACGAAATCCGAAATTGACACCCCAATAACTAAATATTATAATATTCTATACGGCTTTAATAGTATTGTATTATATGCGCGATTAAGTGAAATACGTTAATGATAAGGAGAATGCAAATGGGGGCCTTAAAGTGCAAAATGTGCGGAAGTAATCTGGAGATAGAGGATTCAGATCGGA
>UQAW01000131.1 GCA_900539175.1 uncultured Lachnospiraceae bacterium
GCCATAATAAAAGGCCCTCCTATGATTTTTTATTTTATCACAGAAGAACCTTTTTGAGTGATTTTACAGAAAAACTTTCATACTCTCCCTAAAGAAGGGGAACTGCCGCTTATTCTTATGGATGGGAGACTTCTCGCATATCTGCAACTACATAAATCCCTGAATCAACCACTCCTTTTGAAAATCATTGCATACCGCCCAGATTAAAATGAACCATGGAAAACTACAACCTTTTTACAGTAATTTATTTACAATATGTATGTATAAAATAGTATAACCCTTGGAACCCGCAAATCATGAGAAAGCAACCCAAATAGGGTGGATTTCTAATGCTTTCAGAATCGAGTGCATTGCAATCTATCATTTCTGCCAGTCTGCCCCACCCCATCTGTTACACTGATAGCTTACCACCTGTATTACTGTTCTATCAATCAAGTCCGACGATAGGACTCTGGTACTTATGTATGTAAGTCGTGCATCATATAAAGCTTTGAACCCCCTCTCATAATCCAACAGTCTACCGCATTATTTTAACAGATCATTTACCTTTGCCTGAACTGCATCATAATCATATCCGGCATTCTCAACCCAGATACCCATTTTCCTAGCCGCTTCAATCAGATAATAACAACTGATCTCAACAGGCATAATATCGGTATAATCAAGCCTGATTGCCAATGCGGACCATGTTGCAGCACACCAGGCCCAGCCATAAGCCATCTTTATACCCCGTGGAAATTTCCCGGTGTAACTGTTATAAATGTCAATGATGGATTTATAAGATCCATCCGCTTCGTTCTTACCAAGCCAGGATCTGGCAAGAGTAACAACTGCATTTCTGCTTCTCATTTTTATCGCCTCTTTCGTTTTATATCGTTATACTGTGTGATCAATTTCACGTTCATTTCTTCCTCCGCATTCGTAAAAAATCCCTGAAAGGGGTACAAAAAGGGAAGCAACCGTGAAAGAGCCACGAATCGCTCCCATTTCTACTGCCATAATTCTTTCATAAGTTCATCAAATGATATATTTTACTTTACAGATTTCATACATTTGATATCTTATATTACCTCCCTTTTCTTTTTTTCCGTTCCCCGACACCAGTACATCAGAAATCATTTCACCATCATCCAACATTCTGACTGTCGCAAACGTCTTCCTCTTCTTTTTATATGTTTTTACAATTTCGCACTTTCCCACTTTACAAGGATACGGTTCTCCATCTGGTAAAATGTAAAATTTAAAATTATATCTGTTCATAATTTTATAGTGGTCAATAAAACTTTTATGAGAAGCCCGAAAAAGCATAAACATACCAAACACTCCATCCAACATCAAAAAAGAAAATGCCAGCTTTGGACCATACTCCCCCATCAAGAACATAGCCGGAAGCAGCACGGTATGAAGAACTAAGCTTAAAAAAATCTCTATTCCCATAATATAAATCTCTTTCGGCAGCTCTTTGTCCGGATGATCGCCGTTAAAAGGAAACATCCATTTTAAGAATTTGGGTTTCACACATTGTTCTCTTGGATAATCGCTTATTATCTCTCTGTAAAATGAAGGAAATGTATTATGAACAGCTCCATAAAATATCCAAACACTCATCAACCATATTCCAATTATTGGAAACTCAAAATGCAAACACACGAATATTGCTATCATCAATATTCACTCTATACGCTCCATCGCACACTCCTCCTCATAAAATATTTGGATCCAAAAGTATTTCGTCCACATAATACTATCCAATCCTTTCATCCCATCAGTACTTTCTATACAAGAATGGAGTCCGGCAATTCAATTCACTCCCCATGGTATGGTGAATACCTTCTCAAACAAAATTTCTATCTACTAAACGTTCCACCCTATATCCACTCCAAAATACTTCATATAGGAAAGCAGGATTAATACCTGTCCATCTTTTTCTCCTGTCATTTCATCTGTCACGGCAATATTTGCTGTGTTATCAAAAACAGAACAAATGCTCCCATGTATTTCTTCATCCATAAATCTAATCCAGAATGACTTACTCTTACTATATATCCACTTCAGGAATGCCTTTTTTATATCAACTTCACCATCAAAATTTAAATATTCACCTTTTTCTTCTTGCTTCTCTGAGAGCAGCAGAATTTTGTTTAAATAATATGGCATATCCAAAACATCAGATATTTTTTCTATCGCCAAATAAACATGTGCGGACTTGATACCTCTATAGTCTATATTACATAATACAATTCCATTTTCATCATATCCTTCAACAACACCCACAAGATAATCATCTAATAAATCATCCTTTAATTGAAGACTAATTAATTCCTTACTCTGATATGCCTTTTCTATTCTATCATTCATCTTCAACATTCCTTTTGCGTTTATATACCATCTCCGCATCCCGGGAGCGTCTCGAATCAATCCGGATATAGCTTGCTTTTTTGGGTTCTACATATGTACTTCCCTGTCCTGTTTTACATTCATACTGGTCAATTCTTGTAATTTTATAAGTATCCGGATTTTCCAAATAACCACTTACTTCTAAACTGTCATCAAAGAATCCCATTGTAACAACCTTTTTGTTAGTAAACGCCCAATAAAATAAATCGTCCATAAAGGAAACATCTTCTTCACAAAACTTTACTGCCTCATGTTTTTGTTCCTTTAAATAGTACAATTGCTCAATTCTTTTTTCATAAGCTGATTCAAAATCAATCCTATAAACACCTTCTCTCCGTAAAAGAAGATAACCATCATTTTCACCATAATAATCGATACATGCTAAAACCAGCTCATTTTCATCATAAACCACAATGAATCCGCAGACGAACTCTTCTTCTATATCTTCAGAATATAATGTAACAACTGTATTTTTAAGCATTTCATCAAATATTATCATTTTGCTATCACCTCTCGACTTTGGACTAGAATAGTACCCATTAGAAAATAAGTACCATTCTAGTCTTTAAATATTTTGTAACTGTTCAGTACTTGCAACGCTACCATTTCATAATATACGCAGATTGATATAAACTTGTAGTTTTGCACCAAAAAAGTTCGGTTTTTTCTCTTCCAAACATCTTGAAGTATACAGTCACCTAAATAACCTCATTATTTTCAACTCAATTTCTTCGTTTATTACTTCTTGATTTAAAACTACTTTTGTTTCTAGCTTTACTTCCTCCTTGATCTAGCTACCGACTGTTCACATAGTATAATCCTGTTTCTTCATCCCAACAATACTCTCGATACCGGAACGGGTTTTTACTTCCCACTCCGTCCGCAGTCGCGTCTGTCATAGCAACCGGCTTGCCCCAACTGTCATACTGATAGCTTACCACCTGTGTTCCCATACTGTCAACCAGACCTATGATATCATTCTGACAGTTGTGCAGGTAATAGTAGAGCTCACTACCAGCTTTCATGGCAAACAGATTTCCTGACTGGTCATAGATAAAATGAAGCTTCTCACTTCCGGTCTCCAACGCCACAATTTTACTTCCATTCAGATAGTATCTTGTCTCTGTATCGCCAACCGTTTTCCGAATTCGGATGCCTTCCTGATTATAAGCGTAGGTAACCGATGTACCGTCTTTTTCCACGCCTTTCAGTTCCCGGCCCTTCTGCCAGGTCATCTGCATTCCCCGGTAGGAAAGCGGATTTCCCATCGTATCGTAGGTAATGCTCTGCCCGTCATATGCGGTCAGCTGGTCTTTCCATCCGGTTGCCCGGTATGCATAGCTTTTGCTATTTTCTGCTGTTCCCACACTTCCCGTAGTGTAAGCATATTCTTCCTTACTGGTCAGGTTGCCGCCCGCATCATAGGTGTAAACGATGGTTTTGTCCAGCCATCTGTTATCCTCACGGATCAGCTGGCTCAGTTCATCATAGGTATATCTCACCTTTTCTGTTTTGGCAGCCGAATCAGAATTCTTTTCATGGATATGTGTGATATTTTCAAGTCCGTCATATGTATAGTACAGAGTCTGTGTACCGTCCACGGTCAGTCCATAGAATAATCCAGGCTTCTGGTTTTTGTCCGCATCTCCGTAGATCACTTTATTTAGCAGACCATTATTGTTCCAGTATTCGGTGCGCTCCGGTGTGGTTCCTCCTGCACTGGCAGAAGCCTGATTGCCGTAAACATCCTAAATATAAGCGTAAGTGAATCCGTTATGTCCGATGATTTTCAGCCTGTCCTTATCATACGTGTAAGTAACTCTAGCCTCCCTCACCTGGGTGAGCAGACGGTCATCCGCATCATAGATGTTTGTCGTTATGTATCCGCATCTGTCAGTGACCGTCATCACCTGCTTTCTTCTTCCCGTATAGGTCATGAAGAATTCGATCCGGTTGCCTCAGGCTTCCACGCTCCACTGCCAATTTCTGCCCGGAGCCACATATTCTGGCTACCTGACCGGGATCATATCGGTCCCTGCCATAATAGTAATTCTTTAAGTTCATTCATATCCTCATAGATATCATCTACATCATCAATTAATTCATATGGAGACTTATTAAAAGGAAAACCTATTCCAGAAACTCCCCAATCTGCCCACAGTGGATAATAATCAACTTCTCCATCATAGATTGGTACTTCTACTACATCACCGTTTTTTTTAATTTCACAATATACAGAACAAGAATACGCTGGACAAAACGCTATTCTATTTTTAGACGATGTTTTTTTCAACATATTGTCCCAATGCAAAAAGATATCTACAGTAAAACCAAACTTCTCAAAAAAACCTCTGTAACTTTCATCTATGATTTGGGTATAAACTTTTAGCATTTTCTCCTCATGCTGTATTATTTTTTCCTCCATATCAACTGGATATCTGAATAAATTCTTAACTAGTTCTAATATTTTCATATTCTTTTCCCAAAAATACTCCAATGTTTTGCCTTTTTTTAGAAACTGACCAAATTTTATTATGATAAGACCACCGATTTTTTTGCCAATGCCATATCTGATGAGACGCCTCCCTATTTTTATGGGGCGAATGTAATTCTATCAATCAGACTATTATTACAATACACATACAAATTCTAATGAACACCACCTATTGCTTTTTCAGATATTCCAACGCTCCGGCATATAATTCTGCAATATCTCGTTCTATATCTTCTGACTCATCCCACAAACACACCTCTTTTCTAAACCATTCCCTGGATACCGAACAAATACCCCAACTCCAAATCAGGGTAAAATATTCTTCTTCATCTGTACAGATCACTTCCCCATCTTTATATATTCCGCAAGAAACTGAACTTACATATCCATTTTTGGATCTATCAGAGGACTTTCCATTTAAGTTGTATTTTTGAAACCCAAATTCTAATTCACATCCAATTTTTGAAAACTGTTCTTTATACTGTTCTATTTTTTTTTCATATAATAACTTCATTTTTTTCTCATGACTATCTATAATTTGCTCAGACTCTTTAGAATACACAAAAGATTTATACAGCATCCTTGATACTCCCTTCTTCTCATTCCAGATTTATTATAATAAAAATTTTTAATTGCCTTACTAAACTACACATAAATCAATAACAAAATATAACTTTTAAATAAAGGATTCACCTAATAAACTTATTACTTCACCAACAGTCATCCATCACCATCCCTATTACCTTCGCAAGAGACTTTTAACTGCTCCGTACTCTTCCAAACTGGTTTTAAAAATACAATCTCTCCGGTCACACCGGGGAGACTGTATTTTAAATTAAATTTTAAACTCACAATGACAACCAAATCCTACTTTTATCAATCCATCTAAATTCTCTTTCCCCACAATCTCCAACGAATAGAATTTTTCGTGTTCGGAATTCCCCACTTTCCCTTTTCAAAAGTCCACACATTGCGCTGCCAATGATAGAAATTATGTGAATTCTTATGCGGTGTATGAAATTCAAATGAAAATTGTACTTTCTTTTTAGGGGCTTTTACTTTTTTTGTCGTGTATCTAACACCATGATACCCTTTACCACCCTTATTAGCTGGTTTTAGTTTTCCGACTTTCCGAATCTGAATTCCTTTTGCTGCAACTGTTGTAAATGTTGCACCAGCAGTTATACCACCCCACATAAATCCATCTGCCGCTCCACCCGTTAAAGCTGTAGCAGCGACACCTACCGCTATTGCAGCTGCACCTACCGCAACTTTTGCCCAGTTTGGCAACGAAAAATCACCATCACTATCAATTCTGTTTAATGGGTTATTCAAACAATACAAGTACAAATTGTAGTGATTCAGGCTTCCCTGATCTACAGTCAATACATCCGTATCATCCGCACTGATAAACCGACAAGTCTCAGGATCATAATAACGGCTATTCACATAATACAGTCCCGTCTCTTCATCCCAGCAAT
>UQAW01000132.1 GCA_900539175.1 uncultured Lachnospiraceae bacterium
TAGAACTTACACCATTTTCGGATTTTACACCACCGAGGGTCTTCATTGTCGGGAACAAAAGCACATCCCTGATCGCAGCCGAATCCGTCAGCAGCATACACATTCTGTCAATACCAAACCCGATACCGCCTGTCGGAGGCATACCAATCTCCAATGCGTTCAGGAAGTCTTCATCCGTATGATTTGCTTCCTCATCGCCCTGTGCAAACTGTTCTTCCTGAGCGGCAAAACGTTCTCTCTGATCAATCGGGTCATTCAGCTCGGAGTAAGCATTCGCCATCTCCCATCCGTTCATAAAGAACTCGAAACGCTCTACATATTCCGGATTCTCCGGTTTTTTCTTAGTCAGCGGAGAAATCTCAATCGGATGATCCATCACAAAGGTCGGCTGAATCAGATGCTCTTCCACATATTCTTCAAAGAACAGGTTCAGAATATCGCCCTTCTTATGTCTCTCTTCATACTGGATGTGATGTTCTTTGGCAACGGCTCTCGCTTCTTCCAATGTATGAATCTCTTCGAAATCTACGCCGGCATACTTCTTAACCGCATCCACCATGGTAATCCGCTCAAATGGTTTGCCAAGATCCATCTCGATACCATTATACACAATCGTAGTAGTGCCGAGAACTTCCTGTGCCACATAACGGTACAGGTTTTCGGTCAGATCCATCATTCCATTATAATCGGTATAAGCCTGGTACAGCTCCATCAATGTAAATTCCGGATTATGACGGGTATCCAGACCTTCGTTACGGAACACACGTCCAATCTCATATACACGCTCCATACCGCCCACGATCAATCTCTTCAGATACAATTCCAGAGAGATACGCAGCTTAAAGTCTTCATCCAGGGCATTAAAATGTGTCTCAAACGGTCTTGCTGCCGCACCGCCGGCATTGGCTACCAACATCGGGGTTTCTACTTCCATAAAGCCTTGGCCATCCAGATACTTGCGGATCGTGCTGATAATCTTGGATCTCTTAATAAATGTATCCTTCACTTCCGGATTCATGATCAGATCCACATATCTCTGGCGGTAACGAAGATCCGTGTTGGTCAGACCGTGGAACTTCTCCGGAAGAACCTGCAGACTTTTGGAGAGAAGCAAAATTCCGGTCACATGGATGGAAATTTCACCGGTTTTCGTCTTGAATACCGTTCCCTGAACGCCAATAATATCACCGATGTCCATTTTCTTGAAATCTTTATATACATCCTCACCTACATTGTCACGGGCAACGTAACACTGCATCATCCCCTGCAGATCCTGAATGTGACAGAAAGATGCCTTTCCCATCACCCTCTTGGACATCATGCGTCCGGCGATAGTGACTTCTTTTTCTTCTAGCTCTTCATACTGATCTTTAATTTCCTGGCTATGGTGTGTCACATCATACTTTGTAATCTCGAATGGATTCTTTCCATTCTCCTGCAGCTCCTGCAGTTTCTCACGGCGCACCTTCAACAAATGGTTAATATCCTGTTCCTGTGTTTGCTTCTGTTGTCCAGCCACTGGTTCTTCACTCCCTTATCTCTTAGATATTTCTTTCGATTGTTAATACTTTGTACTGCATCACACCTGCCGGGGATTCTACATCCACGATATCTCCGACTTTAGCCCCGATCAAGGCCTTTCCTACCGGAGATTCGTTGGAAATCTTGTTCTGCAGACTGTTTGCCTCTGTGGAACCTACGATAAAGAACTGCATCTCTTCATCAAACTCCATATCAAATACGCTTACTTTACAACCAATATTAATTTTATCATCATCTACTTCATCTTCTACAACGACTTCTGCATTTTTCAGAATCTTTTCAATTTCTTCAATACGTGCCTCAATATCGCGCTGCTCGTCCTTTGCCGCATCGTACTCTGCGTTCTCGGATAAGTCACCCTGCTCTCTGGCTTCTTTAATCTTCTCTGCAACTTCTTTACGTTTGTTAACCTTCAGATCATGAAGTTCTTCTTCCAGTTTTTTTAATCCTGCATAGGTGAGTATGTTCTTTTTTTCCATTCCTACTACGTCCTTTCCCATAAAAAGGTATACTATAACAATTACCGTATTATAATTGAAAAGCCGGCGAATGTCAAGCAGATTCGCCGGAACTTTGTAAGCCATTTTTGTTTTCTCTCTTCGTCTTTAATTACCCGCACTTTCATAGGCAATTGTTCCTCTGTAGAAGACATAGTAAGCAATTGTGAAAAATATTACGGCAAGAATACATTCCACTCCTATCGTATAAAATGGATCTACATTCCTCTTTAAAAAATAACTTGCCGGAAGATATGCCACAAATGCAAACGGAATCACCCAGGTAATAATGAATTTTACTCCCTTTGCATATATTTCCGACGGATATTTGGCAAAGTCCGCCAATTGATATGCCGTATAGAGCACCGGTCCGCTGACTTTCATCCAGAATGCCAACGATGCAAACAGTAATTTGATCGCGGTATAGATAACAGCACCTGCCGCAACCGATACAAAAAAGAGTACGATATGCGGTATATCCAGAATTACAATTCCTTTTGCAAAAGAAACGCTAATCAAAATTGCTCCTACCAGTAATTCCCCTAAAGCATCCGGCTGCAGTTTTTCAAAGATAACCTGAAGAAACAGATTCATCGGCCGAAGCATATAACGGTCAAACTTGCCGTTCACTACCAGATGCCATGCTACCATCCAGATATTATCCGTAAACAGGTGATCCAGTCCCCTCGGTATCTGCGCAAAACCATAGATAAAGATCAACTGCGGCAACGTCCAGTCCGCCAAATTCGGAATCTGTTGGAATACCAAAAACAAAAATGCAATACCTGTTGCCTGAGTAAAGAAAAATCCAAATAATCCAATTAGAAAATCTGCCTTTGACTGTACCAGATATTTAAAAAACTGGGCAACAAATACTTTATATAATCGACCATACCGTCTTAATGTCTCCATCACATCACCCTCCCAACACTACCAGTCGTCTGGTAATTCTCTGCCATAGAAAGGAACCTGCAGCATACAGAATCACAATCCAAACAAACTGCCGGAATAATACAAACACCAGATCCATACCGGAATATTTCCCCAAATATACCATAACCGGTGTGTAAATCATAGAAGAAAACGGCAGATATTCAAAAATCTTCTGCACTGTTCCTGGAAAAAAGCTGATTGGAATCAGTTGTCCGCTAAGAAATGCCAGTATCGCATCTTTTGCCATCATCATTCCAAACATATAAGTTGTCACAAATGCTATCATTCCAAAACAGAAATCAAACAGGACATACAAGAAGAAACTCATGCCTGTACTTAACAGATACAGCAGGATATTCGGAATCGGTGTCACTTCCATTCTCAATACGTTCACCTTATAAATTTCCAGACCAATCCATATAAAAACTGATGGTGCCAGAAACCGGTAAACCAACGTTCCGGATGCCTTGGCAATCAGACTCATACGGTAATCGATGGGCTTAATCAGATTCATGACAACTGAACCTTCCATTACATGATCGCTGATTTCATCACCGATACTTACCATGACCAAATTACTGGTCACATACGTCATAAACACATAAGTAATCATCTCGTTGCGTGTCAATCCGCCCAATACTTGCCCGGCGGAGCTTCCATAGATCGCCATCCACAGATAATAAGATATGAAAGAACTGAAGACACTGCATAAGATGAACAAATAGAAACTTCCCTTATAAGCCAGATTACGTTTTAACTCATTGGTCATAAAAGGTAAATATACATTCCATCTCTTCTTCATCATTTCCCTCCTATACACCATGATTGTAAATGGCTTTTACAATATCGGCCAGTTCTGTTTCCTGAATCTTGATATCCTTCACCTCTGTTTGTTTCATCATCTGTTCAATAACTTCTGATACGTGAAGCTGATTCTTCTGAAAAGTGACAGTAATGCTATTGCTTTCCTCATCAGCCTCAATATTGTATGCACTTTCTGCTACCCCCACTAATTCTGCCAAAGGAATCCTGGCAGCCTTTTTGGGATCTTTCACTTCCATTATCACCTTTCTTGTAGTTCCATACCGATCCTTTAAGTCCGAAAGAGAACCATCATAGATCAATTTTCCGCTGTCAATAATGATGATGCGGCTGCATAGCTCTTCGATATCTCCGATGTCGTGGGTAGTAAGTACCACTGTAGTCTCATACTGCTCATTAATTTCCCGGATTGCCTCCCGGATATTATCCTTTACCACAAGATCAAGTCCTATGGTCGGTTCATCCAGATAAAGAACCGGCGGATTATGTAAAAGTGCAGCTCCAAGATCGGCTCTCATACGCTGACCCAATGACAGATTACGAACCGGCTGGGTAAAGAATTCTTCCAAACTCAGAACGCGGTTTAAAAATGCCATACGCTCTTTATAATCCTCATCACTGACATTATAAATCTCCTTCAGAATCGTGAAAGATTCACTTAATGGAAGATCCCACCACAACTGTGTCCTCTGTCCGAAAACAACTCCGATATTCTGTGCATTCTTTTTACGATGTTTGCTCGGATCAACACCATTCACCTTGCAGACACCCCTGGTCGGAGTCAGGATACCTGTCATCATCTTTATCGTTGTGGATTTTCCCGCACCATTACTTCCGATATAGCCGACAATCTCCCCTTTTCGAATGTGAAATGATATATCATCGACCGCTCTCTTAGATATCTTCTCCCTGGAAAACAGCCCTTTTACTGCCCCTCTCAATCCAGGATACTTCTTTGCCGATACAAACTCCTTCGTAACATGATTTACTTCAATCATACTAAGCCTCCCTGCTTCTGCCATAACGCCATAATTCTGTCTTATGCAGTAAAATTATCACTCACGTTCCCTGTATTTCGCGTTATTTTATCCTGTTGAAATCGTTTTGTCAACAACACGAATTCTCTAAATATACCAATTTTCCAACAATTTTATCTTTTCACTTTCCATTTTCCTTCTCGTACACAACATCGTGTTGAAGTCCAGAGGAAAATTATTTTGATTTTAAAACTAATTGACTTTCAAACGAATATATGGTATGGTGTTCTACATATAGTATTAATTACTACATTTAAAAGAAATGTATACTACTTTTCACAAGGAGAATTATCATGAATGGAATTAAAATCGGAGAAAAAATCAGTAAATTCCCCCTTATTCAGGGAGGCATGGGTGTAGGCGTTTCTATGCACCAGCTTGCAGGGGCAGTTGCAAAGGAAGGCGGGATCGGCATCATTTCCACGGCAGATATCGGCTATCAGGAGCCGGACTTTGTAAAAAATCCCCATGCTGCCAATCTCAGAGCCATTGGTAAAGAGCTGGCTAAAGCACGTAAGATTGCACCAAATGGAATCCTTGGGTTTAATGTGATGGTAGCTTTATCCGATTACGATGATATCGTGGCCGAATGTGTTGCGCAACACGCAGACCTGATCATCTCCGGTGCCGGACTTCCCATGGATCTTCCAAAATTCGTCCTTGGAACAGAGACAAAAATTGCGCCTATCGTCTCTTCAGTTCGTGCCTTAAATCTTCTGGTCAAAAAATGGCGTACCAAATATCATTATCTTCCCGATATGATTGTCATTGAGGGGCCGAAAGCCGGCGGTCATCTTGGCTATAAAAAAGAAGATTTGGATGCTCCCGCCTGTTCCCTCGAACATACAACTCTGGAAATCTTGAATACCGTCAAACAATTGGAAGCAGAGTCCGGTAAAGAAATCCCCGTAATCGTAGCAGGCGGCATCTTTGACAGCAAAGATATCACCCATTTTATGAATCTGGGAGCTTCTGGTGTGCAGATGGCAACCCGTTTTACAGCAACCGAAGAATGTGATGCTTCTCTTGCTTACAAGATGGCCTATGTCAATGCCTCCGACTCCGACATTAAAATTATCAAAAGTCCTGTTGGAATGCCCGGACGCGCTCTGAACAATTCATTTATTCAAAGAACGATGCTTACCAGAGAACCAATCAGCCGTTGTTACAACTGTATCAAAACCTGCCACGTAAAAGACGCCCCCTACTGCATCACCAAAGCTTTGATTGATGCAGTAGAAGGCGACATAGAAAATGGTCTTATTTTCTGCGGAAGCAACGTAGGACGAATCCATGAGATTACCACCGTACACCAACTGATGCAGGAATTATTTACTATGAAAGTCCCGGACAGCGGCCATGAGGAGCGCATGCCTGCATGCGGCGAGTCATGGACATTGGACGGGCAAGCCGGTATGAGTAAGCAGGGCGATAGTACGGATTACGAATACCGGCGGCGATTGCGGGAGCACGAAGTGCGGAGCAATCGACTTTCATGAATGGTGAT
>UQAW01000133.1 GCA_900539175.1 uncultured Lachnospiraceae bacterium
AAGCGGAGAGGATGGGATTCGAACCCATGCGCCCTTTCGGACAAACGGTTTTCAAGACCGCCTCGTTATGACCACTTCGATACCTCTCCAAATTGTTTATGCCAAATTCAGTATCCGTCTGTGCAGTCAAATTCCTGCAAACGTTTTACTGAATCGCGCAAGTGATATATTACCATCATTAGGCAATAATGTCAATAACTTTTTTACATTTTTTTAATCTTTTTTTGCAAATACACCGGCAATCTCCAAATCCTCTTCCGTTGTGATCTTAATATTCCTGTAACTTCCCATAAACACATGTACAGGATGCCCGCTCATCTTCTCTAAAACCATAGCATCATCCGTAATACCCGTTTTATCAAGCTGCTGAAGCTGGTTGTATGCGCTTCTAATCAATGAATATTCAAAGATCTGAGGTGTCTGAATCGCCCAAACATGGCTGCGTTTTGGAGTTTCTGCCACAACACCTCTGGAATCAGTGATTTTAATCGTATCCTTGGATGGAACGCCTGCTACACAGGCGCCCTTTATCTTTACCTCTTTATATCCCCGCTGCAGTATCTCTTCCGTCACAAAGGGTCTTGCTCCATCATGAATAAACACATAATCCGTATCCCCACAATATTTTAGTCCCTCATATACCGAATCGTAACGCTCTGTACCTCCGGCAATCACCTGTTTCACTTTCGAGAAACCATATTTTTCAACAATCTCACTTTTGCAATAAGAAACCGACTCTTCCGACGTCACCAAAACAATCGCATCAATCAGTTCAGAATTCTGAAAACATTTCAGTGAATAGTATAACACCGGCCTTTCCAAAATATTCATAAACTGTTTCGGAATGACACTTCCCATTCTGGTTCCCTTTCCGGCAGCCAATAAAATCACAGTACATACTTCTTTTTTCATCAGATCTCCCTTAATTTCCCACAACTTCTCCTACTGATGAACCCTTAACGTTCCCCCAGCTTCAGATTCGGTACCGCATTCAGATCCAGCCCGTGCCGTGTTCCCTTCTGGTATTCGTAATACGCTGCAACACCAATCATAGCCGCATTATCGGTACAGTAAATCGGTGATGGATGGTAGAATGCAATTCCTTCTTTCCTGCAGGCTTCCTTCATCGCTGCCCGCAGATGCTGATTGGATGCCACACCTCCTGCAATTGCCAGTTTATCCATATGGTAATCTTTGGCTGCACGGATTGCATTATCCACCAGAACATCAATTACTGCTTTTTGAAAGGACGCTGCCACATCAGCCTGTACGATCTCCCCCCCTGCCATCCTGCATTTATTGAGATAATTCAAAACGGCTGATTTCAACCCACTAAAGCTGAAATCGTAAGGCGCATCTGCCACATGTGCTCTTGGAAATGATATAGCATCCGGATTTCCCTGTTCCGAGAGCTTATCAATTTTAGGTCCGCCTGGGTATCCTAAGCCAATTGCACGCGCCACCTTATCAAATGCTTCACCAGCCGCATCATCCCTTGTCCTGCCCAATATCTCAAATTCGCCGTAATCCTTTACAATGACAAGATGGGTATGACCGCCCGAAATAATTTCACACATAAATGGCGGCTCCAGTTCCAGATGCTCTATATAATTGGCTGATACATGTCCTTCGATATGGTGAACACCTACAAGCGGCAGTTTTCTTGCATAGGCAATCGCTTTTGCCTCTGCAACTCCTACCAGAAGCGCGCCAACTAGCCCAGGACCGTATGTAACGCCGACAGCATCCAGATCTTCCAACGTAACTCCTGCGTCGTCAAGTGCCTGCTGTATCACCTGATTTATTTTTTCAATATGTTTTCTGGAGGCAATCTCCGGAACAACACCACCGTACAGTGTATGCAGTTTAATCTGGGATGAAATTACATTTGACAGAATCGTTCTTCCATTTTTTACAACAGCAGCTGCCGTCTCATCGCAGGAGCTCTCTATCGCAAGTATCAATACATCTTTTTCCATCTATTTTCCCTCTGTTCTCTTATATCAATGATGTTGAGGTCAAAAAGTATTTTGACCCCTATGATACACGGATTGTTCCGCATTTCATGCTTCCTCTTCAAACAACAATTCCACTGACCTGCCATCTTTTGCAGTAAAAGTATTCGGGAATATCCCGCGCACACTCTCCAGATATTCCTCCGGATGTACCAGAGAGGGACTGTAATGTGTCAGCCACATTTCGCGCACCTTCGCTTCTTTTGCCAGATATCCGGCCTCTTTAAACGTCATATGTTTATACTCTTTTGCTTTTGCATCTTTATCCGGTTCTCCATACATTCCCTCACAGATAAAAAGATCAGATCCGGCTGCATGTTCAGAAATAGACGGCACCGGTCTGGTATCTGTACAATAAGTCAGTTTAATTCCCTTTCTCGCCTGTCCGAGCACCATATCCGGAGTATAAATCTTACCGTCCACTTCTACAGTCTGTCCTTTTTGAAGGGGATTCCAGTATTTGATCGGAATCTCCTGCTCACGCGCACGTTCCACATCAAATTTTCCGATCCGCGGAATCTCGATCGTATAGCCATAACAGATCACATTATGATTCACGCGAAATGCTGTAATGTGATAACCCGCAATCTCAAACTTCTGCTCCGGTTCTGTTATTTCAATACATTCAATCCGAAACGGAAGTTCCGGCGCTATTACCCGCAATGCCGACACAACACGGTTCAACCCCTTGGGACCGATTAAAGTCAGCGGTTCCGTGCGCTCTGCATTTCCCATCGTAAGCAGAAGCCCAGGCAGACCGCTGATATGATCCGCGTGATAATGCGTAAAACAGATTACATCAATCGGTTTAAAAGACCATCCTTTTTCCTTTACGGCAATCTGTGTTCCCTCACCGCAGTCTATCATCAGATTGCTGCCATTATACCTCGTCATCAAAGAAGTGAGCCACCGTCTTGGCAAAGGCATCATCCCTCCGGTTCCTAACAAACATACATCCAGCATAAAAACTCCTTTATCTTCCATTCATCCAATTGCACATACAAAAACACCGAAAATCTTAAAGAAGATTTCCGGTATTCTTCGTCAGTCGAAGCGACGGGATTCGAACCCACGACCTCTGCGTCCCGAACGCAGCGCTCTACCAAACTGAGCCACGCTTCGATTTTTTGATGTTTTGTTTTCGCATCAGCAATATGTATTATATTTTAATTCATAAAAAATGTCAACTATTTTTTCAAAAAAAATAAAAAATATTTTATTTTCTGTTTTTAAACGGTGCGAATGGAGCTAAATACAGGAAAATAGTCCTGCCCTAAAGCTCCATTCACCCTATAAATCCTACACTAATTCAAACGATATACATCTGCATACCGGACTCCAAAAGCAATTGCTTCGGAATGGCTTCCGCAGAAGACATCCACATGTCCATACTGAGTTCCCCTGTCTTCTACCGTGTAGACATGTCCGTTAATAAGCAGCTGAGTTCCAAAGGGAAGACCCGCCATTGCAATCGTTCTGCCTGCTGTAGGAGTTGTTCCGCTGGCTGTCGTACCACCAGACCACTTGCCGCAGCAGCTTGAACATGCACAATAAGAAGTAAGTTTAAATTTGCCAAGATATGTACCCTGTGAATCCGAAGAAGGTTGCTCTCCCAAACTGCTCTCTGCCTTCGTTGGTGTTGCTGGTGCACTATTGCTGCTGTTCTGATTCTTTCCGGAACTTTGTGAGGAACCGGAAGCATTCTGGATCGTCTTATTCTTTGCAGCCTTTTGTGCAGCCTCCTGTTCCTGCCGCTCTCTTTCCTGTCGTTTTCTTTCTTCTTCCTGCCGCTGCCGCTCTACTTCCTCATTCTTAGCCTGAATCAAAAGTTGTGTAATCGTCTCTTCCTGAGCGCTGATTTCAGAAAGCAGTTTATTCGCTTCTGATTGGGCACTGTCGATATTCTCGCTGTACTCGCGTATCTGATAATAAGTCGCCTCATATAATTCCTGTATCTGTTCCTGCTTCTCAGAGCTCTGCGCCTGTAATAATGCAATCTGCTGCTGTTCTTCAAGAACCTGCGTTTCCTTTTCTTCCACCTGCATTTTGACCTTTGCATACTCGTCAAGCATCTCCCTGTCATACCGGGTAATCTCTGCCATATTCTGGGCACTGTTTAAAAAATCCCCGAAATTATCAGAAGAAAATAATACTTCCATATATCCCGTGCTGGAATTCTCATACATATACTGGATCCGAAGCTTCATATCTTCATAACGCTGCTTTTCCTGCTGCCTGGCTTCCTCAAGTTCCTGCTGAACCTGTATAAGCTCCATCTGCTTCGCTTCGGAATCTCTTTGCAGTTGTTCCATACTTTCCTGTAAATCAGTCAATTGCTGGCTTAAATCCGACAGATATGCTTCCGACTGATCTTTTTTTGATTCCAGATCCGCTATTTTGTTTCTGGTACTCTCCAAGGTAGACTCGGTTGTCTTTTTCCGGGCTTCCGCATCGTCAATCTTTTCCCTCGTTGTTGCCGCATAACACGGCAATATGGAGACTGCAGTAAGTATAGCCGTAAGCACTAAACTGAATCGTCTCTTGTCTTTCATTTTTCATACCTCGTACTTTCACTTGCCCTGATGCTTTTTTGATTATAGCACACTTTTTTAAAGATTGGAAGCCATTTTTTAACCTTCCGTAACAACAACGTAATATTTTGTCGCATTTTCCCAACAATCTTCCACAATTTACGTTATATTTTTACGATATCCTCTCTAATTTTTCCTCCAGGAACACAAAAATTTATTCTTTACCACACCATTCAACAGTTTTCCCCATCCCAGGGCAAATCCATCGACACAGATTAATTTCCATCCATTTTTCTGATCATCATTCTCACCCGCACAGATTGTTTCACCGCGCAAATAACGTTCTACACGTTCATCTTCACGAGGCAAACATATATGCTGCCCACATACATCCGCAGAAAGCGCCATCGCCCATGCCTGAGAAGGTTCAAACCTGTTCTTTTTAAATTCTCCCAAATACAGTCCATTTCGCAGGAAGCGTATCCCTTTAACACGTTCCGGCAATTCCGGAACCAGATAAGCCTTTCCATTTTTTGCTTCTACCCTGTCAAATTCCAACCTTATTCCTGTCTCCTGTAAAAACGCCTTCAATAATCCTTTCTCCGTTTTGTCCATTCCGGAGATTTTCAATGTTGCGGCCTTTTCTTTATTTCCATATTCCTCCCGTTTTTTCAACAAAGCAAGGAAATGCCCCTCTCCATTCATACAATTGGGCCAAATATGAACGCATTTTCTTAATTCCTGATTTTCATCCGCCCACTCAGGTACACCTGGCCGGAAGCCTTCAAAGGGTTCCATCTCAATCACTTCCATCTCCGGAAAAGATTGAAGCAGCCAGGCTATGGTTCCCTCATTCTCCTGCGGAGCAAAGGTACAGGTAGAATACAGCATCATGCCGCCTGGGCGCAGCATCTTCACAGCATTTTCCACGATATCCTTCTGAATCCTGGAAAAATACTCCGGACGCTCCAAGTCCCAGGTTTTCACCACTTCCGGCGCCTTCCGGAACATGCCTTCTCCGGAACAGGGAGCATCCACCAATACTTTGTCAAACCAGCCTTCGAATGCCTGCGCTAACTTACCGGGCAATTCATTTGTCACAAAAGCATTAGAAGCGCCGAATAATTCCAGATTATGCAGCAACGCCTTTGCTCTGGAATTGCTGATATCATTTGCCACCAATGTACCCTTCCCCTGCAGACGTGCAGCCAGTTCTGTTGCCTTTCCACCAGGCGCTGCACAAAGATCCAATACCCGCTCCCCCGGAGTTACCGGCAAACGGCTGGCAGGCGTCATGGCAGACGGTTCCTGAAGATAATACATACCAGCCGCATAATAAGGATCCTGAGCAGGACGAATCTCCTCTGTATAAAAATATCCATTTGAGATCCAGGGTACAGGCGTAATCGGAAAAGGTGCAATCTGCTGAAATTCCTGCGGCGTTATCTTCAAGGTATTAACACGGAGGCCATATTGACGCGGAGAATTGTAACTCTCCAGAAATTCCTGATATGTTGTTCCCAGCATTTCGCTCATACGTTTTTGAAATTGTTCCGGTAATGTAATCATTTTTTCGAGTACCTTTCTTTCATTTATCACAAGATTTTCTCCATTATATAGAAATCAACTGCTTTTTTCAACATCATTTACTATGAAAGTTCCGGACAGCGGCCATGAGGAGCGCATGCTTGCATGCGGCGAGTCATGGACATTGGACGG
>UQAW01000134.1 GCA_900539175.1 uncultured Lachnospiraceae bacterium
AAGGTGCAAATTTAAAAATGTTACTTTAAATCGCCCGATTTGTCGGGCAACTCATAAAATGATGTTGGGGTCAAAAAGTATTTTGCCCCAGGATACCTACGGATTGCTACACACTTCCCATATATAGAGAAGTTCTTTTTCTAAGAGATTCTATTTCCCCATACCCTCGTTATGTATCAAAAATGCCAAAACCCTAGAATCCCAGTATTTTCGGCATTTCTTAAAGCATCGCTAGAGGATTTGAACCTCCGTCCTACCGCTTAGGAGTAGCACCGTTTGCTAGTAAGCAGCTCCCTCTTAGTGCTATATAATCACTGTATTTCCTTACTTTTCACGGATTGAAAATGTTATCTCGTACCGACCTGTGACCGCTAATTTTAAGGCGTTTTAGATGCTCCTTTTAGCAGGCGATTAGCAAGGGGCTTGAATTTAGGGAAATAGTAGGCTGTAAAACTTTTCCCATTTTGTACTTGTATTTCATAACTGATTTCTAAATAGTTTAAATTGTTTACTGTTTGTTTGATGTCACAATTTGCGACCTCAAAGAGATTACCTATTCCTCTGTTTCCAGTTCCAATCTTTGCAATATGTCTTTGATGATGTTTTCATCTTGAATTAGATTGATACCAAAACATTTTTTACCTGCATCTTTTAAGGATGCCCCTATATGATAAGCTGTCGTTCGGTCAAGAATCAAAAACCTGTCGTGGAACACTTTTGTATATTTTATTTTCAATGTCGGGTATTGTGCATTGAAATTCTTAACATCAGCTTTCGTTAGCTTCGTCTGTATCTGCGTATAAATAGTTACTGCAACATCAGACTTTTTCTTTGAAAGCAGATTCAATGTCCCAACATCCACATATCCGTCTATCAGAGTAATTTCTTTATCTGCTTTTTGAACCAAATTCACTATCAAACTAAACGCATCATAAATCTGTCCATCAAAAAATACCTTTTGACTGGATTCCTCATGTTCGGCTATGTACTCAAAAACTTTTTCAAAACGCTCGTCTGTTTCAGTTTGGTAATTTATTTGGCGGACCTCTATTGCATTTAACCGCTCATACAGCAAAGATGTATTTGCCATATACTTCCGCATCTCTATAAAAGTGTCCATAATTCTAATGCTTACTCGGATAGCAACATCACTACGCAAAACAGCAGAAAGCATTGCGATTCCTTGTTCTGTAAAAACATATGGCAATTTCCTACGCCCGCCATATCCATTATCATCCTCCAAACCTGAAATCACAAATTGTGATTTCAAGTTTTCATATTCCTCTTTTGTCAGTTGAAATCGGAATCTTTCTGGAAATCTTGAAATATTACGCTTTACTGCCTGATTTAATACTCTCGTTTCTACTTGATACAGCATCGCTAAATCACTGTCTATCATAACCTGCTGGTTACGAATAACGTATATCATACTTTTTATATCGGATTCTGCTGATTTAATGCTTATTTCTTGGATATCATCATTTGTCTTTGTCAGAGCTGTTTGTTTTGTATCAGCCATCTTTATCGTCCTTTCTATTTTGAAATGCCAGATTAGAATTTCAAAACTATGAGTAACTTGAAATCACAATTTGCGACTTCAAGTTCTGTTACTTCGTATATCATACATTTTTCTATGTGGATAGCAGCCATTACCTTTCCGTCTCAATATTTTCCTACATCTTTCGAAGATGTTCTTTCATGATAAGTTTCAACTTTGTCACAAGTTGGGACGAAGTTACAAATTAGAACCAGAAACTTTCGCTTTCTCAATTAGCAATATTTTTAACACAACTTTTGGAAAAATTAGCAGAATCACTATTTTGATTAGCAATCTCAGATATAGTAAAATACCGAGAACTCTGGAACCCCAGTATTCTCGGTATTTCTCAGTACGTCGCTAAGAGGATTTGAACCTCCGGCCTACCGCTTAGGAGAGCTCCAACCTATTGTCACTCTCTGTCAATCTGAGGTAAGGTAAACCCAAGTGGGATACTATATAAAACTGTTTCCGATTCAATTCGAGTTATTCTGAATACCCCCTCTGTCAAGCTCTGTAAAGCTCTGAAAGTTAGCTGATTGTTTGCTCCAGCTAATAATTGGGGAATGCCTTGATATTACCATCGACATCTGTTATATGACCACCATGCTTCGTACGTTCGATCATGGTAAACAGTATTCAATTAAACTTCCTATCGAAAGCACAAGATATTTTCTTGTCTATAAATAATATAACGCATACGAGACGGTTTGTCCATGCGTTTTTGACTGGCAAATTTTATTCAGTAAAAATATCTGTAACCTTTTTTGTAACTGAATCTCCATCATTCCATCATCAAATGATGGAGATTCCAATAGATATTATGGAGATAGACTAATTACTTCATCGTCTTCGCCAGTGAATTGAGCAATGCCCGCATCTCTGGATTTGCCAACACTTTTGCCAGAAGTTCCGGATCGACTTCATCAGCAACAGTTGCATTATTATTTTCCTGCTGTACATGCATCTGTGGATCCAGATTCTTTTTCTCATAAAACGCTTCTTCAAAAAGCTCTGCATTTTTCCTTCGGTCATCATCCAGAATATGAGAGTACACATCCGTAACCATATTGACCTGAGCATGGCCGGAATCACCCTGTACCGCCTTGATGTCTCCACCATTCAATTTCAGCTTATAAGTAACGCTGCTATGACGAAAACTGTGAAATACAACCGGTGGGAGATTATAGTCCTCGATCAGTTTTTTTAAAGGACCACGGATTGCTCCATCTCCGAGAGGAAGACCAAAGGTACTTGCCATAACCAGGTTATAGTCCATATATTCATCACCAAGAATTTCTTTCATTTCATCTTGCTCAACCTTCCAGTCTACCAACATATTAGCAACACTCTTCGGTAAGAATATTTTACGCACACTGCTTTCTGTCTTCGGTGTTTTCAGAATACGGACCGTAGAATTCTTCTTATGATTTGTCGGAAATACCAACAACACATCTTTTCCATCCAATGCATTTAAAGATTCTTTTCTTATACGCTGTGATTCTTTGTTGATGAAGACATATGCACGGTTTTCTTCAATTGCCTCAGGAGAAATATCTACACAATCCCAGGTAAGACCAAGCAGCTCACCAAGTCGCAGGGAACATGAGAAAGATAGATTAATTGCGAGCTTTAATCGTTCATCTTCACAGACACTGAGCGCATACATCAATGTATCCGCTGTCCAGATGTCTCTTTTTTGTGATTTATGTTTTGGTACAGTCGCATGGGTGCAAGGATTCTTCTCCATCAACTCCCATTTCACTGCCTGTTCAAAACAGTTTCTAAGCAGCTTATTAATATCCCTGACCGTACTGGAAGATACAAATTCATTTCGACTGGTTTTATTCAATGGATTGATAACTGCACGTCTCTTCAAAAGACTCTGATAATATCTTTCGATGAAACGGGTATTGATCTCTGAGAGTTTCGTATCACCAATGATCGGAAGAATATAGTTATTGATAAGAGAGACATTTCCTTCATATGTAGAAAGCGCCCAGTTTTCTTTGCCATAAAGTGCAACATATTCTGTAATAAGCTCGTCCAGTGTTTTGCATTTACGGACGACAAATGATCCCATCTCTTTTTTATATTCAATTTCTTTTTTTCTTCTTTTAGCTTCGGATTTTGTTTCATAGGTTTCCCATTTTTGTTTTCTCTCGCCTTTTTCATTCGTATAAGAATAGATTACATTGAATTTTCCGTTTCGTTCTCTTATTGATGCCATATTATTGCATACTCCTTTCCAAATCTCTTTGCTCCATCCAGTCCTCAAATTCATCCCGACGGATCCTAACTCGACTGCCAACTTTTATTACGGTGAACTTTCCTGTATCCGCCCACTTGTTGATCATGCTTCTGCTGACCTTTGCCAGATAGGAAGCTTCATCAAAAGTAAGATACTTTATATTTCCATTGCTTCCTCGTATTCCGGTCTGTGATAATTTCTTCCGCCGGAAATTAGCCAGGGCAATATTCTGTTCCTGTGCAAGTTCTTCATAATCATTCGATGGATCCAGCTTATACCGATCCTGACCTTCCAGGAATTTTTGAAAACTCTCTTTTGTGATCCTTTTCTTTTCTGCAATCACAATGAATTCAAAAAAATGACTATACTTTGGATTATCAAGAATTGTATATACTGCGCTTCTGGTTGTTCCAAGCAGCTGTGCCATCTCAGGCATCGTAATTGTTGCATCTTCCAGAAGAGCGTCTTTTTCTCTGTCTTCCTTTGTTCGATACCGGGACTGGCTTTTATACCAGTTCTGAAAAGATTCTTTTGGTATTCGTTTCCAGTAATCGACAATAACAGCTTCCATTTGATTTTTCTTGAGTAAATCATAAACAAGATACTCATCAACACCCAACAGATCCGCAACTTCCTTAACGGAATAGGACCAGGATTTCAATTCTTTCCCCGGTTCTTCTCCGGTAACTTTATGGTATTTAATCTGATTGGCGTACCATTTTTCAAAGCTGGCAATATTGATTCGTATCTTTCCGGCAATCTCTTTAGATTCAAAAACATTTTTATGCACCAGCCAGTATCGATCTGTCTTTTTTAATCCCAGCAGCTTTCCCATTTCCGGCACGGTCATCCAGGTTCTCTTTTGTGTCGGACGCCGTTTGTAAGGACTGTCTTCTGATATCTTTGAAATGATCTCTTCAACAGCGTCCATTTCCGGAACTTCTTTTTGTTTCATAATTGCTGTTGCCATTTATTCTTCACTTCCTGTCTTTTTTAGTGTTAGTGTTTTTTCTTATATCATATCTCAAATCCAGATAAAAATTTAGGATGTCGATTGCAGACAAAATCTGCCTGATCAACACCCTGTTTTTTATTGTTCCAAGTTATCGAGCCAGTCATCGAAACTCTTCTTAGAGATGCGATACTTTCCGCCATCCAACTGGATCCACCGGAATTCCTTTTTCTTTAAAAGGTTATAAATAGTAGGTCTGCTGACTCCTAAGATTTCCTGTAACTCTTGAACTGTATAACATCTTTTTTCTGACATTTCTTTATCCTCTTTTCTTTGAAATATGAAAGAAAAATTATCCCTTCATATAACGAAACGCTCAGAGCATGTTTTACAGTGGTCAAAAGCAAATTTTTTTACTTTTTTTCTTACGAGTTTTCTTTAATGCAACTCGTAACATTAGATTTTTACATTTTTCATGAAATTAAGTAAAGAAAAAGAGCATATGGAATTGAATCCATACACTCTATGATTACTGGAACTTTATTTCATTTTTAATTCAACAAACTTGAATTTACCTTCTGCTCATATAAAATATATCAATAGCTTTACTTACAAACTCTGCTGTGCCAACTCCTCCAACATCATCAATATTTTCCGTAAGTTCTCCTCCACCGGCATACATTCTTCCAAGACCGCATAAAATCTTATCAGAACATGTATAAAAATGATCTGTAATGTAATCCTGAAGTTTCCTTACCTGCAACTGCACCTGTTCATCTTCTGGATCCATTTCTTTCATTTGTCCGAATTCAACAAATAATTGCATAAACTCATTTGCAACAGTAGCTTCATCGTCTTTCGTCCAGTTCTTTGTTTTCTCTTCAAACTCCTTATACTCAGAGGTTTGTCCCCATTGTTCTTTTGCTCGTTTAGAATACTCATCAATCTTTGTTGTATCAAATACTTTAAAATCCATATATTTCACTCCTATTCCTTTTATTCCTCGAGCGAAACTAATAAGATTTTCAAGATGCTCTTTTTTCATAGTTAGCAATTCAATCTGCTGCTCTAATGCTTTGTTCCTGTCAAAGTTAGGGGCATCAATTATCTTTTTAATCTCCTTAAGCGGAAATTCCAATTCTTTAAACAGTAAAATTTGTTGCAGCCTTTCCAAGGATGTATCGTCATACAACCTATAACCTGACTCTGTATATTCAATAGGTTTTAAGAGACCAATGGTATCATAATACTGCAGAGTGCGTATACTCACTCCTGTTAATTTACTTACCTCATTCACTGTCATCATTGTCATTTCCTCCTCTCGATAAACATATCGTAAACTATTACGTTGCGTAGGAGTCAATAGTTTTTCAAAGAAATTATCAAAATTAACAGCTTGATAAATCCCGATTTCTCAGTTTCAAAAACTGGAATTTATAGTCCTCTCAAAACCAATTTGCTTTTTCTTCTCGAAATACG
>UQAW01000135.1 GCA_900539175.1 uncultured Lachnospiraceae bacterium
TGGGACCCGTAAAACATGAGAAAGCAGCCCGAATAGGGCGGATTTCGAATGTTTTCAGGATTGCGGGAGCATGAAATGCGGAGCAATCCGTGTATCATAGGGGGCAAAATACCTTTTGACCCCAACATCATATTATATAAATGGAGGAAACAGCAATGTCAGTCATTCATGTAACAACGGAAAATTTTGATAAAGCTGTCAATATTCCTGATAAAGTTATCGTCATTGACTTCTTTGCGACCTGGTGCGGACCATGTAAGATGTTGGGCCCTGTAGTTGAACAGGCTGCTGTGGAGATGAATGATGTTATTTTCTACAAAGTGGATATTGATAACGAGATGAATCTGGCTCAGAGATATCAGATTATGAGTGTTCCTACTCTTCTGTTCCTGAAAAACGGACAAGTGGTAAAAAAGAGCATCGGAGCAATTTCGCTGGATGAGTTAAAAGAAATGATCCGTTCTTTGAGCTAATCCAACCGCTAACTTCAGAAATTGGGGGCAAATCAGGGACGACTGTTGTGCATGTCACAATAGCCGTCCCTGAACTTTTCTCACCCTTTGATCCAGTCAGATGCCCCCATAACAGATATCGCCTTCGCCCCACACTGATTTGCATATTCCGCACATTCCGCTATCCCATATCCTTCAGAAAGGCCATACAGGAATCCTGCCGCAAAACTGTCTCCTGCTCCGGTAGTATCCACACATTCCGCCTGCTGTACTGCCGGAAACAATCTTGCCATTTCCTGATTTCTGACAAAGCATCCTCTGGCGCCGCACTTGACAATCACATTGCCCGCCCCTGCTGCAAACAACTCTTCTGCTGCTTCTTCAGCAGTTTCTTTTCCCGTAAGCATACAGACCTCCTGCTCATTTGGCAGCAGATAATCAATCAAAGGAAGAACTTTCTTCAAATCCTCCGTTCTTTCCCCTTTCTTCGGCTTTGTCATATCTGCGCAAACCAATATCCCCTGTTCCTTTGCAGCAGAAAAAATCTGATACAGTTCTTTTTCACCCAATTCCGGTGAAACAAAGATGCTTGCCAGACACAAAACAGCTGTCTCTTCCGCAAATGGAAGAATGACATCCTCCAGTTTCAATTTTCTTAGGCTTCCGTTGGCATTTGTCAGGAAATTTCTTTCTCCGTTCTCCTGAACAAGCACCACATTGATTCCGGTAGCCATTCCCTGACGAACGGCATGGGATGGAAGATGAATCCCACAATCCAGACAATGGCTTTTTATCATTTTCCCCGCCATATCATCCCCGATTATCGTCTGAAGCTCCACTTTTTTCCCCATAAGTGCAAGAATGGTGGCTTCATTTAAGGCATCTCCTCCCGGCGACATGCGGATATCCTCAGCCGGATAAGAACCTGTCTGAAACACCTTCTCCCCCGCCGGGCGAACCAACACATCTATAATGGCCGCTCCGATTATGACAATTTTTCTGCTGCCCATACCATAACTCCTTTTCCCGCTCCATTACTTTCCTCTGCTTCTGCGTTCTTGGCTAAATCTACTCAATAACAATCCCAATTATACATCACCCTGTCAAAATCCAGCTTGAGCAAATCCTCCTCTTGGATAAAAAAGTTACAGATTCCGCTGTCTCCCCACATAATTTCGTCATCCCCGATTCCTACACTATCAATCTGCAGCAGTAAAATCAGATATGCCCCATATTCATTTTCCATATCCCTGGGATCCTCCTGGGTAAATGCAGGATATCCGCCGATTTTATGACCAAACCCGCTCCTCTGATCATAAAGCATCTCTGAAACCTCATCCGAAAGTTCCATGCAGCTATCAATCTTCTTTTCCGGAAATTTCTGATTCCAACATTTGGAAAACCGCTCATCAAACTGAAAATCTTCTGGTGAAATCCCCTCCGTCTCAAGCGAAAATTCCAGACCAAAAGTTGTCTGAATCGGAAAATAGCTTTCTTTTTCGCAATAAGGATGATACCGCGCTAAGACCTGTTCCTCAGTTACTGTTTCATCTATTTCCTTGTAATATAAAATACGACTTCCACTTTGTGAAACGGGATCTTCGAAATCAAGTCCTGTACAATCATCATCCAGTGCCCAGAACTGCAATATTCCTTCCGGAGGATAAATATGGTTTTCGGGTAACTCTTCCAGACGCAGTTGTGCCAAAAGACGCATCTGTCTGCCCTGTACATCGCAAGGCACCTCACCCTCAGAGGGAAGATAGGGCACTCCGCCATACTTACTCCCAGTCAAAGATACTGCTTTCTTATTCAGCCGAATCCGAATGACTTCTTTACTTGTATTTCGATCCAATTCCTTGACTATTTCTGAAAGCATCTCTGCTTCCCCTTGTTCTTCTTTTCGCTTTACCTCCTCTTGCTTCTTGTCACTCTTTTCCTTCCATAAATTCCACATTTTCTTCTCCTTTTCCCATAAAAAAGTAAGCGACTACGAAACACTTCCGAATCGCTAAAAAAGAACCTTGATACGGCTTGAAATAAGCATAACATACGCAAGGCTCTTTGGCACTCGATTGTGCCTGATTTATCTATATTTTTTTCATACATAATTCAAAGCAAATCGTAGATTTATCCTTCGCAGAATTTTTATCAAGAATAGTAACATTTAAGGTTGCTCCCATTTCTTCTGCTAATGATTTTGCAACGGTCAGCCCCAAACCAGTACCACCTTGATTCCGGGAGTCGTTCTGCATGTAAAATCTTTCAAACAGATGCGAGAGATCATCCTCCGAAAGTATTTGTGTATCATTGCTGAAAGAAACGGATACATTTCTTTCATATTCTTTTATTGAAATATAAAGAAATGTTTCGGCATACCTGCCGGCATTTTGAAACAAATTGAGAAATATTCGTTCCAACGCTGCTTCATCCCCTGATCCCCATATTGGACGTTCCGGGATATCTATGTCTATCTCTAAATGAGTTTGCTCTAAAATTTGATAATTTCCCATCAAAGATTCCCTTAGTGTTCTGGAAACGTCTACCTTGCCTAAAGACAGTTCGTAATCGCCTGCATTTAGCCGGGAAAAATCATAAAACTGTGTCACCAGATTTTTCATGCTTTCCGCCTTATGTCTGATAATATCCATTGCTTCTTCCAGTTCTTCATTCACCGTTATCTGATTGCTTTGAGATTTTTTGATCAGTTTTAAGTACCCTAAAATCACGGTTAAAGGTGTTCGTAAATCATGGCTTATATTCTCTATTTGCTTTTGAAATTCTTTTTCCCTTTTTGCATATTTCTGACGTTCCTTTTGTATTTCTTCTAAGGTAACGTTAAAAGACGAAAGTAACCTTCCTAATTGTCTGCACGGTAATGGTAAGTGAAGAATCTGGTTCTGGGTAAGATCTTGTTGTATATCATCCAGTTCTCTTGTAACTTTCCCTATTGCATAAACGAGTGAAAAATAGCGAAAAGTAAAATATCCTCCTATCACAACAGCTATGATAAATAAAATAATATACGCCATTTCGCCTTTTCTCCTGACTTACAAATCTCTTTTTCTCAATGAGACAATACCTGATAAAGTAAAAATAACAACTCCTATTGCACCAGAAAGCATGCACCTTGCCCATCCGCTTGTAGTATCCCATATAGTTATACACTCTTGTGTATTAACATGCAATCCGTTAACTCCAAAGAAATTATCCGGAAGCCACATGGCAATATCGTGAATGGCTTCAAAACGTAATCCTAAATACATCAGGATCTTCGGAATTATAAACCAAACCAAACACCAAACAATTATTCCCACTATAATTTTATCAAAAAGCTCCATACAAACAATGCCGGAAATCAAACAAGCCATAGCAATTAAGAGCACAGCGGGAACTTCCAACAATAATTCTTTCAGTTCTACTGGTTCTGCTTTTTTTAAGAGAAGTTCTGCACTTACAATATAAACACCCAGAGTCACAACCATAACCAAAACGGCAGTAATAATACCTACGATACATTCGCCCACAAAGACTTTTGTTCTGGAGATGCCGCTGGCAATCGTATTTTTCAAACTTCCATTCTTTTTGTTTCCCTCATAAAGAAAATAAGCAATTACCAGTCCCATCACTGCAAACATCATAGGATTTGAAACAAAATAAGAGTAAGAAAATGAGGTGTTTGCATATCGGCCTCCCAAAAAGTGTATACCAGTATTCATCAAAACAGATAGTAACATCAAGATTCCAGTAAAACCATAGATCCCACGCGTATGTGTGATTCGATAAAATTCACTTTTCACATAATTCATCATTTGTCAGCCCCCCTTTTCTTCAACTCCATATAATAATCTTCCAATGAAGTTTGTATTACTTTCATACCTGTAATATAGACACCGTTCTCAGAAGCTAATCTGCTGTAGACCTCTGCTCTTGTCTGCGGCTTATAGATGCGGATGTCGTTTTCAGGAAGAACTTTATAATTTTCGTTTGGAAATTCTTTTTCCAATAAAGCAGAATACTTTTCAACGTCCGACACTTTGATATCAATACAATCCGAACACTTCTCATAAAGTGCATGAGCTGTGATTTCCTCAGCCAATACACCTTTGTTTAGAAAACCATATACAGTAGCAATCTGCTGCAGTTCAGTCAAGATGTGACTTGACAGTAATATTGTAATATTTTTCTCTTCATTCAAACACTGAAGCAGATTACGAAATTCTATGATTCCACTGGGATCAAGCCCATTGATCGGTTCATCCAGTATTAACAGCTGTGGTTCTCCAAGCATGGCAATCGCAAGACCTAATCTTTGCTTTTGCCCAAGGGAAAGCGTTTTGCAGTTACTCTTTCTTTTTTCTGCAATGCCTGTCAATTCCAACATCTCCGTAACCTTTTTCTTATCGGGGATTCCCTTCTGAATGCAGTAATACTTTAATGTTTGTTCCACCGTCATGTTTGGAAAAAAACCTGGCTGCTCAATCATACAGCCTATCTTCTTACGGGCATTGTCCAATTCTTTTTTTCCATTCTTTCCCAAAAGATGTATTTCTCCTTCTGTTGGAAAACTGTGACCGGCTAATAATTTCAGCAATGTACTTTTTCCAGCCCCGTTATCACCAACAAGTCCGTAAATACTCCCTCTCTTCACATGAATGTTTACATGGTCTAATGCAAGAAGAGGACCATATGTTTTTGTAACTTGTTTTGTCTCTATGACATATTCCTTCATCTGTCTGCCTCCATTTACAAAAAATACGTTTGTCAATTATGAGTTTTCCTCATTGACAAACGTATTTTACCCCCTCCACTTTTAATAAGTCATAAAGAACTTTTAAAGAAGTCATAAAGCTTTTCATCGGAGTTTAAACCCAATTCCATACACCGTCTGAATATATTCTTCGACAATGCCATGTTCCTTTAATTTCTTTCTTATATTGCTGACATGGACATTGACCGTATTATTTTCTCCATAATACCCGCCATGCCACACCAGCTCATACAAACTTTCTCTGGAATATACTTTTTCCGGATTTTGCATAAGCAGAAAAAGTATATCGTATTCGTGTGCAGTCAATACAAGTTCTTTTTCCTCAGCCGTTACCTTTCGTGATTGAGGATAGAGTTTCAATTTCTTATAAGCCAGGGTTGTTTCGCAGCTATTTTCTTTTCCTGTGCGTCTCAAACTTGCCTGTATTCTTGCAATAACCTCCTCTGGCTCAAATGGTTTCGTGATATAATCATCTGCGCCACTTTTTAATAAAGATACCTTATCGACCAGAGAATTTCGGGCAGACAGTATCAGAACAGGTGTATCGTAACGCATATTTCCCCGAAGATCCTGCAATAATTCCTCTCCCGATATTCCAGGCAGCATAAGGTCAAGTAAAATAAGATCTGGAATTTCTTTTTCCAGCAGTAATTTTGCTTCTGATCCGGAAAAGGCCTGTATCGTCTGATAATCAGCTTCCTTTAATATCTTAACCAGTAATCTGTTTATATCTGCGTCATCTTCTACAACCAGTATCTTATATTGCATTTCATAACTCCTCATATGCTTTCCGTTTAACTTCACACTTATTATAAGTTCTATAAATTAATAATGCAAGAAAGATAATATGATATCAGGGCCAAAAGGTTATGCGTTTCATGCTTGCATGAAAAAGCATGACTTTGGGACCCGTAAAACATGAGAAAG
>UQAW01000136.1 GCA_900539175.1 uncultured Lachnospiraceae bacterium
AAGCAAGCGAAGCACCCCCCCGTTCCTGCCCCGCTTTGCTCTTTTCCGTCCGTCTCCACCTCCGTCCCCCTTATCTCAACATCAAAAAAGCCCCCAAATTCCCTCTTTTCCCCTGGGAAGCGCGATGTGAAAACAGCAGTTTGGGGTTACAACACGTACATAAATTCGGCATCTGGATATGTTCTTCCAAAATGCCTGCTTCCAGCATCACCAAACGATTGGCTTCCCAAAGATTCAACTGATATTTTCCATTTTCTTTCCGATAAAACAACCGATGATGCTTTTCTGAATCAAACGTCTCTGAAAACGCCTCTATCACATCTTCACTGACCTCATAGCACTCCTGACAGATCGAAGGCCCGATTGCCGCTATGAGTTCCTTCGGCTCTGTTCCAAACGCCTCTGTCATAGCCTCCACCGTAACCTTTCCCATCTTATCCTTCGTTCCTCTCCACCCGGAATGAGATAAACCGATTGCCCGATGAACCGGGTCTATAAAATATAACGGTACACAGTCTGCATAAAATGTGGCAAGGGTCACCTGTGGTTCATCCGTAATCATTCCATCTACATCATGAAACATCTTCGGTCCTGTTACCCCGGCCCCGCAGTCCGCCTTCCCCACTTTTCTCACATTCGTGGTATGTGTCTGATCCGAGGTCACAATACTTTCCACTGGAACACCGATGGCATCGGCAATCCTCTGATAATTCTCCCGGACATGTGCTTCCACATCTCCTCTTGTATAACTCAAGTTCATAGAAGCATAAATACCTTCACTTACCCCGCCTAAACGAGTAGAAAAACCATGTGCAACAATTCCCGTCTTCAAAAGATTCGGAAACTGTAAAAAGGTAACTCCCTGTTTCTGAATCACCTCAAGCCGCGCTTTTGAATTATCTTTCCATCGAATTTCCATATATACCTCCAAAAATCCTTCCAAAAGCAGCACAAATCTCCCCAGAGCCTACTGTACTGACCTCTTCACTAAAGATTCGTATTTCCATAATAATCAAATGCGTTTTCATAGTGCGTAATCGCTTCATCCGTCACTGCCAGCACATCAAAACGGCAGGGAACATCCTCCATGATACGTTTTTTCATCCTGTAATAATCTGCCGTCCTGATAATCCGACCCCTTTTCTGCCTGTTCACAGCTCCATCCGGTGTTCCAAGACGTGTACTCCTGCGATATTTTACCTCCGCAAACACCAGATAATTCCCCTGTCTGGCTATGATATCAATTTCTCCGAAACGGCAGCAAAAATTCCTGTCTTCTATCCTGTAGCCCTTTTTCTCCAGATAACTACATACCCGGTCTTCCTGCTGCTTCCCGATTTCTCTGGTACTCATATCCTTTCCCATACCTTTTCTTCAGACGAAATGTGTGATAAAGGAAGCCCTGTGAATCGGACTGGGACCATACTTTTTCAGCGCCCGGATATGTTCCGCGGAACCATACCCCTTATTGGATGCAAACCTGTATTCCGGCATAATCTTATCGTATTCTACCATCAACCGATCTCGGGTAACCTTCGCCACAATACTGGCGGCCGCAATGGATACGCTCCTGGCATCTCCCTTAATAATCGGTACCTGCGGAATCACTACTTCCGGAATCGTCACCGCATCATTGAGCAGAATCTGGGGCCTCGGATTTAATTTTCCGATTGCTTCCCGCATCGCTTCATACGTTGCCTGAAGAATATTAATCTCATCAATTCTTGCCGGACTGCTGTATCCAATTCCTACACTTACCGCCTGCTCCATAATGATATCATACAATTCTTCTCTTCTTTTGGCACTCAGCTGCTTGGAATCATTCAGATACAAAATCTGGCTGTCTTTCGGAAGAATCACAGCTCCTGCCACCACAGGCCCCGCAAGGGGACCTCTGCCAACCTCATCGATTCCACAGACATATCCCAGATACTCGTACTTATATTCAAACTCTTTCAGCCGCTTCGTACGTTCCCGTTCCTGCGCCAATGATTCCTGCGCTTTTCTCGCTTTCCGAATCAAATTCTGGACTCCGGTTCTGGAATCCTCCCCATATGCACAACAGAGGATATCCACCTGGGACTCCTCTGCCTGTTCAAATTCTTTTTTTATCTCCGCAATTGATTTATGCATCTTCCGTTCCTTTCGGCGGCTGTTCCAATGAAATCCGTCCAATCTTGCCATTGCGGAATTCTTCCATAATAATTGCCGCCGCCTTTCCATAATCCGGCTCATTGCCCTTTTGCACACACTTCCGTGCTTCTGCTATAGAAGCCAGCATCTGTACTGCATCCGATGATTCCTCTATTCCATATCTCTCCTGCAAAGTTCCGGGATACACTGCCTCCAGATATCTCAGAACCTCCAAAGCCAATTCTTCCACATTCAAAATATCATCCTTAATAGAACCGATCATTGCCAGATGAAGCCCTACTGTCTGATCCTCAAATTTCGGCCACAAAATTCCCGGTGTATCCAACAATTCCAGAGACTTATTCAGGCGGATCCACTGTTTTCCTTTCGTCACACCCGGTTTATTGCCGGTTTTTGTACATGCCTTTCCCGCATAAGAATTGATGAATGTGGACTTGCCCACATTGGGGATTCCCACCACCATAGCACGGACCGGACGGTTTTTGATTCCTCTGCGCTGGTCTCTTTCTATCTTCTCCTTACACGCTTCCTGTATGACACCATTGATGGATTTTAAACCGGCACCGCTTCGTGCATTCACCTTCACTACAAAAAATCCCTGCTTCTCAAAATACTCCTGCCACTGGAGCGTGCAGCGCTCATCCGCCAGATCTGATTTGTTCAGCAGAATCAATCTTGCCTTATTCTTTCCAAGCTCATTGATATCCGGATTTCTTGATGCCAAAGGGACTCTGGCGTCAACAAGCTCTATAATCAGGTCTATCAGTTTTATATCTTCCTGCATCTGACGCTTTGCTTTTGTCATATGCCCGGGATACCATTGATAATTCATCTGTTACCTCTCTATACTTATTTTCTCAAAATTCCAAACTTATCCATAGGAGATACCACAAACCACAGCTTGCCCAGAATATTCTTCTTCTTGATCTTTCCAACATCTATATGGCGGCTGTCTTCACTGTTATTCCGATTATCTCCCAGAACAAAATATTCTCCGCTTCCAAGCTTGATCGGCTCCTCCGCCAGCCCCGGATTTGTAATGGCCGGAAAATCTTTTTGTTCCACATAGGTTTTTCCATCAATCAAAATCTGCCCGTCTTTAATCTGTACCGTCTCTCCGGGAAGACCGATGACACGTTTGATATGCAGACTGGATTTTGCATCATCCGCGGCACGGAATACCACAATATCGCCCCGCCTGGGAGATGACAGTTTATAGGCAGCCGAATTAATCAATGCACGGTCGCCCGCTTTCAGCGTCGGTTCCATCGATCCTTCCTGCACTACAATACTCCTGCAGAAAAAACTGGAAACACCTGCCGCCAACAGGATAACCAGAGCAATTTCCACAATCCAGATCAGGACCGTTTTCAGTTTGCTCTGTGCAAAATAATCTCTTACATACCTTGGACTGAATCCCATACTTTTTTCCTCATTCGAAAACAGGGACTATATACCTGAGTATAAGTCCCTGTGTTTCTTATTTAACAAGTTCTTTCACCTTAGCTGCTTTACCTACACGGTCTCTTAAGTAGTTCAGTTTTGCACGTCTTACTTTACCACGTCTTACAACTTCTACTTTTTCAACATTCGGGGAATGTAACGGCCATGTCTTCTCGACACCGATTCCGTTGGAATTCTTACGTACTGTGAAAGTTGCTCTGTTGCTTCCACCCTGCTTTTTCAGTACAACGCCCTCAAAAACCTGGATTCTTTCACGGTTACCCTCTTTGATCTTACCGTGTACTCTTACAGTATCTCCTACATTAAATTCCGGAATCTGCTCTTTTAACTGCTCAGCTTCGATTTTCTTGATGATTTCGTTCATGATTATCTCTCCTTAATGATCATTTTGGATGTTCTTATCACCGATAAACGTGACAGCGGACCATCTCGCTCTTTCTCACAACACCGATTATTATACTATAACTGATTGCCAGATGCAAGAAAAATTTACCGGATTTTCTTGTTTTATGGATTTTTCCACTTAGAATACGTCAACAATTATTCCAAGCCCTTTCTGATATCAAGGGCAATCGCCTCCAACCGCTCCCGTTCTCCCGTGGGCAGAAAGTAAGTCTGTCTGTACAAACATCCCTGCTGATCCAACAACTCTCTTAATTTATGCTCTGTCTGTTCCACCTTATCCTGCGCTGCAGTCAGAATCAGAACATACGGTGTTTTTCTTCCCCTCACATTTGCGAACGCAGCCGGCTCACCTGAATCCTGCAAATAGCAATCTCCCGCCACAACCACAAGCAAATCCTGCTTTTCAAAATAATATTTCTGTTTTCTAAGTTTCTTCCTGTTAAAATCAATCAAAACACCGTATCTGGACAAAGCCAGACTTAACGCCTCTGCCGCTTCTGATTCATCTGTCTCCCCATAAAACGCACAGTTTACCCGATAGCTTTTCTTCAGCAGATCCGGACGGCGCTGCCGGGTTCTCTCAATGGACTGTTCATGCCTCCACGCTTCAATTTTCTTGTGATTTCCTGACAATAGTACTTCCGGCACTGCCTTTTCATGCCAGACTTCCGGCCGGGTATAATGGGGATACTCCAGCAGATTATCCTGCAGAGATTCAAACTGGCTGGATTCCTCGTTGGAGAGCACCCCCGGCACAAACCGTGAGATGGCATCGATCATTACCATCGCCCCCAATTCTCCGCCTGTCAGTACGTAATCTCCGATAGAAACGTAATCTGTCACAATTTCTTCCAGAACACGCTCATCAATTCCCTCATAGTGACCGCAGAGAAGCACCAGATCCTCGTCCCTTGCAAATTCCTCCACCATCGTCTGATTCAGCACGTTTCCCTGGGGTGTCAGATAAATCGTCCTGGGTTTTCTGCCGATTTTTTCCTTTACGGACTCATATGCACGAAATACCGGCTCCGCCTCCATCACCATCCCTGCACCGCCGCCGTAAGGATAATCATCCACCCGCATATGTTTATTGGCTGAAAAATCCCGGATGTTTGTAGTTTCTACGCTGATATGACCATTTTTTACAGCACGCCCCAGAATACTGGCGGATGCTGCCTGCTCAATCATTTCAGGAAACAGAGTCAATACATGATATCTCATATCAGCCCCTCCAGGAGATGCACTACCATTTTCTGCCCTTCCACATCCACATCCCGGATACAGGCTTTGATGGCCGGAATCAATACTTCCCCATGCTCCTCTGAATCTACAATATAAACATCGTTCGCTCCCGTCTCCATGACATCTTTTAAGGAACCGAATCTTACACCATCCTCCGTAAACACTTTCATCCCAATCAAATCCGCTACGTAATACTCATCTTTTCTCAACGGAACCCCATCTTTCCGTTCCACATAAAGTTCACTTCCCCGGTAAGCCTCCACATCATTTAAGGTATCAATCCCTTTAAACTTCAAAATAGCAAGCTGCTTGAAGAACTTAACGCCTTCAATCTCCAACAATCTGCGTTCACCTTTCGTATCCAGATAAACCTTTTTCAGCTTTTTGAACCGCTGTACATCATCTGTCGTAGGAAATACCTTTACCTCACCTCTTACCCCGTGGGTAGAACTGATAATTCCTACCTTCAGAAATTCTTCCATCTAAGACCTCCCGTTCTGCTTCCAATTTCCTTTTTTTCTTGACTAATCATACCATGTTTTCACAATATTGCAAGTCTCTTGTCACAATAAGACACAACAAATTCGTATCCAATATAAGAAAACGGCTCCCAAAGTGGATTCCCCACTCCAGGAGTCGTTTTATACTATTTTGGTCCTTGAGTAAATGCTCTTCTTTCCCAACACGCTATAACAGACAGATTTTCTCAGTGTGCCGTCTCGTTCATTTTCAGCCAAATGACGCAGAATGAATTTTCAGCTTACAAGTCCTTTGGTGAAATGCAATGCTGTACTAGAGCGTGTTTGAAAATTCATTCCCGCAATCTGCATCCCCCACTTTGCGGTC
>UQAW01000137.1 GCA_900539175.1 uncultured Lachnospiraceae bacterium
GCTTGCCCGTCCAATATCCATGACCCTGCGCGTGCAAGCACGCTCCGGTTCATGGCTGCTGTCCGGGACTTTCATAGTAAATAAACAAGGAGTGTCTATGAAGAAATCTATAAGCAAAATCCATGAGGAGCATCTTGACTCCCATACGGGACGGCTGCCAACTACACGTTATACCGCAGACCCCCATACAGGACTTACATCAGAACAGGTGGAAGAATATGTAAAAAATGGTTGGACAAACCGTGCGGTAGAGCCACCATCCAAAAGTATTACCGAAATAATCCACAGCAACCTATTCACTTATTTCAATCTTATTTTTTGCATCATCGCTTTGCTGCTGATCATTGTCGGTTCTTTCCGGGATCTTACATTTCTTCCGGTCATCATTGCCAATACTTTAATCGGAATCATCCAGGAAATCCGTGCAAAAGAAACCCTGGACAAACTTTCCGTATTGAATGCACCCAGGGCAAAAGTCATCCGTGACGGCAAAGAATCGGAAATCCCTGCCGAAAAGCTGGTATTAGACGATATTGTTGTTTTCGGCGCCGGAAACCAGATCTGTGCGGATGCGATTGTTCTGGACGGAGAAGTTTCAGTCAATGAATCGCTTCTGACCGGAGAAGCTGACGAAATCACAAAAAAACCGGGGGATCATCTGATGTCCGGCAGTTTTATCGTTTCGGGAAGCTGCCGCGCCCGTCTGGATCAGGTAGGTGAGGATTCCTATATTTCCAAATTAACTCTGGAAGCTAAGGCTGCAAAAGAAGGCGAACAATCCGAAATGATCCGATCACTGGACAAACTGGTAAAGATGGTTGGTATCATCATCATCCCGATCGGTCTTCTGTTGTTCGGTCAGCAGTTTTTCTTTTCCCACGAGACATTTCGAAGCAGCGTAACCTCCATGGTTGCCGCTGTGATCGGCATGATTCCCGAAGGGCTCTACCTCCTTGCAAGTGTAGCCCTGGTTGTCAGCGTCATGCGCCTCGCCGGAAAAAAAGTTCTTGTACACGATATGAAATGCATTGAAACTCTGGCACGTGTCAATGTTCTCTGTGTCGATAAGACCGGAACAATCACGGAAAACACCATGCATGTCAACGATATTATTGCCACAGATCAGTTTGATGCGGAACATATGCCGTCTCTGATCGAACTGGTCAGTGATTTTGCCGCAGCCATGTCAAATGACAATATTACAATGGAGGCTCTGAAAAACTACTTTACAACGCCTGGTTCAAGAGTTCCGGTTTCTACCACCTCCTTTTCTTCCGCTTTCAAGTACAGCAGTGTAACATTTGCAGAAGAGGCCTATGTTCTCGGAGCTCCGGAGTTTATCCTGCGCGAAGATTATGATCCGTATCGGGAACAAATTGAAGAACAGAGCACAAAGGGCTATCGTGTTCTGGTTTTCGGCTCTTACGACGGAATACCAGACGGCAAAGCGCTCACCGGTAAAGTAACTCCCCTTGGGCTGATCCTCCTCTCGAATCCAATTCGAAAAGAGGCGCCGGAAACGTTCCGCTATTTTAAAGAACAGGGAGTTGCAATCAAGGTAATCTCCGGTGATAATCCTGTAACCGTTTCAGAAGTTGCCAAACAGGCCGGAATCGCCGACGCGGAACAGTATGTGGATGCTTCCACACTGAAAAGCGAACAGGATATTGAGCGGGCGGTCCAGGAATATACCGTATTCGGACGTGTAACACCGAACCAGAAACGACAATTTGTTCAGGCACTGAAAAAGGCAGGAAAGACTGTCGCCATGACGGGTGACGGCGTCAATGATGTACTTGCCCTGAAAGATGCCGATTGTTCGGTAGCTATGGCATCCGGAAGTGATGCGGCTGCACAGGCTGCACAGCTTGTATTGCTGGAATCCAATTTTGCCTGTATGCCGTCGGTAGTCATGGAAGGCCGCCGTGTTGTTAACAACATCCAACGTTCTGCCAGTCTGTTTCTGGTCAAGAACATTTTTTCCTTCCTGATGTCCCTGTTTTCCGTATGCTTTATGATCACTTATCCGCTGGAACCGTCACAGATTTCACTGATCAGTATGTTTACCATCGGTATTCCGGCATTTTTCCTGGCCCTGCAGCCAAATAAAAACATTATCGAAGGACATTTTTTGACAAATGTACTGTTGAAGGCACTTCCGGCCGGCTTAACGGACGTGTTGGTGGTGGGTGCGCTTGTCATTTTCGGACAGGAATTCGCTGTCAGTTCCATTGATATTTCCACAGCCTGCACCATGCTGCTGGCAATTGTAGGATTTATGATCCTCTTTAAAATCAGCCAGCCAATGAACAAGTTGAGATGGACCATCTGGTTCGGCTCTATCGCCGGTCTTTTGGTCTGCAGCATATTTCTCAGTGATCTGTTTGCCATCACTGGGATGTCTGCAAAATGTATTATGCTGTTTGTATTATTTTCCATCGCTACGGAACCAATTCTGCGTTACAGCAGCATTGCTGTAGATTCTATTCGAAAATATTATCAGCGGTTCAAAGAAAAAAGAGGGTTCAAAAAGACACTTTAAAACATTACTGTCCTGAGCCTTTCTTATTGATACAGGGGTTATTAATCTTATTCTGGGGAGAATAAAACATGATATTATACTTTATTGCGCTTTTTTATATACTTTTGAATTTTTATGTCATACTGCGCATCCTCCGATGGCTGAACAATTGCCACACCATTTTTCGTAAACGTTGGTTTCATATTGCCTGTCCATTGGTTTATGCGCTTTTTGCCTCTTCCTTGCTGAGTGCTTTTCTTCTTCCTGCTTCTGATTTTCAGGTTCTTGTGAAAAAATTCAGCAATTACTGGCTGGGAACTTTTCTTTATATTCTGTTGATCTTTTTTATCACAGAAATTGCTGCGTTTCTGCTGAGGCGCATAAAACGGATACCTCGCCGCGGAACAGATGCCCATACGAAACTGCTTCGTATCAGTGGTCTCGTAATTCTGTTTTCCATTTTCTTATTTAGTATTTATGGTTCATTTCATGCAAAACAGATAAAAATTAAAGAGTATCCGGTCACAATCCAAAAGCATGCCGGCGAACGAAAAGAACTGCGTATCGGCTTGGTTTCCGATCTTCACCTGGGCTACAATGTAGGCGTTTCGGATGTTGAAAAAATGGTAGAAAAACTGAATGAACAGAATCTGGATCTTATCTGCATTGCCGGAGATATCTACGATAACGATTTTGACGCGATTGATAACCCGGATGAAATCAGCCGTCTGCTTGGCAAACTTCAGTCTACCTACGGCACATTTGCCTGTTATGGAAATCATGATGTCTCTGAGCAACTTCTCGGAGGTTTCTCCACAGAAGAGGGAATCCAATATCTACGTGACCCGCGAATGGATCAAATGTTGAAAAACGCCGGAATTACCCCATTAACTGATGAGGCCCGGCTTATTGACCGCTCATTTTATCTGGTCGGCAGGCTTGACGCCTCGAAAACCGGTGTTTCCGGTCTGCGCCCCAAAACCATCGATGAATTTACCAAAACGCTGGATACCAGTAAACCCATCTTTGTATTGGAACATCAGCCCGGTGAATTAAAGGAAGAAGAAAAGTCCGGCGTCGATCTCTCTATGGCTGGTCATACGCATAATGGTCAATTATTCCCCGGGAATCTTCTGGTTTCTCTGATGTGGACGAATTCTTACGGCCATTACCAAAGCGGAGACTTCCATTCGATCGTGACCTCGGGACTTGGCGTATGGGGACCCAATATGCGAGTCGGTACAGACAGTGAAATTGTAATTATTGACGTCACATTTCAGTAAACGCGCAGATACAAAAAGGGCTGCTGCATCTTATGGTGCAACAGCTCTTTTGTATCTTCTGATTTACAAAATAGATAACATTCAAGAAATGGATGTTCTGACACCTGCTAGAGCGTGTTTGAAAATTGCTTTCCGTGAGATGCGCATCCAAGTTTGTGGGAGATTTGCCTCAAATGAGGGAGACGTAGCGGGCTACGTTGACCGAAAGTGGGGCGTGCAGATCGCGGGAATGAATTTTCAAACACGCTCTAATACATCGGTTCGTAAATAACTATACCAATAACGCAGAATCTTTCTTCGTTGGGGTAGTTATTTCGAAACCGATGTATTAGTATCTTAGATCAATAACAGATATACAGCCGCCACCGAAACCACAATTTGTATAATCGCAAAGCGGAATACTGTCTGGGTATTTGACCAGCCTTTTATCTTTCTTACATGGTCATGAAGCGGCGTCCTTGTATTTTTCAGAATATGTATCTTCAGAAAACGAAGCAAAAATACTTTTACAAGTCCCAATCCTCCATCCAGAATCATCACAATCGCAGCGAGCAGGTACAGCACCGGAGCGCCTGTCTTCATAACTGCGACAGCAATAAAAAATCCCATGGCGCGGGAACCGGCATCGCCCATCAACAACACACTTGGTGTTGCATTATACCACAGATAGCCGAGGATACATACAACAAACAAAAGAATGGTAAAGGCAAATCCCTTATCCATATCCAGAATCTGTCCAAGCACATAGATAGTCACCAGTGTGATGATACTGAGTGTACCGGACAATCCATCCACGCCATCCGAACAGTTTGTAACATTGATGGATACCCAAATCAGAATTACTGCAAGGATACAATATACTGCTGCCGGAAGTGTCACAGATATCCCAAGAGCTGCCAGTTCTATGGTGCTGCCGTTAAAGTGCACATAGGTCACAGCCGTAATCACTGCAACTGCCAGATCCAGAATCCCTTTCTTGTACTCATTCCAGGGTTTGTCCGAAGCATCATCCAGATAACCGGTCAGCATCTCAACAACCACCAGTGCCAGATAAATAATCATTTCCAGATTGATATCTGCGAACAATAAAGATGAAACTGTAAATACCAGAATAAAAATAATACCTGCACCACGCGGCTTCCCCGCAGACAATTTTCCATCCACTGCAAATTCCCTGCCCAGATCTCTGGGGAGAAATTTACTGCACTTCGATGTCATCAGGCAGGTAAACGCAAATGCAAACAAAATTCCTACAAATGCCACAAAAGGTGCATTACCATTCATAAAATAGCTAATCATTCGTAATTTCCTCCAAGTCTTTTGTCCCACTCATTGTAGACCATTCTGTCCACGAAATCAATAGACAACCTGGATTATCTTAATATTCTGTTCCACTTTCTCTCTTGACCATAAAATCTTACCCAGAAGTTTTATGCTTCGCGGTGAACATACATCCTGCTCATATCTGGCTCTCCATCACCTTGCACCATACACAAAAACTTCCAATCATAGCGTTCATAAAACGAAGTATGATCAGTGACAAGATAAAGTGTATCAATACCCTTTTTCTTCATATCTGCACAGACATAATTTAACATTTTCCCTGCAATTCCCTGACATCTATATTCTTCTTCAACATATACTGCACATACATTCGGTGTTAAATCTTTACGATTATGAAAATCGTTTTCAATTACACCTAAACCTCCGACAATCCTATCATCTTTCCTGACAAGATACCATTGCGGTACTGATTTTTTATTGTTAATACACTCCTCAATACTCTTTGCATATGCTTCTATAGGGATTCCCCATTTTTGATAAAACCACTTTGCAGCTATTGAAGCCAGTTCACGATGTTCCCTTAATTTTATAAATTCAATCATGATCTATTTCCTCTCATCCTCTTTTATCATATCCGCAGATAATCGTCCTTCCGTTAATAACCTCGTTACGTTACCTCTACTGATTTGTAAAATACTTGCTAAAACTTTACTATGAAAGTCCCGGACAGCAGCCATGAACCGGAGTGTGCCTGCACACGCAGGGCCATGGATATTGGACGGGCAAGCCAGTATGAGTAAGGAGGACGATAGTCCGGATTACGAATACTGGCGGCGATTGCGGGAGCACAAGGTGCGGAGCAATCGACTTTCATGAATGGTGATGTCTGCGTCAGCAGACATGTCCGTTTAC
>UQAW01000138.1 GCA_900539175.1 uncultured Lachnospiraceae bacterium
CAAGACGAAAATTCATTCTTCGTCATTTGGCTGAAAGTAAACAGGCCAGTACACTGGAGGATGTACAAAGAGAAAGGTGGTTTTTCGGTTTTTTTGCTTATTGACAGTCTGTATACCGATTGGTATAATCGTCATATGGAATACTCAGAATTCAGAGTGTGACACCGTATGAAGGGAGACAGACATGGACAATCGGGAGAAGATTTTATCTTGTGCTCTGGAATCGTTTTATGAGTGGGGATATGATGCAGTCGGCGTACAGGAGATTGTAGAAAAGGCAGGCGTTACGAAGCCCACGCTTTATTATTATTTTGGAAGTAAACGGGGGCTTTTGGAGTGTGTAATGAATGAGCACTTCTCCCGTCTGGAGGAAAAGCTGATAAAAGCAGCGGAGCATAATGCCAGAATACCGGAGGTTTTGTACCGGGTGGCAAGAGTTTTTTTTGACGGTGCAACAGGGGATCCACAGTTTTTCCTTTTGATGCTGTCCTTGTTTTACTCAGGAAGGAAAAGCGAAGGATTTCAGGTGGTTTATCCTTTGATCGAACGATATTACAGACTTTATGTGTCTATCTTTGAGCGGGCATCCGATGAACTGGGGAATATGAATGGGCGGCAGGAACAATTTGCCGTAGGATTTTCAGGAATTTTAAACCATCATCTTATGATGGCAGCGAAGAACATGGATGACTTATCAAAACTTAAAATTACAGATGAACAGACAGCAAGTATTGTAAAGCAATTTATGTATGGAATTTATTCATAGAAAGGCAGGAACCGTATATGGCAGCATGGTATGAAGAAGCAGAATTTTATCATATTTATCCCATTGGACTGACTGGGGCACCGAGAAAGAATGAAGGAGGTGAAGTTGTTCACCGATTCCCAATGTTGACAGAGGAATGGCTTCCTCACATTGCAGAACTGGGGTGCCGTGGAATCTATATCGGACCGTTGTTTGAGTCAACGACTCATGGTTATGATACGAAGGATTATAAAACGGTGGATCGCAGGCTGGGAGATAATCAGGACTTTAAGGCGTTTGTCAGGCGGGCACATGAACTGGGTATTAAAGTGGTGGTGGATGGAGTTTTTAATCACACCGGCAGAGAATTTTTTGCATTTACTGATATACAGAAGAATAGGGAAAATTCCCGTTATTGCGGTTGGTATAAAGGGATCTGGTTTGGGGGAAATACACATTATAATGATGGATTTTCTTATGAGGCATGGAGAAATTGTTTTGAACTTGTGAATTTGAATCTTCAGAATCAGGAAGTACGGGATTATCTTCTGGAGGTAATTGAAGGGTGGATTGATGAGTTTGATATCGATGGTGTCCGTCTTGATTGTGCAGATTGTCTGGATTTTGGTTTTATGGAGCAGATGAGGGACCGTACGCAGGCGAGAAAGATGGATTTCTGGCTGATGGGCGAAGTGATCCACGGGGATTACGGCAGATACATCCAGGATGGTCAGCGTCTGCTTCACAGTGTGACAAATTATGAACTTCATAAAGGTCTATATTCTGGACATAATGATCATAATTACTTTGAGATCGCCCATACGATACGGAGAGAATTCGATGCGAATGGAGGCATTTACAAAGGAATGAAGTTGTATTCTTTTGTAGATAATCATGATGTAGACAGGATTGCAAGCAAGTTGAATGTGAAGGCAAATCTGATTCCGATTCATGCGTTGCTTTATATGCTTCCGGGGATTCCTTCTATCTATTATGGGTCAGAGTTTGGTATTGAAGGCAGAAAAGAGGGCGGTAATGATGATCCGCTGCGTCCGGCGCTGGAACTTAAGAAACTGAAAGAAGAGGCTCCGTTTCCTGAACTGGAAGTCTGGATTAAGGAACTTAGTCGGATCAGAAAAGAACATCCGGCTTGTGTGAACGGCGCATATCAGGAATTGATGCTCACTAATCGCCAGTATGCATTTGCGCGGACTGGAGATGGCGATGCAGTGATTGTAGTTGTTAATAATGATGAACAGGAGGCGGGAGTTTCTGTCCGTGTGCCGGATGCATCTGTTTCCTATCAGGATGCAGTGACCGGGGAGGCTGCAGAATCTGTAAATGGTCAGATTCAGGTAAAGCTTCCTGCTAATGGCTGCAGAATTATTGTAAAGGAACTATGAAATACTTTTACATGATGCGTGAAAGGAATTGGGGTTTGCGTGCAAGGTATTTTTGAGATAAAAGAAATAGGAAATTGAAAAAGGAGACAGGTTTATGGCAGCGGGAACAGGAAAAACAAAAAAAAATACGGCGGGAGCAGCCACAGAGAATGAGCGGCAGGAAAATTCTGCACGTTTTAGTGCGTTGGACCAGTATCTGTTTGGGCAGGCGACCCATTATGATTTATATAGGAAGATGGGATCCCATCTTGAGAAAAAGAATGGAGTGGACGGGGTATGGTTTACTGTGTGGGCACCGGCCGCCAGAGCTGTCTCTGTAATCGGAGAGTTTAACGGTTGGGATGAGTGTAAGAATATCATGGAGAAAGTATCCGATGGCGGTGTCTATGAGTTGTTTGTTCCTGAGGCAAGAGAAGGGCATTTGTACAAATATTGTATTACAAGTCAGACAGGAGAACTTCTGTATAAGGCCGACCCTTATGCCTTCTCTTCCGAGAAGCGTCCCGGCAATGCATCGAGGATTGCAGATATCAACGGGTTTAAGTGGAGCGATGCAGCATGGCTGAAAAAGCGTGAAAAGTTTGACCCGAAAACATCGGCAATGTCAATCTATGAGGTACATCCAGGTTCCTGGAAGAAGCATCCTTACAGCGATGAAAACCCGGAAGGTTTTTATGATTATGAATATTTTGCAAAGGCACTGGTGGATTATGTTAAGGATATGGGATATACCCATGTGGAACTGATGGGAATCGCAGAGCATCCTTTTGATGGTTCCTGGGGATATCAGGTTACAGGGTATTATGCTCCGACCTCTCGTTATGGGACACCGAAGCAGTTTAAGTTCCTGATTGATTATCTCCATAAGAATAAAATCGGTGTAATTCTGGACTGGGTTCCGGCACATTTTCCGAAGGATGCCCATGGTCTTGCAATGTTTGATGGAACAGCAGTGTATGAGCATGCAGATCCGCGTCAGGGGGAGCATCCGGACTGGGGAACAAAGATCTTCAATTACGGACGCCCGGAGGTAAAGAACTTTCTGTTGGCCAATGCATTGTACTGGATTGAAGAATATCACATTGATGGGCTGCGTGTGGATGCGGTCGCATCCATGTTGTATCTTAATTACGGAAAGAATGACGGTCAGTGGGTTGCAAATAAGTACGGCGGATGTGAGAATCTGGAGGCAATTGAATTCTTTAAGCATCTGAATTCTTTAGTAACCGGAAGAAATAAGGGTGTTGCCATGATTGCAGAGGAATCTACAGCATGGCCGAAAGTGACAGGAGATGTGCATGATGACGGGCTTGGTTTTACTTTGAAATGGAATATGGGATGGATGCATGATTTTCTGGAATATATGAAACTTGATCCATATTTCCGGAAATATAATCATAACAAGATGACATTCTCTTTGACGTATGCGTTCAGTGAAAACTATGTTCTGGTGTTGTCTCATGATGAGGTGGTGCATCTGAAGTGTTCCATGTTGAATAAAATGCCGGGTCTGGAAGATGATAAATTTAAGAATCTGATGGCTGGTTATTCTTTCATGTTTGGGCATCCGGGAAAGAAGCTTCTGTTTATGGGACAGGATTTTGGTCAGCTCCGGGAATGGTCTGAGGAACGGGAGTTGGACTGGTATCTGCTGGGTGAGAAGAATCATGAGCATCTGCAGGCCTATGTCAGGGATTTGCTGCATATGTATACAAAATATCCGGCATTATATGGAAACGACGGTGGTTATGAGGGCTTTGAGTGGATCAATGCAGATGACGGGGATCGGAGCATCTATAGTTTTGTGAGATATTCACCTACAGGTACGGGGAATTTGTTGTTTGTATGTAACTTTACACCGGTGGCACGGCCGGATTACAGGGTTGGTGTGCCGAAGAGAAAGCAGTATCGGTTGATTTTGGATAGTTCCAGTATCAAGTATGGCGGAGAGACGGTGGAGCGGCAGGCCGCTTACAGGGCCGTTAAGAAAGAGTGCGATGGAAGAGCGTTTTCCATTGGATATGATTTGCCGGCCTATGGGGTGGCGGTGTTTAGCTTCTAAGTGTGGGTGGCCCCTCGGAAGTGGGATGGGGACGGACGCAAGCGGCTCCGGTCAGTACCTCCCGGCAGGCGAAGGCTGCAGACGCTGAAACGGCGTGCAGGGATGCGGTTTCGCGGTGCTGGAAGTTCTAAGAGTGAAACGGGCACGGAATTACGGAATCGAAGCAATTCGGCGTAAAATCCTGATGGATTTTACACCTCAGTGCTTCTTAAAAATGGGTTTGGTCAACCCATTTTTATCCGTAATTTCGTGCCCGTTTCGCTCTAAGAACTTCTGGCACCGCTGCAAATACATCCTTGCACTGCCGTTTCAGCGTCTGCAGCCTTCGCCTGCGGGAGGTGCTGACCGGAGCGCTTGCTAGAGCGTGTTTGAAAATTGCTTTCCGTGAGCTGTGCGTCCAAGTTTGTGGGAGATTTGCCTCAAATGAGGGAGACGTAGCGGGCTACGTTGACCGAAGGCGGGGTAAATATACCGCAAAGTGGGGCGTGCAGATCGCGGGAATGAATATCCAAACACGATCTGGTACAGCATTGTCGATTGACGACAACGCAGTAGATGGAAATTTAGACAAGTGAAACGTGTTGCTAATTACCGTGGCTCATACTAGAATTTAATCTCTTTTAGAAAGATTATTTCAAGCAGAAGGGGATAGCAACTAAGAGATTCATGAGTATTTAGGTGTAGCCAGTGATTATTTTTACTTGCTTTATGTTGGTTAATGTTGGTCAACGCTAACAGGGGATATGGTTAGGGAAGGGGGCAGGCGGCTTCAGCGGCAGAGCCGACGGAAGCGCCTGCAGGGTGGGTTAGAGGAGCAGGGTGGCTATTCCGGCGAGAATTAGCAGGTGGACGGGGTAGAAGGCGTAAAAGAGGTATTTTAGTTTTAGTCCGCGTTTGCCGTTGTAGAGGCGGATGGGGATAAGTGACAGAAAGGCGGAGATTTCGGAGAGGCTCATTACTGTCAGGGTTGTGCAGCCAAGGGCGGCGCATAGAAATTTTTGTGTGCGGAACATGTACATAATGATGATGGTAAGGACTCCGAAGGCGCCGTAGTCGGTTTTGAGCAGGGTGGCAAGGGCGCAGGCGGAGACGGTAGTGAGCAGGGTCAGCAGGAGCTGAACGGGTTGTGGGTAGTGTTTTTGGGCAATCAGTTCCAGGAGGCAGAGAGCTGCCAGAGCGATTCCGAGGGTGAAAAATATGTTCTGGTAAGTGAATTCCAGGAGTTTTCGGTTGAATGCCAGATCAAAGGGAATCTCGGAGATCAGGGCGAAGAGGAGCAGATTGCCGCAGTATTTCAGGCGGCTGTGGGTGTAGCAGAAGCCTTGAATCAGGAGGAAGCAGAAGATTGGGAAGGCGATGCGGCCGATCACACGGCAGGTGATGTCTGCCAGATAGAGGGTATTGTTGGCGGCAATGAATGTGTCGAATTGTTCTTGTGTGGTGAGGGTTGACAGGCCGCGGGCGTAGAGGATTTGTTCCAGGATGGCTGCACCGAAGTGGTCAATGAGCATGCAGACCATGGCGATAATTTTCAGAGTGCTTCCGGATATGCCGCGGGATGGGTTAGCTGAGACTGTTTTTGCGTTCATAGAGTTGGTTCCTTTCTGATTTTCATGTTTCACAATCGCCTGTTTCATGTTTGATAAGCAATTGTGTAACTATCATAGCATACTATGATACCAGGGTCAAAAGGTTATGCGTTTCATGCTTGCATGAAAAAGCATGACTTTGGGAC
>UQAW01000139.1 GCA_900539175.1 uncultured Lachnospiraceae bacterium
TCGCCCTACTTACTCATACCGGCTTGCCCGTCCAATGTCCATGACTCGCCGCATGCAAGCATGCACTCCTCATGGCCGCTGTCCGGGACTTTCATAGTAAACTCTCCCGTATGAGTATCAGTGCCTGTGCCACGGATTGTTCACGGATTCTGGTTCTGTCTCCGGTGAGGTGGAGTTCTTTTACGGTTGTTTTTCCCTGACAGGTACAGGCAATATAGACCAGACCTACAGGCTTCTTTTTTGTTCCTCCGCCGGGGCCGGCGATTCCGGTTACGGAGATTGCTACATCGGAGCCGGTAACTTTACAACCACCTTTCGCCATTTGGGCTGCTGTCTGACTGCTGACAGCACCGAACTCTTTTAAAGTTTTCTTTTTTACACCCACCAGTTTATGTTTAGCTTCATTGGAATACGTTACAAATCCCTGCATCAGCACCTCAGAAGCGCCAGGGACATTCACGATACGGGCAGCAATGGCTCCTCCAGTACAGGACTCTACAGTTGTAAGTGTCAGTTTCTTCTTTTTGAGGATTTTTACTACTGCCATCTCAAGGGTTTCTTCCTCTTTCTCCGTATAGATCGCATCTCCGAAGCGTTTTTTCAGCTCTCTTCTTACAGGGCGAATCCGTTTCTTGGCTTCTGCTTCTGTAGATGCTTTGGCAGTCAGTCTGAGATGGACTTCTCCAGTCTTCGCATAAACTGCAATTGCAGGATTTGTCTGTGTATCAATCAGATCCCTGACAGCAGTCACCACATCATTTTCCTCGTTTCCGCAGATTTTCACTATCGTGGAACAGATAACCTCCGGCTGTCTTTTCTGAAGATAGGGAGATACCTGTTCTTCAAACATCGGCTCCATCTCACTTGGCGACCCCGGCAGCATAATCAGGATTTTTCCGCTGCTTTCCAGAATGATTCCAGAGGCCGTCCCGTTATCATGAACCAGAATCTGTCCGGGACTGGAAATCACAGCCTTCTTCCGTTTGTTATCGTTTTCCCCCATCATTCTGCAGGCTATTTCTTTTATCTTATTCTCTTCCTTATGCCCCATACCGCCGGAACAGATGACTACATCCGCGCGCACAAGAGCTGCCCGGAGTGCTTCGCCTATATGTTCTTCCCTGTCCCCTACGACTGTCTGGTAATGGCAGGAAAGCCCAAGTTCTGCACATTTCTCTGCTAAATATGCAGCATTTGTATTCACGATGTTTCCAAGTAATAGTTCTGTTCCTATCGAAATAAGTTCTACAATCATATTCTGCTCCCTTCTGCATCTGTGAAACGATAAAAGCGCAAAATCTGTAACTTTTCAGATTTTGCGCCTGATATCGGTGTATCATCCGCAAACTGCTCAGTTTTTGCGGATCAAGAAACTAATCCTGCATTGACAGGACTTGCTTGTTCTTCAAAATGTAATCAATCAATGATACGACTGTAAGTACGGTCGCGACACCAACGAATATCGTGCCGATCGTATCAAAGATACCTCCTAAATCTGCGATGAGAACGATAATCATCACCATCTGGCTGATCGTTTTTGCCTTTCCCCACCAGCTCGCCGCAATCACAATGCCATTGTCAGAAGCAATCAGACGGAATCCGCTGATGATAAATTCGCGGGAAATGATAATAATAACAATCCATGACGGAAGCTTACCAACCTCAATCAGACAAATCATAGCTGCACAGACCAGCAATTTATCCGCCAACGGATCCATAAATTTACCGAAATTTGTAACCAGGTTATCTCTTCTCGCCAGATAGCCGTCCAAAGTATCTGTCAGACTGGCAATGATAAAGAGCGCAAGCGCCACCCACTTATGCACATCGCCTCCTATGGGGACCAGCATAAACAGCACAAAAAACGGAATCATTATCACACGCAATATTGTCAATTTATTCGGTGTATTCATCGTCAATCTCTCCTATCAAATCGTATTCCAGAGAACCGGTAATCCGGGCTTTCACAAAATCTCCGGTAACCAGGGTCTGAGTCGTATTCAGAAACAGGTAGCCGTCTACAGAAGGGGCATCTGCATAGGTCCGCGCTACATAAGCGTTTTCATCCGCAACTTTTCCTTCCACCATAGCCAACACTTCCTGCCCTACACGGCGTTCTCCATTATCCAATGAAATCTCCTGCTGTAATTCCATCAACTCTGCCTGTCTGTCCAGCTTCACTTCCTCGTCAATCTGATTCGGCATGGCTGCCGCTGGTGTATCCTCTTCCGGTGAATAAGTAAATACACCGAGACGATCAAATTCCATCTCATCTACAAACTCCAGCAGTTCCTGATGCTGCTCCTGCGTCTCTCCCGGGAAACCTGTAATCAATGTGGTGCGCAGCGCAATATCCGGAATTTCCCTGCGCAGATTCTGTACAATATCAATCAATTCCTGTTTTGTGGTCCGCCGTCCCATCCGTTTCAGAATTTCGTCATTTGCATGCTGAATCGGAAGATCCAGATAGTGGCAGATTTTGGGTTCCTCTTTCATCACCTGAATCAACTCCGGATAGATTTCTTCCGGATAACAATACAGAATCCGTATCCAGCAGATTCCGGGGATCTGACATAACTTCTTCAATAAAAGATGCAGTGATTTTTCGCCATAGATGTCCTTACCATAAACAGTGGTCTCCTGAGCTACCAGAATCAGTTCTTTCACTCCTTCTTCCGCCATCTGATGCGCTTCCGCTATTAATTGTTCCATAGGAACACTGCGGTATCTCCCACGAAGTCTGGGTATGATACAATATGTACAATGTTTATCACACCCTTCAGCAATTTTCAGATATTCAAAACTTCCACCCGTTGTAACAACGCGCCTGGCATCCGTTTCCGGAATTCCTGTAAGCGGTTCATATCTCTGATAATCCTTCCCCTGTAATACCTCATCAATGGCTTCCACAATTTTATCATAACTGTTTGTACCGAGCACCGCGTCCACCTCCGGAATTTCCTGCGGAATTTCCTTCTGATACCGCTGTGCCATACACCCAGTCACAAGCAAGGCTTTACAGGAACCCTTCTTTTTATACTCTGCCATCTCCAGGATGTTCTGGATGCTCTCTTCTTTTGCATCATGAATAAAGCAGCAGGTATTAATAACAATGATGTCTGCACACGTCTCATCATCTGTTATAGTATATCCATGCCTGGTCAGAAGTCCAAGCATATGTTCGGAATCTACCAGATTTTTATCACATCCCAGCGAAATAAAAAGTATCTGCATAAAACGCTCCTTAACTGTGTAACTTGATAAGAAAGCTGTTACAGACTCTAATCTACTGTAACAGCTCCTGTACCCTTTGAATTACTCTTCTGTCTGAACAGATTCCCCTTCGATCGGAGTTTCCTCCTCCAATCGAATCTCTTCCTCTATCAAAGTCTCATCTTCTGTCTCTTCGTCCCTTACAATATGAATATTACTTTTGTAAAGTTCCTCTACTGCAACAGACAGAGGCTTTTTATTCCCTGCACGAACTGTAGGCTCTGCTCCCGCTATAATCTGTCTTGCACGTTTACTTGTTGCAAGCACAACAGAATATCTGGAAGTAACAAGGGGTGCCTCATCAATATCCTGCCCTGCATTGATAACCTCAATTAATTCCTTGTATGATGGATGTATCATCTTAACTATTCCTCCCTGTTCTTTAATTCTTCTTGTATCTTGGCTATAAAATCAACCTGATGAATGGAAGCCTGATGCTGGGACTGAATAATCTCATGCACACGTTCCACACAGGTATCAATCTCATCATTTACTACGATATAATCGTAATTTTCCATTCCTTGGGACTCCTCGACTGCACGTCTCAGCCTGCCCTGAATCTGCTCTCTGGTTTCCGTTCCTCTCCCGGTCAGACGTCGTTCCAGTTCCGCTGTATCCGGCGGAGTCACAAACAGCAGCAACGTATCAGGACGCTGGCGCTTCACGTTCAATGCACCCTGAATCTCAATTTCCAGAATTACATCTTTTCCGGAATTCAACTGCTTCTCCACATATGCCTTCGGAGTTCCGTAATAATTATCTACGTATCGCGCATATTCAATAAATGCTTCTTCTTCTATCATCTGCTCAAACTCAGGCACATTTTTAAAGAAATAATGAATACCATCCTGTTCCCCTTCCCGGGGCTTACGAGTCGTAGCGGAAATTGACAATGCATAATTGTCATATTTTTCCAATAGTTTTTTCATAATTGTGCCCTTACCGGCTCCTGAAAAGCCGGAAACCACAACCAAGATTCCTTTTCTATTCATCCGAATCATCCTTCTCTTCCACTGTACAAGTATCACGGTTAAATCGTCTGCTGATTGTCTCCGTCTGGAGCGCCGATAAAATCACCAGATCTTCGCTGGTAACAATCACTGCTTTTGTCCTTCTTCCCTGAGTTGCATCAATGACGCTGCCCTGTTCCTTTGCATGGGCAACCAGCCGCTTGACAGGAGCCGCTTCCGGGTTGACTACAGCCACAATTTTATCAGAATTTACAACATTGCCGAATCCTATATTTACCAGTTTTGCCAACGTATCCTCACCTTATTCTATATTCTGAATCTGTTCACGAACTTTTTCAATATCGGTCTTCAATTCAATTGCAATGTTCGATGTCTCCAAATCATTTGCCTTCGATAAGATCGTATTCGCCTCCCGATTCATCTCCTGTGCAATAAAATCGAGTTTTCTTCCAATTCCATCACCGTCCAGAAGAACCCTCTTCATATGCTCAATATGACTGCGCAGACGCACCGTCTCCTCATCAGTACAGATTTTGTCCGCAAACAGGATGACTTCCGATGCAATTCTGCTCTCATCAATTTGTGTATCCTGCAGAAGCTCTGTCATCTTCTGTTCCAGCTTTTCCCGGTACTCCGCCAGAATCTGCGGTGACCGCACTTCTACAGCTTCCACATTCGTCAGCATATGATCCAGTTTTGCAATCAAATCCGTACGCAGGTTCTCGCCCTCCAGATTTCTGGCTGCTGCAAATTGTTTTGCTGCTTCCCGCAGAGCCTTTTCCAACAGACACCACAGTTCTTTTTCATCTACCGATTGTTCTTCCATCGTGAGAACTTCCGGAAACCTCGCTAACCTGGATACTGTCACATCATTTTCCAACTGAAAGGAATCTGCCATCTGATTAAAATATTCCAGATACTGTCTTGCCAATTCCTCATTAAACTGCAGAGAGCCCCTGCTCTGCGTAAAATCTTCATATGTAATAAAAACATCAATTTTTCCGCGCTGCATATAATCTTTCAGCGTGGTTCTGATTGCGTTTTCAAAAAAACTTAACTTCTTAGGCATCTTAATATTAAAATCCAGATATCTGTGATTCACGGATTTGATTTCAACCGTAAAACGTTTATCCGTATCCTGAATTTCAAAACGCCCGAAGCCGGTCATGCTGTTAATCATAAAACCCTCCAGTCAACTATTGCGATGCACCGTATCCGATTCTAATTCCCACAAAATGGATTTTTGTGCATACACGTTTATTATAATCCATCCCCCCATTCCAGTCAAATGTTTTCTTAGAATTTGCTCCCCTTACCGGTTGACACAAGCCCTGTTATTCAGTAAGATGAATATAATTGTAAACGGACATGTCTGCTGACGCAGACATCACCATTCATGAAAGTCGATTGCTC
>UQAW01000140.1 GCA_900539175.1 uncultured Lachnospiraceae bacterium
GAAAGCTCAATGACGAGGATATGGCAACCATGCAGACCCTTGCTTCCGATATTCTGCTAATGGAACGTGGGCAGACAAAAGCTGTCACAGGTAAAGAGCATCTGGAACGAAACGATTTCATCATTGAGAAGCAGAAAGCCGAACTGCAACGTATAGAAGAAACCAAGCGACACAAGGAGCAACAGGTAAGCCTTGCCGAACAGGAACTCAAACAGGTAAAAGCTGAGATACGTACAGACAAACTCAAAAGTGCAGCTACCGATGTAGCCACTGCCATAACCAGCAGCGTAGGTTCTCTTTTCGGAAGCGGTAAGTTGAAAGAACTGGAACATAACATCGAGCAGCTACATCAGGAGATTGCCAACCGGGACAAAGCTACTGATGAATTAAAAATTCAGATGCAACAAATGCAGGAACAGCACGGCAGACAAATACGCAATCTTCAAGGAATACATAATAAAGAGATTGAAGCTAAAGACAAAGAAATATCACGGCTAAACACCCTGCTTGAAAAGGCATTATGCTGGTTCCCATTACTCAAAGAAATGCTGAGAATGGAAAAATTATGCTATGTCACTGGTTTTACCAAGGGGATGGTTGATTCTCTTTTATACAAAAAGGAAGCTCTCAGATGTAGTGGAAAAATCTATTCCGAAGAATATAGACAGAGATTTGAAACAAAAAATGTAATTTTCAAAATTGAACGAAGCCCGATCGATAAGAATAAATTGATGCTGACTATAAACCAACAGCCAATCAGCGAATGGTTCAAAGAACAATGGGAGAAGTTACAGCAGCATCTGCGTAACTCAGTGCAGAAAGAACAAAAATCCAGAGGATTCAGGATGTAATATAGAGAAGTACAATTCATCATGGATTGTACTTCTATCGTAATATATAGTACAAAATCTAAGTTGTCTAACTATTCTAAAGTAAAATAAGCAATAAAAGAATATCTTATTCACTATTAATATACCATATTGTCAATATCTTTCCCTCATTTAGTCAATCGTATCTTTTCGTGGTAGAAATAATTTACGATAACCGGCTTGCCTTTTTCCGAGCGCCCGTAAGGCAAATCATTTATTCTATATGGAAACCCCTGTGCCTTGGCGTATTGGGAAATGTCCTGTTCCAATGCCTGCCAGTAATCAAGCCTCTTTTTGTTGTATATTTCTTCGTATAACGGAAAGAGGTCGGGATGCTTCTCACGGATATACGTCATTATCCCTCCCTTGAACTGCCCGCGCAGATTCAGGTTTTCGAGCCATATCAAATCGGCATATCCTTTCACTTTCTCGATAATCGCCTTCATATCGGTTATTCCGGGGAATATGGGCGATACAAAACACACGGTACGGATGCCCGCCTCATAGACCTGACGCATTGCGTTCAGACGACGTTCTATGCTCACGGCATTGTCCATATCCGTACGAAAACGCTCGTCAAGCGTATTGACCGACCATGACACCGTTACTTTGGGAAAACGCTTCAACAGGTCGAGGTCGCGCAGGACAAGGTCGGACTTAGTGCATATCATAATCTCGGCGTTGCTCCCACGCAGCTCTTCGAGCAGCCTGTGGGTACGGCAAAATTGCTCCTCATACGGGTTGTAACCATCCGTCACGGAACCTATCACAATGCGCTCTCCGTCATATTTGTGCGGATTGGCTATCGGTTTCCAGTTCTTCACGTCCAGAAATGCACCCCACGGTTCTGTATGCCCGGTGAATCGTTTCATAAACGATGCGTAGCAATACTTACAGGCGTGGGGACAGCCCACGTAAGGGTTGACCGAATATCCTCCGACCGGCAGTGAGGATTTGGTCATAACGCTCTGTACGTCTATTTCTTTGATTATTTCGGTATTCATTGTAAGCGTTTTGTAAATTGTTCCGGCAGTTCCTGAATCATCCTTTCTTCGCCCATTATAGGCAGCAAATCCTCTTTCATAAACACGGGGACGCCCTGTGTTTGGGCTTGGTCGGCAATGTGAAGCACCCATTCGGGACGGGAATCCACTTTGCCTTTCCGATGTCCGGTCTCCGTACCTATGACAATCCAGTCGATACCCTCGAAATCTATATCGCCGATTTCATCGAAAATAGGTTCGAAAGTGACATGGTAGTGCTTGGCCTTGATATTTCTTTTCAAATCGTCTAGCCGCTTTTTTTCGGAATTGCGCGTGACGGTCACGCCCATCCATACATTCTCGTCATCTGTAGAGAAACTGATCTTGTCCGGACATTTCGTAAGGAATATATAAGCGTGTTGCGGATTGCTTTTCATTCGTCTGAATATTTCCGCATTCCATTCAGGCTTCCAATCGGAGAAATCGCTCATTCCGGTCATCAGCCATACGTGAGGCTTGGGCGTGTCGATGATACGCAGCTTTCGCACCATATATTCCGGTACGGAGAAGTCGTCCGTAATATGGAAACGGCGGCAGTTGTTACGGGCATAGCAGTAGCTGCACCCGATGGAGCAGCCTACCACTATGTTCATATTCTTTATCAGGGATTTTATACAGATAGTCATCTGCTTAGAGTTCCTTTTTAGAATCATTTCGGAGAGACTTTCCATTTTACCGGTTCTTTCAGTATGATTCCGTCAGTGGCATCCTCCTGTGAGAATGTATTGCTGCAATATTGTATGCAGAGCATGAGGAGCGGAGTCGTTCCGTTGTTACGGACACTTCGTTTTCCTGCAGGAGATACCCTGACAACGCTACCTTCTTCCACTGGGAACACTGTTCCGTCTACTTGAAATTCACCTTTACCGGAGAGGAAAAAATAAAGTTCCTCATGACTCTTGTGACTATGCAGAAATCCGGTTTCTGTACCCGGGGCGAATGACTGGAAAGAAAACTCGCTTCCCGTAGTTCCGAGAGCGGTGCTGCAGAATACTTTTCCGGGAATTTTCACATCCGGGCCAAGCTGAAGTTCGTATTCATTCAGTTCATTCAACTTACCGACACTGATCGCGGCGAAATTCTGTTCTACCGCGATTTTCCTAATCTTTTTCATCTTTCTAATATTTTGAAATGATTGTTTATACAGTTATTTAAGTGTTATGCTTTCTCCGTCTTCCGGTATAATCAGTCGGCTCATATCCGTCCCGTGATGGCGAGCTTCGTTGCGAAGGATGGCACGGGTGGTCTGGCAATGATCGATGGCATCCATGTGTACGGTAATCAGCTTGATGTGTGGGGGGAGTGTGTCAAGCATCGCCATTACTTCCTGTTCATTGGGGATGATACAACCGTCCGTCTTAGAGAATTCGGGGAATACCGCACCGCCACTGTTCACCACAATATAATTAGGACGATACTTTTCCACGGTAGCAAGAGTACATTCTTCCCATTTGCAATCGCCCATGATATAAATAGTCGGAAGCCCTTCGGACATCAGCACATAGCCCGAAACAGGTCCCATCATCTGGCCTATCTGACCGAAACCGTGATGGCCAATAGCACGGTGGATGGTCAGATGACCTAAGGTTATGCTCTCTTCAATCGCTTCTACATTTGAGAAACCATCTTTCAGGATGGCGGCCTTATCTTGTGGCTGGGTGTAGAAAGGAATGTCTTTCGGCAAATGCTGCTTTACACTTGGTTCGTAATGGTCGATGTGGTTGTGGGTGAGCAGTACCATATCAACACCTTCAGTAATGTCGCTAATAGGCATTACGAGATGTACCCTCGGATTCTTATATACACCGAGAGCTGATTGCAGGGTTCCTTTGTCGGCAAATACGGGGTCAATAAGAATGGTATGTCCTGCATAGTTGATTTTCAAGGTGGCACTGCGTACCAACCGAATAATTGCTTTTTCGTTCATGATGTTATGTTTTGTATTATTTTTCGGGTACAAAGTTCGAAAGGATATCCCAATGTCTCTATGCCTTAAAAACAGGAATATATGCCATTTTGATAAAAGAATGATGTATATTTGCAGAAAGCAAAAAACAAGAGTGATGAAAGCTATAATCAATCCCGAAAGACTTGTAAGCGTTCCGTTCAATAAAACGCAATGTGGCGTAGACTTCTACATTAACACAGGCGAAAGCAAGGACATCTGTGGTGTCTTGACCGAGCATAAGGCGTTTAAGACAGATTTTTTCAGCTTCTATTTCTTTCGTCGTGCCAATGGATATTTGTTGCTGAACTTCCGAAAAGTGGAGTTACGGGATGGTATGGTGCTGCTTTTGTCGCCGCACCAGCAACAGGAATGGCACGTGAACGAGGTAGAACTAGATTACACTTTTCTTATTTTCCGCGAAGACTTTATGCGCACGTTCATTGCTGACAAGTTCTTCGTATATCGGCTGTTGTATTATTATCAGACTGATACACCGCCCTACTTGTTTGCCGAGCCGGAGGAGCTGACGGAATATATGCGCCTCTTAAAAAAGATAAAACAAGAACTACAACATCCTGTGGTAGACACTTACAACCTCATTGTGTCAGTGCTTTATTATCTACTGGTAATTATCAACCGGGCATACGCTCAAACTTATCGTCTACCTGTCGAAGTGCCAAAAAACAATTACGCATTCAAATTCAAGGACTTACTCGAAAAACATATCCGAACGACACAGCGCGTTCAAGAATATGCTGATATGCTTCGGGTAAGTCGTATCACCTTGAATAATTCTGTCATGGCGCAATTTGGTGTATCAGCCATTCACTTACTCAAGCAACGTCTTTTGGAAGAGCTGAAAAATGAGCTACTGTTCTCCAATCTGAATGTGAGCCAACTGGCAGACGAGTTCCACTTTTCCGACCCCAGTCACCTCATGCGTTTTTTCAAAAAAGAAACAGGCAAGACTTTTACCCAATATCTAATGAATTACAAAAGAGGAATATATGAATAGAAATTTCATATTTGGCAAATGAATTCCATATTTAAGATATTTATTTTTTTGAATAACTATATTTTTCGTCATAAAGGTTCATTCTGCCAGTCCATAGAAATACCAATCGCTTTGTAATTGACATTCTTTTGAAGAATCTTAAAAAATACAAAAACACCCAATTTTACATTCTTGGGTGTAAAAAAGGGTGTAAATCTCGCAAATGCTTGATTTACACCCTTTATTGCGGAGAGACAGGGATTCGAACCCCGGGTACCTCGCAGTACAACGGTTTTCAAGACCGCCGCAATCGACCACTCTGCCACCTCTCCAAAACTCCTTTATCAGAAGTGCTTTCCGTTGAAAGCGGTGCAAAGGTACGAATCATTTTTAAATCTGCAAACAATCTGATATTTTTTTCGCGAATTAATCGTATTTTTGCAGTTCATTAGTAAGAACAGAAATATGATATACCCTCAAAACTTTGAGCAAAAGATAGGATTCGACCAGATAA
>UQAW01000141.1 GCA_900539175.1 uncultured Lachnospiraceae bacterium
TTTGCGTCTACACAAACCAATGACGACTTGCAGGGACACGGTAGCCGATTGGAGGTTATTTTCCGTGTCCTTTTCTCTTTTTCGCAGTATCCATGATCTGCACCAGTTAAAAAAAGCATAGCCCCTCCATCGAAGCAGTCCGGCTTTGAATGTGAAATTAAACAGTACATAACCGATAATATATTTTCGTGCGCTTGTGTGGCCTTGTGTCGCGCAGGCGTATTTTGCTTTCCAGACTTCGAGACAAAGTGTCCCGAGGTGCGGTGCCGTTCTCCGCCATTACTCCATTTCGTTTCCGACCAACCCCGAACAAACTGAAATGGAGGATTTTACGATGACTACTATCAATCTGAAAGATCTTTATTATTGGTACACGCAGGATCAGCTTATCGAAGTTTCTGACGAGGTTGCCGAGGTATTCAAGGCCGATGCCCGTTATGAAATGGCCTACCAGCGGCGGCTCTCCCGGCACAAGGCGCAGTATTCTCTGGACTGCGATGACGGGATTGAGTATTCCGCTTGCCTGCATGAGCCGACCCCGCAGGAGCTCCTTGAACGAATGGAAAACTTTCTTCGTCTGTGGAACGCTCTCAATTCTCTGCCGGAGATTCAGGGCCGCAGAATTGACGCACATATCATTCTTGGCAAGTCGATTAAGGAAATTGCCGAGGCCGAGGGCGTACATGAGGAGTCTATTCGCCAGTCGATCAAGCGTGGCCTTGAACGCATGAAAAAAACTTTTTGATTTTTTCTTCTTAACCCACTTGGAATTGATGAAAAAATGTCTCGGTTTATGAGAGGAGGTTTTCTTCCTAACGCAAGGGAATAACGGCAACCCTGAGTAAGTACGTGGAGCCAGACGGTGGGTGCGCGGTGACATTTCCCAAAAGAGATTGAGCGAACAACACCAACACTGTAAATGGGCCCGGCCATCCCAAGGCCATGATCCGGCGCTGAACAGGTTGGCTGCCTGTTCCTCCGGGCTTGTCGCTTTACTTGCGTTGAGAGCGCCGCACAGAAAATAACGATTGTCTTTGGACAGGCCAAGTAAATATGTGCGGCGCTCTCTAATATTCAAAAACTATAATGAACCTCGAGACAAAGTGTCCCAAGGTGGAGTAAGGCAACAGGCCAGCATCCCGGTGGTGCTGGCCTGTTGCGTTTCCCCACCAAACAGCGGGAGGCGTTCTATCAATCTGCGAAGGAGGTTTACCGTGAAATTAACTACACAGAAACTTGAACAAATGAGAAGCGTTGACATTGGCGCGGTGGCTGCCGAGTCCCTGCCTGATGTGAGCGGTATGACCTTTGACAATGCGCTTTCCCGAAAGGAGCGCATCTCTCGATTTTTGCAGACTGTCAAAAATCCATACTGCTTTTGCATCGGTGGTGTTGGCGTGAAAATTGAATTTGCTGAAAGCGGGCCATCTCTCCAAGACAAGCTGACGGATTTCCTGCTGCGGCAAAGAAGCGGGCTGTAACTTCGGTTACAGCTCGTTTTGCTTCTTCGAGACAAAGTGTCCCGAAGTGGAGGCATCCTTGTTGTCCTCCCCGGACAGAGTTATAATATAAGTGTAATGTGATAGGGAAGGAGGAACAATGGCACGAGCAAAAAACAGAGGGTATCAGCAGAGTTTCTCTCCCTCTTACACAATCCGCCGCTGGCGGCTGGGCATCTATATCCGGCTTTCAAAGGAAGATTTGAAAAAAGGAAAAGACGATAGCAACAGCGTAAAGAACCAGCGTGACCTACTGAACGATTTTTACCGACGCAACATTGACGAGTTTGAAAGCATCACGGAATATGTGGATGATGGTCATACTGGAACGGACGCCAACCGTGAAGATTTTCAACGGCTCTTGGCGGATGTCATGAGTGGTAAAATCAACTGCGTTATAGTAAAAGACCTGTCCCGCTTCGCACGAAATTATAGCGATGCCGGAAGTTTGATCGATAACCTGTTTGTTCAAATGGGTGTTCGCTTTATCAGCCTTGCTGAGAATGTGGACAGCTACAAGAACCCCGACAGCGTTTCAAATATCATCGTTCCCATTACAAACGTGATGAACGATAATTACTGCTATCAGACTTCCAAAAAGATCCGGCAGGTATTTGATTACAAACGGCGCAACGGCCAGTATATCGGAGCATTTGCTCCTTACGGCTATGTAAAGCACCCAAAGGACAAGCACAGGCTGATTGTTGATCCCGATGCTGCTGAAAATGTCAAACTCATTTTCACAATGCTTATTCAAGGGTCATCAAAACGTGCTATCGCGCTGTACCTGAACGAACACGGCGTACCGAGCCCCTCGGCTTACAAGGTACAAAAGGGCTTGCCTGTTTCGACAAGAGGGTATGACGATCCTATGTGGGGAGTCCGCATGATCCACTCCATTCTTACCAATCCGACCTACACCGGGGATTTAGCCCAAGGCCGAAGCCGGGTGAAAAGCTACAAGGTACACCAGATTGAAGCTGTTCCACGCGAGGAATGGGTGGAAGTGGCTGGAACGCATGAGGCCATTATCGACTATGAAACTTTCGACAAGGTACAGGCTCTCTTACAGCGTGATACCCGTACTTCCCCGAAAGGCCGTGAGGTACATTTATTCAGCGGCTTTCTGAAATGTGCCGATTGCGGGCGGGCCATTACCCGATGCGTTGGCAAGAACAACAATGTATATTATTCTTGCTCAACCTACAAGAACCGTTCCCGGACAGCCTGCACCATGCACTCAATCAAGCATGAACGGCTGGAGGCTGCTGTTTTGTTCGCTGTACAGCATCAGGTACATTTGGCTGTTTCCTACTCGGAAATCGTCACGCAGATCAATTCCGCTCCAATCAAAAAAAGCCAGTCTTACCGACTGGACGATCTGATAGCTGCAAAAGAGCGGGAACTGACAAAGATAACACGCTACAAGCAATCTCTTTATCAGGACTGGAAAGACGGTGAAATCACCCAGCAGGAATACCGGGATATGAAGGCTGACTATGAACGGCAGACTTCTGATATTTCCGCGGTGCTTACCCGGCTGAACGCTGAACGCGCAGAATTGGCAAACGGTGTGGACAATGAGCATCCCGCACTGGTAGCCTTTATGAAGTATCAAAACATTGAAGCCCTCAATCGGGAAATCTTGGTTGAGCTTGTGGACTATATCAAGGTCTATGAAAACGGCAATATCAGCGTGAAATTCAAATTTGCTGACGAGCTCCGCAAGATTGCCGAGTACATTGAAATTAACACTACGGAAGATACCGCAGTAGCGGGCTAACCCCCGCTACGAACCCCTTTGACAGTGTGTTTTCCTAATAGGCGCTAATCATAATATTTCCAAACGAAAAACGCGTGTAAAAAAAGAAATTGTATCCGTGAGCTATTCAAAAAATCATTCAAATTTTGACTCCTGCTGTTCTTTTTATGTGCGGAAAAAAGGTGTAAATTTTCTTTTTGACGCTATCTGCAAATGCGGTTATATCGCTTTTGAAAATGTTTTGATCGACGAAACGGATATGAGACTGCTGTGTGACACCGCCGAAGACGCATTGGAAATTCTGAAAAAATATAATCCAAAAAACAAAGAACTGACAGTCGATGACGCCACGGTTACAATCGTTGAAATCATATTTTCCGACAAAAACAGTATGTCGGTCAGTATGACGGAACAAACCTTGGATTCGCTCGAAAAAGCGTTCTTTGCCCTTGCTGAAAAATATTGCAAAGATGTTTAATCTCTAAAAATAATTGAAAAGCAACCCTATGAAAACAACCCCACGGTAAAATAATCGTGGGGTTGTTTTTTTCTGTAACAGAAAATAAGTGCATTTTTTCTTGCCATTACCGTAGTAATTGTTTATAATTAAGGTATGACAATAAAAGAAGGCATGAACAATGCAAACGATAGATGAGGCACTAAACAAACTGAAAAAATCTGATTTTCGCAGTCGGTTTCATTTAAAGCAAAAGGACATTGACTATATTAATGAAAAGGGAATGAATAAAATCCGCTCCCATGCAGAAGATTTTGTCAGAACACGGCTTGCACCAAAATATATTCCGAATGACGGAAAGCAAACACCCATGAGGGGACACCCTGTTTTTATCGCACAGCACGCCTGTGCCTGTTGTTGCAGAGGGTGTCTTAACAAGTGGTACAGAGTTGCAAAGGACAAACAGCTTAACGAGGTCGAACAGCAGAAAATTGTAAATCTGCTTATGGCTTGGATTGAAAGAGAATACAACGATTATAATTCCAATAAAGAACGATAGATAAGGGCAAAAAGATGAGTGATAAATTAAGCGTGTTAAAAGATTACTTCGGACACGATTCTTTCAGAGACGGACAGGAACAGATAGTTGACGCTTTGCTTGACGGCAGAGATGCACTTTGCATTATGCCCACAGGTGCGGGCAAGTCTATGTGCTATCAGATTCCCGCATTACTTTTTGACGGGGTGACAATTGTTGTGTCACCTCTGATTTCGCTTATGAAGGATCAGGTCGGCTCACTCGTTCAGTCGGGAGTTTCTGCGGCATATATAAACAGCTCGCTTTCATATCCGCAATTTCTCCGAGTGCTTTCAAATGTTGAACACGGAAAATACAAAATCATCTATGTTGCACCCGAAAGGCTGTTGACTGACGGATTTCTCGACACCTGTAAAAAGATAAAAATCTCAATGGTTGCAGTTGACGAGGCTCATTGCGTTTCACAATGGGGACAGGATTTCAGACCGAGTTACCTCAAAATTATTTCATTTGTTGAAAGCCTTGCAAATCGTCCGATTGTCGGAGCATTTACCGCAACGGCTACGAATGATGTAAAAGAAGATATAAAGAAAATTCTCAGGCTTGAAAATCCGTTTGAAATTACAACGGGATTTGACCCCCCCAACCTTTTCTTTGGCGTAATAAAGTCATCGTCAAAGGACGAAAAGCTTATTGACCTCATTCGGGAGCGTGGCGACAGGTCGGGAATTGTCTATTGTGCAACCCGAAAAAATGTTGAATCTGTCTGCGAATTGCTCTGCGATAACGGCTTTTCGGCGGCAAGATACCATGCAGGTCTTGATGAGTACGAACGCAGGAAAAATCAGGAGGATTTTGTTTTTGACCGAAAAAATATTATGGTTGCAACTAATGCTTTCGGTATGGGAATTGACAAGTCAAATGTTACATATGTAATCCATTACAATATGCCGAAAAACATTGAAAGCTACTATCAAGAGGCAGGACGGGCAGGTCGTGACGGCGGTGAGGCTGATTGTATTTTGCTCTACAGTCCTAAGGATGTTCGCCTAAATCGCTTTATGATTGAAAATT
>UQAW01000142.1 GCA_900539175.1 uncultured Lachnospiraceae bacterium
GGGTCCCAAAGTCATGCTTTTTCATGCAAGCATGAAACGCATAACCTTTTGACCCTGGTATCATCATATTATCAGTGTAACATACCAAAAGAAAAAAATGCAACTGCCTTTCGTAGTTTAGAAATACGGATGATACGCTGTCTATATTTTGCATTTTGCAAAATGCATATTGCAAATTCGAAAAAGGGATGTTAGAATAAAGGAAACTTTAATGGTTTAAAGTTAAAAAGAAAAGAAAGAAGGTAACGTCTATGGGGGACAATACGGTTGTAGTAAGTGTATGCATCATCTATTTTGCAGTTATGGTTGGAATCGGTATGATCGCTGCAAGGAAAAACAAGGAAACTTCGGATTATCTGGTGGCAGGACGTAAGTTAAATGTCACTATGACAGCGATTACGCTGGCTGCAGTACAGATTGGTGTGGGTATTGTGCTGAGCAGTGCTACGAATGGCTATAATGAAGGAGTCTGGCCGGGTATGTATTATGCATTTGGATGCGGCGGCGGATTGATTATAGCGGGACTTGTGACGACGAAGAAGTTAAGGGAAGAGGAAGGTTATGTGCCCTTGGATTATTTTGCACAGAGATACGGAGACAGCAAAGGAATCCGGCTTTGGGCGTGGATCAGTAATGTTCCAAGTCTTTTGGGAATTTTTATTGCTCAGCTTCTGGCTTCCGGCGGAATTCTGGCAGGTTTTGGGATTCCTTTTAAGACAGGAGTTATCATTACGGCAGTTGTAATTTTGATTTATTGTACAGTCGGAGGTATGTGGGGTGTTGTACTGACCGATGTGGTACAGACGGCAATTATTGCAGTGGGTGTACCGATTCTGGCAATTGCTATTTTGGTTCAGTATGTGCAGGCAGGCGGAAATGTGGGCGCTATTTTTTCCATGCCGTTTATCCCGAAGGGAATGGGCACAAAGTTCGTTTATCTGGTTCTGCCATTTTTGCTGTCTATCTCTGTTTCTTATGATGCATATTCCAGAATTCAGTCTGAAAAAGATGCAAAGACTGCAAGAATTGGATGTATTGTAGGAGGAATTCTGGTTATTATCATCGGCGGGCTCTGTTCTACAATCGGTGTGGCAGCGAGAACATTGTTCCCGGGTGTGACGGACGGTATCTTTACGATTGCAGCTACAGGGGTGCTTCCTCCGGTTCTGGCAGGTATTGTAATTGCGGCGATTTTAGCAGCAGCCATGTCCAGTGCCAACTGTGTGATCCTGTCTATGGGAGCATCGTTTTCCAGAGATTTTTATAATAAATTTCTGCATCCGGAAGTGGAAGATCTGGATGAACTGCCAAAATCAAAGTTGATTTCCCAGGCAGCAGTTCTTCTGGGCAGTCTGGTGGGAATTTTCTTTGCTTTCCATATGACAGATATCCTGGATGCTATGATTATCTTTAATTATCCTTACATGGGAAGTCTTCTGATTCCGCTTCTGGGTGGACTGGTCTGGAAAGGAGCTACCAGAAAGGGTGCTTTCGCAGCGGCCATTGCAGGCGGTATTGTCGGTGTGGTATCCTTCTTGTTTGGTATTCCGGGACCGCTGTATGGAAAGATGAATACAGATTTATCATTGCTGATTGCTTATGTGATTTCTGCGGTATTTCTGGTAGTGTTCAGTCTGATAGACCGCAGCAGGGCAAAAAAGTAGGAAAAAATGGAGGAGAACATGAGAAATTATCAGTGGCCTTATCCGAATGAGATGGATCAGGAGGAACAGGTTTATGGAGACGTACTTGTCCTTGGCGGCGGAATGGCAGGATGTTATGCGGCCATTGCAGCGGCGAGAAAGGGAAAGAAAGTTGTTCTGGTAGAAAAGGGGGCAACGGTGCGCAGCGGAGCAGCAGGCAGTGGATTTGATCATTGGGAGTCAGCGTGTACCAATCCATGCTCCAAAGTGACCGCCGAGGAGATTGCCAATGCTTATATCCATGAGCAGGATGGATACAGCAACGGGATCGCCCATTATATTGAATGTGAAGAAGGGTGGCATCGCCTGAAAGATATGGAGACGTTCGGCGGAAAGATCCGGGATACGGAAGGCGAATTTGCCGGAGCAGATTTCCGGGATGAGAAGACAGGGCTGATGTTTGCGTATGATTATGAGAACAAATTCACAGTCCGTGTCTGGGGAAGTACCTTTAAGCCGGCATTATATCAGGAATTAAAGCGTCTGGGTGTAACCATCTATGACAGGACAGAAGCAACCGCACTTTTGGTAAAAAAGGAAAATGGAAAAAAGCGGGGCATTGGAGCTATGGGCATGAATGTCCATACCGGAAAGTTCATGATTTTTTCGGCAAAGACTACGATTCTTGCCATGTCAAGACCGGCCAGAATCTGGCTGTTTGATTCGGATCAGGTGGGTCTTTGTGAGTTTCGGCCTACACAGAGCATTGGAAGTGGCCATGCCATGGGATACCGGGCAGGTGTGGAATTTACCATGATGGAAAAATCCGTGCAGGGAGAATTTTCGGCGGCAGGAAGAAGTTTTCCTCCTTACAGTACCGGGAACAATCACAATACCTGGTATGCAGCGACTATGGTGGATGCCAGAGGGGTGGAAATCCCTTATGTTGACCGGGATGGCAGAGAACTTAAGACAGTGAAGGAACGCTATTATCCGGCAAAAGGACAGAAATTCTTTTTAAAGGGCGGCGTGATCGACAATCCCAAATATGAATATCGGGGACCGGAGACTCTGGAATTTGATGAATTGATCAAAAGAGGTTATCAGCTTCCCTTTTACGCAGATCTGAGCAGAATGCCGGATGAGGAACGGCGTGTGATCTGGGGAATGATGGTGGGAGAAGAAGGAAAGACCAAGATTCCGGTGTTGGAAAATTTTACACAGCGGGGATTTGATCCGAAAAAACATCTGCTCCAGTCTTACGGTACAGGATGGCAGTCGGCTGCTTTCCTTGCCCAGGAACGGCAGCTGTTCGGAGCTCCGGGAGGAATTTTTCATGACTGGGACCTGAAGACGAATATTGACGGCATCTATGCGGCAGGAGACCAGCTGTATGCTTCCGATTGTTGTGGATTTGCTGCGGCGACAGGGTATTATGCGGGAAGAAAAGCGGCTGCAGCCAGTGAATGCTATACATATGAAAGTCCGGACCGGGAGGAGATCGAAAAGGAAAAATCACGCTTATACGCACCTTTGTATGTGGAGGATGGTATGGATTGGCGGGAATTGAATAAAGCGATCAGTAAGGCAATGCAGAACTACTGCGGAGGGGTGAAAAATGATATGCTTCTCGCTCAGGGGCTGGAACTTCTGGAAAGTTATGAACAAGAGTATCTGCCCAGGCTTTCCTGCACCAACCCTCATGAACTGATGCGTGCTCATGAGGTCATGGATATTCTGGAAGTATGTAAACTCATCATCAATGCCTGCCTTCTCAGAAAGTCCAGTTCCGTGCCGTTGTGTTTTGAGAGAAGCGATTATCCGAAGCTGGATCCGGAAGAAGACAATTGTTTTATTACCATCTGGCAGGAAGAGGGTAAGATTCGCAGCCGGAGAGTGGCAAAAGATTACTATGGGGATGTGAAAATACAGTATGAAGCACATAACCAGGATTACAAAGAGGAGGCAGTATCCTATGAAGAAAGTTGAGTTTCAGGCAAATCCCGTCTCCTGCAGTGTAAAACCGCTGGTGTTTGACAGCAGTCTGTGTGTGGGCTGTAATCAGTGCGCTTCTGTCTGCCAGGTGGATCTTTTGATACCGTCAGATAAGAAAGGTGAGCACCCCATTGTTCTTTATCCCGGGGAATGTTATTATTGCGGTTCCTGTGTTATGGCATGTCCGGTGAAAGGAGCGATACGTCTTCAGCATCCGCTGATGAACCAGACAAAATTTGTGGAAAAATAGAATTGTTTACGAAAAAGGCATCTTAGATGCTTTTTTTGTAACTGAAAAAAGGAGGAATCTTATGGAAACACAATCTCTTTCCATTAATGACCAGCTGGTTTCTTTCCCATCATCTCTTTTTCCGTTGTTAAATCCGCATGAAGTAAGGTACAGAATATCACTCCTAATGGAATCAGCGTTGCCCAAATAGCCTTTCCAACCAAAAGATTGCACAATACGGTTCCTACAATTGAACCAACAAGAAAAAATATCAGCATTTCAAAATGCTGCAGCAACTTTTCCCGATGAGATTTGTTTTTTGTATGCAGGTGTTTGACTTCTTTTGCCAGACCAACCCCGATCTGTCTTATATGATTTGTGGCAAATGTGGTTGCCATAGCAACTCCCTCTGCCTGACGAAAGGTATTATACTGCATGGATGCAATAAAATTAATCGCCACCTGAGAGATCTGTACTGGTGCCGACTCTGTTACAAAGCCCAATCCCAGCACTACTAACATCTCTATTGCAATCAGGAGGGTATCCCAACGTATTGGCAAACGGTGCTTGATTGGGTCAGGCAGCAGCTCTGATGCAAATGCTCCCATAAGATACGCCGAAATTGGAATCACATAATAAAGGGCTTCACTCCATTTTTTTGCTCCGAGAGCCATTCCCATTAATACTACATTTCCTGTTTGTGCATTACAAAACACATTTCCCCGGAGTAAAAAAGTATAAGCCCCAAAGAATCCTGCTACAACAATCAAGATATGATAAACCCACTTTCTCTCACACATAAGAAAATATGTATCATTTGTTTCTTTCGTATTTTTCTCCATAGTGCTCTCCTTTTCATCCAAATTAATCATCCGTAATTATACCACGAAGAAACCGGCTTTCCAACTGGAAGCATCCTCAGAAACTTCAGCGGTTCCCGTACCTCCGGATCCGTAATCATTCTCAGAAGATTGTCGTATACGACTCTTGCCTTCTGTTCTGCAGCCAGATTCTCTGTCAAATCCGTGATTGCATCGCCCTTTGACTGGAATTCACAGGCATTGAACGGAATTCCGGCAGCCGCCTGAGGCCACAAGGCTTTTGTATGATCGATATAATAAGCATCAAATCCAACCGTTTTCGCCTCTCCCACAGTCAGATTTCTGGTAAGATGATATACCATAGCACATATAATCTCCATATGCCCCAACTCTTCTGTTCCCAGAGAAGCATCGGAAATGTTCCGTCTGCTACATTTAGAGACGCTTCTTTTCTTTTTATGAACAAATATTGATTTTGAGATTTTACCAGGCGGAATTATTGCTTAAGACGGAAAAGTGGCG
>UQAW01000143.1 GCA_900539175.1 uncultured Lachnospiraceae bacterium
AATGGTGATGTCTGCGTCAGCAGACATGTCCGTTTACTATGAAAGTCCCGGACAGCGGCCATGAGGAGCGCATGCTTGCATGCAGTGAGTCATGGACATTGGACGGGCAAGCCGGTATGAGTAAGGAAGGCGACAGCCCGGATTACGAATACCGGCGGCAATTGCGGGAGCACGAAGTGCGAAGTAATCGACTTTCATGAATGGTGATGTCTGCGTCAGCAGACATGTCCGTTTAACACTAAAGTAAAAAGGAGTGTACTTACAGATGGAACCTCATATCTATACTATTGTAGAAAAAGAACAACTTCATGATATGCTGAATTCCTTTTCTTTCTGTTTTAACCTTCCGGTTCATCTGACAGATGCAAACGGCAACATTCTGCAGTCTTATGGGAAAGTAACCTCATTTTGTTCCCTTTTTAAGAAAAATCTGCCGCCGGAAGATTCCTGTACCCATTTACATATGCGGGCTGCCAGGCATGCGGTATCCCTCGGGGAAACCTATATTTTTTCCTGTCATGCAAACCTGAACCATATCGTATTCCCCCTGATTAAAAACACTGCCCTTTTGGGCTCTATCCTGATCGGTCCCTTTTTGATGGAAGCGCCCGATGCACTCTTGATTTCCGATATCCATAAGCATTATCCCTCCATGGATACCGATTTTCTTCTGGAACTTTATGAAGAGATGGATTCCATAGAGGTTCTGTCGCCGGAGCGGGTCACGCAGATCAACAAGCTTCTTTACTACCTGCTTTCAAATCTGATTTCAGACAGCCTTCAGCAGCTGATCATCAATCAGCAGAAGCTGCACCAGCAGTCCAAAATCAATGAGTCGATTCAGATGTATAAGACCGGAGGGACGCTCTCCCAGCCCTGCTACCCTTATGAAATGGAAAAAGAACTGATCACCAAAGTCAAGACGGGAAATCTTCAGGAAGCACGTGCGATCCTGAATCAGCTTCTGGGCTATGTCTTTTTTTCCACCGGAAGTCAGTTCGAAGAGATCAAACCGAGAGCACTCGAACTATGCTCCCTGCTCTCAAGAGCTGCCATTGAAGGAGGCGCCTCCTCTGATCTGATACTGAAAATCAATAATCAGGTTCTGCAGTCGATTTCCGAAATCACCTCCATTGACACCTTATGCCATGCGCTTTCGGAAAGCCTGGAAACCTTCATTGACTGTATGTTCAACTACGGGACAGGTTCGAACAATGAAACAATCAAAAAGGCGATTTCTTTCATTTCCTCACATTATTCCGAACCGCTGACACTGGAAGAAGTCGCAGACTATGTTCATCTCAGCCCGCCTTATTTTTCCACCCTCTTCAAGCAGAACTGCGGTACTACTTTCAAAGATTACCTGAATCTTGTACGGATTGAGGAAAGCAAACGCCTTCTGTCCCATACCAATTATCCGATCCTGGATATTGCCGTCGCAGTCGGATTTGAAGACCAGAGTTATTTTACAAAAGTCTTCAAAAAACATACCGGTCTCACACCAAAACAATACCGTTAACCATAGCATTGAAAATAATTACTGAAAATAATAAATTTTTACTATGAAAGTCCCGGACAGCAGCCATGACCCGGAGTGTGCTGGCACACGCAGGGACATGGACATTGGACGGACAAGCCGGTATGAGTAAGGAGGGCAATAGCCCGGATTACGAATACTGGCGGCGATTGCGGGAGCACGAAGTGCGGAGCAATCGACTTTCATGAATGGTGATGTCTGCGCCAGCAGACATGTCCGTACAGTAGCCATGAACCGGAGTGTGCTTGTACACACGCAGGGCCATGGATATTGGACGGGCAAGCAAACAAATACCCCCCATTGTCAAACTGTCACAAGTTCAACAATGGGGGGGCTTTTACTCTTACTTAAAGTCTCCTCTGTACTCTCTCACAATCTCAATCATATCCAGATATTTTTCTGTTGGAACATAGTATGGAATGGAATTTCCGGTACCGATCGCAAATCCTCCATGATTTTTACTCTTCGCGATCACATCCAGAATATATTCTTTCAGTTCTTTCCTGTCGAAACCGCAGAGAGCATTCACATCGATGCCGCCGAAATTACCGATTCTGTCTCCATAATTTTCTACCCATACAGAAAACGGCGCAATCTGATCTTCATTGGAATGTTTTGCATCAATCCCTACGATATCAATCAGGTCATCCATCACACTGAAGATTTTTCCGCAGGAATGCAGTAAAAATGGCTTGTCATAACTGTGTACCAGATCTACGATCGGCTTATACGCCGGCAGAATCAGATTCCTGATGTCCTCGGTTGAGAGCATCGTATTGCTCTTATATCCCAGATCGTCTCCAAACCGGAGCACACAATAGACATCTCCGAATTCCTGCATAAATCGCTTCCAGATCCTGAGATTGATTTCGCCGACCTTTCGGAACAATGCCTGATACAGCTCTTCATCATCGGCTGCAATATAACAGAGATTCTGGTAACCGGTCAGATCCTGCACACACTCAAAGATTCCATTTCCCACACCGCCGATTGCCTTCATTCCCTCCGGCATTTCATCCCGCAGTGCCCGGAAATACTTTGCATTCTTCCGGAAATAATATTCTTCCAGTTCGTCCCATGGATATGCCCGGAAATCATCTTCATCCTGAATTGCAGGCGTCATACTGCCGTTTTCGAGTGCTCCGCCGCCCGGATAAATTTCACAGATACACTGTTCAAACGTTACAACATCATATCCATGCTCCAGAAAAAATTTACTGTATACACGGAAAAACTCATGGATGTCCTTTTCGTCTCCATGAAACAGAGACATCATATCGACTCCCTCGATTTCCCCGATCTTTTCAAAAGAAACATTGTGCTCGTAGAGCGGCAGTCTCTCTGCCTCTATATTTCTGGCACTTTTTACGATATTACGATAATCCGGCTTAAACATCTTTTGTCTCCTCTCTTTCCTACTCCGGTGATCCCCATGCAGTGAGCAACATGCGGGATTTCATCGCTATCTCACACTGCAGCGGCAGCTGTCTGGATGACGAGCCGATACGAACCGTATAAATCCCGGTTTCCACTGTCCATTGCTTCAAAGCTGTATTGTAATACTGGAAATCCTCTTCCTGCAAAGAAATCGTAACCTGCTTCTTTTCTCCCGCTTTCAGGGAGATACGCCGGAATGCTTTGAGTTCCTTTTCCGGATGGCTGACCCATGCATCCTTCGGCGCCGAAAGATATACCTGTACGATCTCGTCTCCATCTTCCGCACTGATATTCTCTACCTCGAACGTCAATTTCAGATCTTCCCTTTCCAGATTCCGATATACAAAATCAGAATAAGAAAGTCCGAAGCCAAATTCATATTCCGGCTGCACCTGATTGGTATCAAAATGACGATATCCTACCATCAGTCCTTCCTTGTACTGAACTTTATATCCGTCACCCGGATAGTTCTGAAGACTGAGTACATCCTGCTGTTTCTTCGGGAAAGTCTCCGGCAGACGTCCTGATGGATTATTCCATCCGCACAGGGTCTCTGCCACTGCACGGCCCATCTCCTGACCTCCCAGCCAGCTCACAAGGATTGCATCCACATAATGCTGCCAATGGCTTGTAATCACAGCGCTTCCAATATTCAGAACTGCGATCACCCGGCTGTTTACCCGGTCACATACCCGCAATACATGTTCATAATAAGGCTCTATCTCCATGTGATTGCGGTCCATCGTCTCACTGTGCTCTGAATAATCCTGACTTATGAATACAATCACCGCATCCGCCTTTGCTGCCCGTCTGTTCAGGTCTGTCTCCATATGCCCTACTTCATTTGCAAAGGTTCCGATCTCATCTTGTCCCATGAAATCAAATTCCACATCATCGCCGAGGATTGCCTGCAGTTCTTTCAGCGGAGAAGTAATGTACGGCGGATTATTCACCCTGGAACTTCCATCCCCGCCGATATACGGCACGCTGCCCTGTTCTCCCACTACCAGAAGACGTTTGATCTGACCTTTTTGGATCGGCAATGTCTGGTTTTCATTTTTTAAGAGGGTAATGGATTCTCTCGCAGCCTTCCCTGCAATCTGCCCATGCTTTTCAAAATCAATTTCCTTGGGAGTCCATGCACCCCTGGTGCGCTCCTGGAACCGCAGCAGACGCTCGATGGCAGCGTCAATAACCTCCATATCAATCTCTCCCGCCTGATAGGATTTCTCCAGCTGCTCATATGCCTCTTCCTGATACGGCATACATAATTCCACAGAAGCCAGCAATGCATATGCTCTGTGTTTTACGGAACCCCAGTCAGATACGATAATTCCGTCAAATCCCCATTCATCCCTGAGAATTTCCTGCAGCAGCTGCTTATGTTCCGAAGCGTAGATACCGTTCACGCGGTTATAAGCACACATCATCGACCAGGGCTTTGCTTCCCTGACAATAATTTCAAAAGGCTTCAGATAAATTTCCCGCATCGTGCGCTCATCCATTTCACTCGATACTGAGAACCGCCCCCGCTCCTGATTATTTGCAATAAAGTGCTTCGGGCAGGCGGCTGCCCCGGCTTTCTGGACGCCTTTCACATAACCGGCTCCAAGTTTTCCGGAGAGAAGGGGATCCTCGGAAAAATACTCGAAATTCCTTCCACATAAAGGATGACGTTTGATATTGACCGATGGGCCCATCACGGCATGAATTCCATAAGCCTGAAATTCTTCTCCAAGCGCCTCTCCCACTTCTTCCAACAGTTCCGTATCCCAGGTTGCCCCGAGGGCACAGCCTGTGGGAAACGCGGTGGAAACCACTTCTTCACACTTTTCACTGTTTGGAAATGCACTTCTCAGACGCTCTGCAAATTCCTGTTTTTCTTCATTTGCTGTGATCGGCATACGCACACCGAATGGCCCGTCATGAAAACGCATCTGCCGGATTCCCTTTTCCTTCAGTTCCAGGCTGGTATTCATTCCGGTACCTGTAAGCAAATGAAATTTTTCTTCTGGTGCTATGTCAAGAAAAAGTACAAATTAAATATAACCAATTTTCTTCTCTTGG
>UQAW01000144.1 GCA_900539175.1 uncultured Lachnospiraceae bacterium
TATCCCACAAATTGTGGAATACATCTTGCGGAAAGCAATTTTCAAACACGCTCTACGGTTTTACTGCGATTGAGGAAACCAAAATCAGAAGTGTGAAATAATGGTCCGGGGGATGAAAAATGGTATCTTCCGGACTTTTGCATTATTCCGATAAATGAAAAATATTATTCCGAAAGCGTTGATATTGTTCCGATAATAGGATATACTACTGTTTGAAGTGAGGTGTAGATTTATGTACATGACAGTGAAGCAGGCAGCAGGGAAATGGGGCATTTCAGATAGAAGAGTTCGTATATTATGTTCAGAGGGGAAGATTTTGGGTGTTACCCGCGAAGGGCGCAGTTGGAAAATTCCTGCAGATGCGAAGAAACCAGAGGACGGCAGGTATAAAACTGCCGAGAGTCTGCTTGCAATGATTGACAGGAAAAAAATTGAACTGGATTCCAGACGGCCTTTGACAGAGGGAGAAGTGGAACGGCTTACAGAGGAATTTGTAGTTGAATACATCTACAATTCCAATGCGATTGAGGGAAATACGCTGACTCTTCGTGAAACAGATATGGTGTTGCGTGGGTTGACGATTGATCAGAAGCCTTTGAAAGATCACATGGAAGTTGTCGGACATAAAGAAGCCTTTGATTTTGTGCGGGATTTGGTAAAAAATCAGATGCCATTATCGGAAAGCATTATCAAGCAGATTCATTATTTGGTGTTAGCTGATAAGAAAGATGACCGTGGTGTTTACAGAAAAGTTCCGGTAAGAATTATGGGTGCAAAGCATGAACTGGTGCAGCCGTATCTTATTCAACCAAAGATGGAGCAGTTGTTGGAGTCTTATAATAGTAGTTCAGAGCATATGATTCCCCGGCTTGCGCGGTTTCACATTGAATTTGAGGGAATTCACCCTTTCATCGACGGGAATGGCCGGACGGGACGGCTGCTTGTGAATCTGGAATTGATGAAAGCCGGATATCCGCCGATTGACATTAAATTTACAGAGCGGATTGCTTATTATAATGCTTTTGACGAATATCATGTAAAACACAATCTGGATGTGATGGAAAAGTTGTTTGCCGGGTATGTGAATGCGAGACTGGATAGTTATTTGACGATGTTGGAAGAGGTGAACAATGATGAGTGATAAGCACAGGCAGTGTGTCATCCGGAAACTTCGTGAGAGCGAGGTAAGCTTGCTGAAGGATTTCCTGTATGAAGCAATATTTATTCCGCAGGGTGTCGAACCACCAGCGAGGGACATAATTGAACAGCCGGAACTTCGTGTGTATACGGATAATTTCGGTACCCGCAAAGGAGATAACTGCCTTGTGGCAGATTTGAATGGTAAAGTTGTCGGTGCAGTATGGACAAGGATTATGAACGACTACGGTCATGTAGATGATGATACGCCATCTTTCGCTATCTCGCTGTATGAGGAATATCGTGGTCGGGGTATCGGTTCACAGCTTATGGTGAAGATGCTTGAATTGCTGAAACGTCAAGGATATGGGAAAGCATCTCTGGCAGTGCAGAAAGCAAATTATGCTGTGAAGATGTACAAAAATGTCGGATTCAAGACGGTTGATGAAAATGCCGAAGAATATATCATGATGTGTGAGTTATGAAGAGGAGAAAAATATGGTTTTGAAAATCGCATTGCTTCAGTTGCTTCCAGGGAACAATTTGGAAGAGCAATTTAAGATTGGAAAGGCGGCCTGTGAAAAGGCAAAGGATATGGATGCGGATATTGCCCTGTTCCCGGAAATGTGGAGTGATGGTTATACTATTCCGCAGGATGAGAAGGCTGTTAATGAATTATCAATTTCCGCTGACAGCGATTTTATACAGAGATTCAGTAATCTGGCAGCAGAACTGCAGATGGCAATTGGTGTCACATTTCTCGAGAGGCATAATCCGAAACCACTAAATTCTGTGATACTTTTTGATAGGAATGGTAAGCAAACATTACATTACTCCAAAGTGCATACATGTGATTTTGATTTGGAAAAGATGCTGTCATCCGGCGAGGACTTTTATGTTGCAGATTTGGATACTGGTAGAGGTATTGTCAAAGTCGGTTCTATGATTTGCTTTGATAGAGAATTTCCTGAAAGCGCAAGAGTTCTGATGCTCAAAGGTGCAGAGGTTGTTCTTGCTCCGAATGCCTGTCCGATGGAAATAAACCGCCTTGCAGCACTTCGTACCAGAGCCTATGAAAATATGCTCGCCATTGCCACGTGTAATTATCCCGCTGGACAGCCAGACTGCAATGGGCATTCTACTGTTTTTGATGGTGTTGCATGGCTGTGTGATGAACCGGGAGTACGAGATATGTGTATCTTTGAAGCCCCAGACGAGGAAGGTGTCTATTTGGCTGAGATTGATTTGGATATGCTTCGGGAATACCGTGCGGACGAGGTAATGGGAAGCAAGTATCGTCACCCAGAGAAGTATGGGATTTTAATTTCAAACCGTAAATGTGATTGAGGAGGATTAAGATAGGTCTTGGTTCGAAGGGGCTCTGCTGGAAAGCGCGATTATAGAAAATATTGAGGATATATAGAAGCTATGCTATAATTCTTTTGAACTGGGGGGATGAAGATGGATGTCCTGACAAAAGAGCAACGGCATAAAGTAATGTCACACATTCGGTCTAAGGATACCTCAATTGAAGTAAAACTTAGAAAGGCATTATGGCAAAAAGGGTATAGATATAGGAAGAATTACAAGGCATTGCCGGGAACCCCGGATATTGTTCTGACAAAGCAGAAGATTGCAATCTTCTGCGATAGTGAATTCTTTCATGGGAAGGATTGGTGCACAATACTACGCCCACGCATCAGGAGGGGGAATAATGCGGAGTTTTGGGAGAAAAAAATATTAAGAAATATGGATCGTGACGATCGCGTCAATAAAGAGCTGAACTACCTTGGATGGACGGTGATACGGTTTTGGGGGTGCGAAATTAAGAAGGATGTAGATGAATGCGTTAAGGTTGTGGAAGAATGTATCTTTGATACTATGATTGAAAATGGTGATGGGTTCAACGTATCATATGATGATATCCCAGATAAAGGTATCCGATGCAAAGCTGTTCCTGATAAAGCAGCAGAGTGACGGCAGAGGATATAGTTCTATTCATTCGATCAGAGGTGTGCTGCGGCCTGCCTTCCAGATGGCGGTGGATGACGATGTTTTGCACAAGAACCCGTTTGGTTTTGAACTGGCTACGGTAATTGTCAACGACAGTGTAACAAGAGAGGCCATCACCAAAGAGCAGATGCGGAAGTTCCTGAAATTCATCCATGATGATAACGTCTACTGTAAATATTATGAGGTCGTCTGCATCCTGTTCCATACGGGGATGCGTATTTCTGAATTTTGTGGGCTGACGCTGAAGGACATTGATCTGGAGAAACGGATTATCAACATCCACCACCAGTTACTCCGGACATCAGAAATGAAGTATGTGATTGAAACTACAAAGACAAATGCCGGAACGAGGAAGCTGCCCATGACGGACGATGTGTTCCAGTGCTTCTATGCGATCATTGAGGACAGGGAGAAGCCGAGATTTGAGAAGATGGTGGACGGGCATACAGGATTTCTTTTCACAGATAAGGACGGAATGCCTCTGGTAGCGATGCATTGGAAACACCGCTTTAACCACATGGTCAAGCGGTACAATGAGATTTACCGGGTACAGATACCGAACATCACTCCCCACGTTTGCCGCCATACCTATTGCAGCAACATGGCGAAGTCCGGCATGAATCCAAAGACGCTCCAGTATTTGATGGGACATTCGGACATTGGCGTGGCGTTGAATACCTATACGCATCTTGGATTGGAGGATGCTGCGGATGAATTGAAGCGGATGGAGGAGCTGGCGGATGCCAGAAAAGAACTGGAGAAGGTCAAAGGAGAGAATCCGGTTTCACAGAAAATGTTTCGGGCAATTTAATATAGAAAGAACTCAATGGCGCTCTGCTTCACAGCAGGGCGTTTTGCCTTGTTATGTAGATAGAATTAGTATGGGAAAGGAATGGGTTGTATGATATAATCGGAATAATAGCAAGAAAATTTTTGGGGAGGAAGTTCTATGAGATTTAAATACATCCCTAAGACTCATGCTCAAGAATTGTTTGGATATATTGATTTTTCAGATGCGTTCTACAGATTTATAGATGAATTTAATATTATAGGTGTTAAATGCTCACAACCAACAACCATTAGTGCGTCTTATTTTTTGAGACTACTTTGTGACGGATCATCGGAAAAAGCACGTGGATATGGAAAAGGTAATAGCAATGAAAATGATGAGATTAATATTGAAGCGGCAAAGATTATCGAATATGTGGCATCAAATGTTGGAAGATTTAAAATAAAGAGTGCCTCCAATATATTGAAGGGGAATGCAACGATTGATGGTCATATACGCGCACAACTGTCCTATCATGAAGGATATTAAGTTTGTGTGATAGAGTTATAAACATTTTAGGAGTACATAAAAAATAGTAGTATGGAATTGCAGTAGTAAAACACCTTCGTTCTTACTACGTTTTGACTACGTTTCATGTCCTCAACTTACCCCGTTTTGCCGCATTTTGCTCATTCTGTGACAAATTTAACAATCCCAGAGCAAAATATATGGTCGGCAAATCGAGGCAGAACACGGCATTTTAGGAGGATTTTCGTTTATGATTAAAGTATTATTCGTGTGCCACGGCAGGAGTTTCACTTTTACTAAATTTCCTTGTTTTATGCGGATTTCAAAGCAATAAGATAATATTTTACAACAGTTTTACAACTTTTAAAAGACGTCTCGATATGATAAAATGCAAGAAAAAGTTAATAAAAATATCTGTGTAGGAGATGAGATTTTGGTAGAAGATATTTTGAAAAAAGATGGATTGTCCATAGACAAATTGAAGAAGCTTTCATATCATTCTAATCTAGTACTTCATCCGGTTAGTAACAATACTTTACAGTGCTGAAAAAATTTGCTATA
>UQAW01000145.1 GCA_900539175.1 uncultured Lachnospiraceae bacterium
CGTGTTGATAGGCTGCTGTACGACGGCTTTTTTTCTTTTGCCGTCGTGCGGCAGCTTGTTCCTTTTGCGTTTATCTTAACAAGCAATCCTCACAGAAATGTCACCGACACACGCTGTTTCGACAGAATAATGGGCTGAAATCTCACGAACCTGTGAGATTTGAAAAACCGGGAGAATAATCTCCCGGTTTTCATCGCAAATATTTAATTCTGCCGCAGTCTCTCTACAACGCTTTGCTTAACATTTTGCATGAAAGTTATGACGGGAGTTGCCAAGCAGACCAGTAAAACAATAGCTGCGACAACCAACAGAGAAAATACAGGATAGTGAAAAGCTGCATAAGGAACCATTTTTCTAAAGGCTGAGTATATCGGAATATATATCGCTGTTCCCAGTGTGGCAAGCAGTAGGAAAGAAATACTCCAATAATACCCGCCTTCCCAAAGCAATACATTTCTAATTTGCTTTTTCGTCATTCCTATACTTTCAAGTGTGGCAAATTCATGTTTCCGAGTATTTACACTAACAACCATTGTGTTAATGAAATTCATAATTCCTATCAGCAAAAATACAGCGGACAACCCTGCGGCTATAATCCTTGAGGTCAGCAAATATCCGGCCATTTCTTGCTGCTTTTCATATCGTGACAGAATCGTAATGCCCGGTGACGAAGCAGTAATGGATTGAAGCTGCTCCATAATCCCTTTGTCATAACTGCTATCAATCGTATCAAAAGCAATCCGAAAGATTTTGGTTTCTCCAGACAACTTCTCTATTGCCTGCTTACTGATATACAAATCAGGGGCAGTACCTCTCTCATTTCCTCGACCACTCTGAAAATCAGCGTCCAGAAAGCCAGTTGCCACTGTAAAGACCTGTTCCCCGGACTCACCGACAACGGTGATTGCTTGCCCTGGCTGAATCAATAGGTTTCCCTCATCATCCGTCATAGCGGACAAAACCACCAACTCTCCCTTTTCAAAGGCGGTTAAGTCAATAGGCTTATCAAGCGTTTTATTAAGTTCTTCGATATATCTGGAATCTATTCCGTAAACGCCGCTCCAAAAATTATCTGTATAGTTTTTTCGTGTTTCCGCATTTGAAAAATCAAGACCCGATACGCCATCCAAGGAATCAATATATTTCCCGAATACATTTTCGTCGTAAATGACATCCATAGTGGGCCACGGTGAAGCAGAATAAGTGACGCGCAGATTTTCAATTCCCTGCATTGTTGCAACTTGCTGCAACATTTCATCAGAGAGCAGGTTTCCTTCTTCGAAAATGCTGTAAGTCAATGCGAAATCACTTTCTCCCCATTGATTTACAAAATTGTCTGGACTTAGGCTTGATAGTAAACCAGCAGAAACCAAAAACAATATTAAGCCTAAAAATAAGGACGCAAAAGTAAGGACAGCGCTTTTAGGGTTTCTAAAAATATTATCTCGTGCCATCCGGGATAATTTTGTTCTATGGCTCTTATGATCTCGGTAACTCCTTGTATTTGCCTCCGTATAGCGTAAAGCCGCAACAGGAGAAATACTTGCAGCTATTTTCGCTGGTTTCATGCTGCCGATGATTGCAGTAAAAAATGTGAAGATTGCGGCACCCGCAAAAATAATGGGGGAAAAGGACACTATCTCCCCAAGGTCTGTATCGCTTGAGTACATCATATTCATGGCAAACGGAACAAGTCCAAGCGAAACAATACCACCGACAATCAGGCCGCTGGGAATACCGATCACCGCCGTTCTGAATATTTGAGAACGCACGATTCGCTTGATTTGTCTTTTTGTCGTGCCTATCGTTTTAAGCTGTCCATAGAATTGTGTATCTCTTGAAATTGAGATATACAGAATGTTATAAATCAGCAAATAGCCGCTGATAATGATAAAGACGATAATAGCAGCCAGTGGAAGAACAATGGTGGTGGAATTACTCTGAGCAATAGGTACAATTTCAAAGGACTGACTTTCTGTAAACGAAATCTTCCGTTTTAGTTTTTCACAGGATCGCAGGGCATTACTGTCATCAGAAAAAGAAATCATTGCGGTAGACACACTATCAAAGGGAAGCCCTGTTTGTGTTGCAAAAAGCTCCGAAATATAAGCGGCACCACGGTTGCCTGCACGTGAAGCCGAATAATCTGTATAATAGCCCGACAAAACAAATTCATCGGAGATATATTGATAATCTGTTCCGAGTTGATAGGAAAGGGAAATATTCATCCCTATCTGTGGATCATCAATCCCCATTGCACGCAAAGCCCATGTAGGGAGCATAATTTCATTTTTTGCTTGCGGATAATCTCCGTGTATATCCGAAATTGTTGGTACACGGTGTTCTTGCCATTCTGTTTCGTCTATCCAAGTAATACTCAGCAGGGCATCGTCCATTCCAGATGTATCAATGCTGCCCAATCTCTGACTGACACCAACTACGGATACCAAGCTGGATCGGCTCAATTCTTCATATTGTTCTTCTGAGAGGCTTGTAATTGCCACATCCGCAGTCGTGCCCATCGCACGAATTTGCTGCATTTGATAGGTTTCAAAATAACTGCACCCCAAACTAAACACAGATGTAATCATAAAGGCGGTCAAGAATAATGCGATGGTAACGAAAACATTTCTCTGCTTATTAGCGCGGTAGCTTCTTTTGGCAAGACGATTGATTGTTGCCTGATTATTGTTCCCAAATAAAATATCATCCATCAATGTCACCCCCTGTCACTGTGCGATTTTTCCGTCCTCAATACGGATAATTCGGTCGGCAAGCTGGGCAATTTCATTGTTATGGGTAATCATTACAAGCGTTTGATGGAACTTCTGACTTGTAACTTTCAGCAAACCAAGAACATCACTACTTGTCCGGCTATCCAAATTGCCTGTCGGTTCATCTGCAAGTATAATAGCTGGTTTGGAAACAAGGGCGCGGGCAATCGCTACACGCTGCTGCTGGCCGCCGGACAGATTGTTAGGCATACTGTTCAGCTTCCCATCGAGAGCCAGCATTTTCACTACTTCATCCATAAACCGCTTGTCCACGGTATCACCATCCAGCTCCACCGGCAGGACAATATTTTCATAGACATTTAGCACAGGAACAAGATTGTAATTCTGAAAGATAAACCCGATGTTACGTCTGCGGAAGATGGTAAGCTGTTCATCCTTGAGTTTCGATAATTCTTTCCCTTTTACTTTAATACTGCCGGAAGTTGGCGTATCTAACCCGCCCATCATGTTCAGCAAAGTAGACTTACCGCTGCCGGAAGTACCAACAATGGCAACAAATTCACCTTCCTCAATGGATAGGGTCACGCCATCCAATGCTTTTGTAATGTTCGGTTCGGTGCCGTAATATTTCTTCAAATCTGTCGTTTGTAATATGTTCATATAGAACACCACCCTTTCTTTTTGATGGCTCTATCATAAAAGGTAAACCTCACAGAAATGTCACGGGAAACAAAATACCTCTGTTTAATTAAATCTCAAATGTCATAGGTCTGTGACATTTTGTTTTTTAGCGTACTTATTTTATTGTCGAGGCAGAAAGACGGAAAAAGTTGAACCCCTCCCAACCTCGGATGTTACCCGGATATAACCGCCTTGCAAGGTTACGATCTCACGAGCCAGATATAGACCAATACCAATTCCATCTACATCATGTACGATGTCCTCCCGATAGAACCGCTTGAAAATTGCCCCCTGATGCTGTTCTGAGATGCCAATGCCTGTATCAGTAATGTCAATTTTCACATACATTTCCCAACTTTCAACCGAAATCCGGATTTGACCGCCCTCCGGCGTATATTTCACCGCATTATCCAAAATGTTGAACAGCGCTTCACCTGTCCATTTTCTGTCATGAGAAACGATCAAGCTCTCCGGGCAGTCCACTTGAACATTGATCTGTTTTTTCTCGGCGTTCAGAAGGATACCTCCCAATGCGGCGGCAAGCGTGTCATAAAGCGGCTGGCTTTTCTTTTCCAGAGAAATGACACCTGTTTCCAGACGCGAGGTTTTAATCATAGCCTGCATGAGAAAATCCAGTTTATCAAGTTGGGTGGCCTGTGCTGTAAGAAACTCTTTTTGCTTTTGCACCGGGACTTCATTTTCAAGCAGGGTGCTGTTAATCACTTTCAAGTTCGCAATCGGGGTCTTGACCTGATGGGAAATATCAGAAATAAGTTCTTGCAAGTCAGCCCGCTCTTGTGCAATGCTGTTCTTGTTTTCCTGCATGACTTCATACAAACGGTTCAACCGATATTCAATTTTATAGAAAAGACTTTCTTCTTCCACAGTCTGTTTCGGCTGCATATTCCCGGACAACATATCATCCATCAAACTGCAAAAAGCATCGGAGAACATCGCCAATTTGCGGCGAACCAGCACCATAAAACAAATAGAGCAAAACAGCACAAAGATGCCGAACAATAGTACATACCAAACAGCGGTTATATCTTGGGTCAACGCATATAAAGCCACTGAAACCGTCACCATTGCCGCCAGCAGGAGAACAGCTAAAAAGATACAGGCTTTGTTGACGGAAAGTTTTCGAACATTCATTTCAGCGCCCCTCCGATCCACATATAGCCCATACCATATACCGTTTTGATGTACTGACGGTCGAGTGTTTCGATTTTGTTTCGTACCCGGCTGATAGCCGCAGTCAGAGCGTGTTCATCCACAAAATTTCCGTCTGCGTCCCACAGTTTTTCCAACAAGACTTGCCGCGTCAAAACGATCTGTGGATTTTTCATCAGGATTTTCAAAAGTCGATATTCCAGTGGTGTGAATGTAAGTGGCTTTCCTGACAGGGCAGCACTCATCTCTGA
>UQAW01000146.1 GCA_900539175.1 uncultured Lachnospiraceae bacterium
AGATTATATCTCAAATCCTTGAGAATGGGGTGTCAACTTTTTTTATACCACATCATAGTCATGGTAACACACGATATGCGTTCTGCCCGCCGCGGCAACCGTATTCTATACTTAAAGGACGGCGCGATTTTAGGCGAATGCGATTTGGGTAAATATTCTCACGGCGATCACCAACGGCACGAGAAGCTTTCCGCTTTTCTGAAAGATATGGGGTGGTAATATGAGAAAGAGTATTTTGATCGCCCACTCCAATATCCGAAAGGCCAAAGGCCAGACTGCTTCTATCATCGTTCTGATTCTGATTGCTGCTTTCATGCTCAATCTTTGTCTTATGCTTTCTATGGATTACAAAGCCAACTTTGACAGATATCATGATAAACTCAATGCCGAACACGTTACTTTAGCAGTAGATGGCGACACCGATGAATTTCAAAAGTTCCTGTCACAAACACTTGAAAGTGACAGCCGCACCGCAGAGTTCCGTCTGGATCACTGCATGCACATGACCGGTGCATTTTCGTACAACGGCGGCGAGATGAATCTTTGGTGCGTCTTTTTAGAAAAACAGACAGCTTTAACACGCTCTGTCGGCAGAATCGAAATTGTAGAAGAAGGCCCGTTTACAAGCGGCGTATATCTTCCCATGATATATAAAACAGAGGATATTACTGTAGGAAATCCGATTGAACTTACAATTGGCAGCCATAAAATGACCTACACAGTCTGCGGATTTTTCAACAGCATCATGATGGGGTCACACAACTGCACATTGACAGAAATCGTTCTTACGAAAGATAAGTATACAGAACTTGAAACCAGTGGTTATGCGCCGCAGGCAACGCTGTGCTCGGTACGTTTGACCGATAAGGCCGAAAATCTGAACTATGAAGCATCACTGAAAAGTACGATTTCCGAACGGCAGCCTGATATCACCATGGTAAGTAATTGCTATGACACAGTAACGCAGGCTCGATACATTTCACAAATGATCTGTTCGGGAATCATGAGTGCTATGGCGTTCTTTGTACTCTTGATTGCGCTTGTGGTGATCATCTCAAATATCAGCAATTATATACAGGTTCATATGAAAAATCTTGGCGCACTGAAAGCCATGGGCTATACGTCAAAGCAGTTGATTTTCTCCTTATTATTGCAGTTTGCAGGTCTGACTTTCCTTGCGGCGATGATCGGCATCGGAATCTCGTATTGCCTGTTTCCCGAAATTAACGCCATGATGATTGCACAGACGGGAATTCCATATACCTTGCGATTTTTACCCCTTCCACTTTTGCTGTCGCTCGCAGTATTGGGCGGCGCTGTTGTCCTTACTGTATGGCTTACGTCGCGCAGAATCAAAAAAATAGAACCTATTGCTGCGCTTCGTTCCGGCATCCAGACACACAATTTCAAGCGCAATCATGTCCCGCTTGAAAAAACAAAAGCGTCACTAAACCTTGCCCTTGCATTAAAGACCACACTTTCGGGCGTAAAGCACAATATTACCGTTTGTATCACAATGCTTGTGCTTTCACTTGTGGTCGTATTTTCCGGGCTGATAACCGAAAATGTAATTTCAGATATGACGCCCTTTTTGGTTCTGATCGTTGGTGAGACGACAGACAGCTGTATCAACGTGCAAGCCCAAGCGGAGGACGATTTTTTACGGGAAATGCATGCAGACAACCGCGTGGAAAAGGTTTATCTGTACAACTCGCTCAATGTATCCCATGTCGGTGGTACGGAACTTATGGCGACAATCTGCGATGATTTTTCGAAAATCAATAATCAGAACCTTGTGTTCGAGGGAAGATTTCCGAAATACGATAATGAAATCGCAATCGCTGCAAAATACGCAAAGGAAAACAGATTCAAGGTCGGAGACGAAATCGAGATAACGGCAAATGGAAAACAGGAACGATATCTGATTTGCGGTTTTACGCAGATTTCCAACAATCTCGGCAGAGACTGTCTGTTTACCAGAGCAGGATATGAACGCTTAGGAACACTCACAAGCACAAGCTATTATATCAATCTTACCAGTAAAACAGACATCGATGCGTTTAATCTGGAAATGGAAGAAAAATTTGATGACATTGTAAATACAACGGTAAATGTAGACACAATGACAGAGAGCGTGTCCGGCGTATATGTCTCTCTTATGACAATTATTGTGATAGCCATCCTTGTGCTTTCCGCCATTATTATCATTTTCGTGTTGTATCTGCTTGTGCGCACAATGCTGAATAATAAAAACCAGGATTACGGTGTTATGAAAGCACTCGGTTTTACTACAAAGCAGCTGATTTTACAAACGGCGCTGTCGTTTATGCCGGCAACGATTCTTTCTACCGCAGCAGGACTTATCGGATGCAGTTTCATTATCAACCCCTTAACGGCATTGTTCTTAAACGGGATCGGAATCGTAAAATGCACATTCACAGTTCCTGTCGGCTTCATCACAGCTGCAGGTATCGGAGTTGTGTTGTTCGCATTTTTGACGGTCTGCCTGCTATCCTTGAGAATCAGGAAAATTACTCCGCGGGCATTACTTTCAGGGGAGTAAAACGAGTGAGCGATCTCTTATTCTCACAGCCTTTGCATCCATTTCTTTTTTCTGAAAATGACCAATGAAATTATCACACGGATGCACTCTTCCATAGACAAAGTGAAATAGACTGCCGCAATCGGTAAATGGAAAACAAAAGCAGCCAGCAGTCCAAGAGGTACACCAAAGATCCATGTGCCAATCAGGTCAATTACCATTACATAGGTTGTCCTGCCTCCGCTCCTTAAAATCCCGCCTAAAATCATATTCTGCACTTTTACAGGCGCGACGAAGGCATATGCTATAAGCAAATGCCTTGTCATCCGCCTTACATCATCCTCTACCTGAAAAATCAATACATAATAGTTATTCAATATTACTACAAATACCGTCAGCAGAATGGAACAGGCAAGTCCCGTATACATCAGCCGTTTAGCATCCCGATAAGCACTCTTAATATCATCAGCCCCCAGCCGTTTGCCTATCATCACTCCGGCTGCCTGTGACACACCGCTTAATGCCCCAATCACCAATGCCTGCAAAGGATTCGTTAATGTCATGGCGGCAAAGGCTTTTGTTCCCACATGCCCATAGATGGACGCATATACGTTTTCTCCAAGACTCCAGAAAAATTCACACACAAGCAGCGGCATTAAAATAGCCAGATACTGTTTCATATGCCCTTTGTCCATCCTGAACTCAAATGGAATTTTCCATGCGTGTTTCCGGTACAAAATGAAAAATAATACAACCGTAATGATGCAGCCCGACAGCTGTGCCACCACAGATGCCCATGCAGCCCCTTTCACACCCATTGCCGGAAAACCTGCCTTTCCAAATATCAGTACATAATTTAAAACGGTATTTGCGATACTGGCAAAAATTCCGGCATATAACGGTATCTTTGCTGCCTGAACACACCTGAGATATGCAGAAAAAATTGACGTGACTGCCACGGGCAGAAAGCTGAGCGCATATATCCTGAGATATTCCACTCCCCCTTGTACTGTAACTTCATCATTTGTATATAACCCCAAAATCTGAGACGGAAGCATCCTGCTTAATAAAGTAAAGATTGCCGCTAATAGCAAAGAGACTGCTAAATTTGTATAAAAACTTCTTCCTGCTTCTTTTGTATCTTTCTTCCCTATGTACTGCGCTATCATGATACCGGTCACAGATGCAACAGCAGCAATTACCACCGAATAAATAGACGCAAACTTTCCGCCCAGCCCGATACCTGCAATATTGATACTTCCAAGCTGCCCTGTCATAATCTGGTCAACTACGGAAAAGGAAGACTGCATCAGGCATTGTAATGTTACGGGAACTGCAATCTGAAGCAGTTCTTTTTTAAATTCTCTTCCTTCTCCCTTCATTTCCGATTTTTTCCTATCCATTCTACAGCAAAATCTACTAATGCCCTCTGGCTCATCATGGAAAGAATGCCGTTTCCCAAAGGCACATGCCGCACCTGTCCTGTCTGCTCAAATGCCTCTCCGATTGCCGGAAAGTCCTCCCCGTCTACAGCTAATGTTTCATAGGATTTCCATATCCTCTGTCCGTCAACCTTTATGGCACTGCTCTCAATTATCGTATGTTTGCCTGGATATTCGGCCCGTACATCCGCCAAATGCAGGGAAGTATTCTTATCATAACCAACGCCTGCCAACAGTACATATCCATCAAGTTCATACAGCCTGCCAACAGGGGAGCTGTCGCCGAAAATATCAGACAGATCATGGTTTTCTGTCAGATACTGTGCATAATGTCCCCATGCCGCCACTGACCTTGCAGGATGGTCGCTTCTAAGTGTCCCCGGCCACTGCCGGAACATTTCCGCTACCGCTCCCATTGTATTTGTTGGTGTAATCCGCTTGTCATAAGCAGGTATATATTCACGTATAACAGGCCACCATTCTTCTGGTTCCTGCCAATAAACCCCCGCTGCGGGATCTAAGTTTTTCCATGACTGCGTCGGCATCATGATCGTCCCCTCATCACCAACACACTCCAGCAATGCTTCAATCACAGACTGTGCGCCGGCACATACATAACCTAAACTGCTCAGTGATGTATGTACCATGACCACCTGCCCTTTTCTGATCCCCACATCCTTTAAAGCAGTTTTAATATCTTCAGGAGTTACTAATTTTCTTTTATCCATCTTATTATTCCTCCAATCTAGTACTTCATCCGGTTAGTAACAATACTTTACAGTGCTGAAAAAATTTGCTATA
>UQAW01000147.1 GCA_900539175.1 uncultured Lachnospiraceae bacterium
TAGATTGCGAGAGCACGAAGTGCGGAGCAATCGACTTTCATAAATGATGATGTCTGCGTCAGCAGCCATGTCCGTTTAACGGGAAAGTATAAAAGGGAGACTTAAAGCAGGAAGTTTTAGGTTTCCCTTTTTAAATAGGGGGATACAAAAGATGAGAGAAGAGTTTCGATTTGTTCCATTGGAACAGATAATCAAAAGTCCGGAGAAGTATTGGGCGCATGTACCGAAGGAAGGCAGTGAGATACGGAAACAGGAAACATTGCCGGAGCACACGATACGCTGTGAAAAGTATTTTCAGCAAATTGGGAAAGAAAAATGTTTACCGCTTATCATGGAAAAATTTCGGGATTATTATTTAGAGGGGGCAGGAGAGGATGCGGTAGGTTTATTTGAGGAGCTGTGGCAGAATGTTCCGGTTTTTCATGATGCAGGAAAGATCAATTGTTATTATCAAAGAGATGTATTGAAGAATATGGAAACCCCGGAAGACCGGAGTTTTATACCGGTAGGAAGTCACCATTCAGAGGTATCAGCATTGGTATATCTGGATTATTATGAAAAGAAAATAAAGAATATAAAAACAACAGAGGATAGGATGAAGCTTCGGACGCTTATGTTTTGCCACGCCTATATCATATCCAGACATCACAGTAAGCTTGTCTCGTTTTCCGATTTTATGGAAAATTATTTATATGGAAGATTGGGGAGAATGTATGAAGAATTTCCGGGAGAAAGGTATGCAGTTTATGAAGGGGAATTTGGATTAGATGAGCCGAAACGGGAAAAGAGATATCGATGGATAGAAAAGCGTTTGGAATCCCAGAGTAAAAAGGAAAGCATTTGGTTTTATTTGTATACGAAGCTGTTGTATTCGGTCTTGGTGGCCAGCGATTATTATGCGGCTGCGGAATATATGAGTGGGATAGAAGTTCAGGAGCATGGTTCTGTAAATGAGATCGAGGAGTTTCGGAAGGCATTCGAGGAAACAGAAGTTTCCAGGAAAATCCGGGAATATGAAAGAAGGAGCTATCCCAAAAGTGCCGAAGAATTATTGGAAAGTAAGGAGATTAATGATTTAAGAAGTGAGATTTTCCTGGAAGCAGAACAAGCGTTGAAGAGCAATTGGGAAAATTATATTTTCTTTCTGGAGGCTCCAACGGGCAGCGGAAAAAGCAATACTTCCATGAATCTCAGCTTTCGGTTGATCGAGGGGAATCCTTCCTTAAAGAAAATATACTATGTCTATCCTTTCAATACGTTAGTAGAGCAAAATCTTGAGAGTTTGTCAAAGGTATTTGAAAATAAGAAAGCATTGATGGAGCGGGTTGCAGTCATCAATTCAATCACTCCCATTAAGCGGAAACCGCACAAAGCGGAGGATATGGAGGAAGAAGAGAGATTTTATGAGGAAGCGTTGCTTGACCGGCAGTTTTTGAATGATCCTGTGATATTGACAACACATGTGAGTTTGTTTGATACGATGTTTGGGGAAACAAAAGAATCGGCTTTTGGATTTCACCAGTTGATTGGAAGTGTGATTGTATTGGATGAGATTCAAAGTTATAAGAATATTATCTGGGGCGAGATTATTACATTTCTGAAGGAGATGGCAGAATTTCTGAATATGAAAGTTCTGATTATGTCGGCAACACTGCCGAATTTGGGAATGCTCACCGACAGTGCAGAAGGTATTTGCTATCTTTTGAAGGAACGGGAGCGGTATTTTGGTCATCCCAGGTTTAAAAATCGGGTGGAGGTGAGTTATGAATTATTACAGAAAGAGTTTTCGATGGAGATATTACTCGACCATGTGAAAACAAGTATGCTCAAATATAAGAAAATTCTGGTTGAATTTATTACGAAAGCAAGTGCATCGGATTTCTTTCATATGCTGCAGAAGGAATCGTTGGATGCGGAGATACTCTATATGTCAGGTGATGACAGTATTGTGGAACGAAAGAAAATGTTAGATCAGATCAAGCATATGGGAGAACGTCCGATCATTCTTGTAGCTACTCAGGTGATAGAGGCGGGCGTTGATATCGATATGGATATCGGATATAAGAATCTGGCGAAATTTGACAGTGAAGAGCAATTTATGGGAAGAATCAATCGTTCCTGCAGAAGATTTGGATCTGGAAAGGTTTATTTTTTCCTGCTGGATGATCCGAAAAGAGTTTATGGGGAAGATATCCGATTAAATCAGGAACTCACTTTGAGAAATGAAGAATTGAGGGAGATTTTGGTCAGTAAAGAATTTGAAAAATATTATGGACGGGTTCTAGAGATTTTAAAAAGTAATTATATGGAAATTACAGGGAAGGAAGGTCTGGAAGGCTTTTTTGAGCAGTCTGTTGGAAGGCTTGCATTTCGTGAAGTACAAGAAAGGATGCGTCTGATTGATGATGACAAATGGAGTATGTCTGTGTATCTGGCAAGAAGGTTAGAGATTGAAGATGGAACAGTTATCGATGGGAAGGAGGTCTGGGAAGCGTATAAAAGCTTATTAGAGGATAATAGTATGGCATATGCCAGAAAAATGGTTCTGCTTTCGGAAATCAGAAGCCGTATGAATTATTTTATTTACCAGATAAAGAAAAATTCCGACTTGATCTATGATGAACAGATTGGTGATATCGTCTATATTGAGAATGGAGAAAAGTATTTCGAGAACAACAAGCTGAACAGAAAGAAGATTCAGGGAGAAATCGGAGAATTTGTAGATTTTATATAGGGTGGGAAGCAAAATGAGAGTAAACGGCACTTTAATTAATTATTATTTCCATTGCAAGCGTCAGTGTTATCTGCATGGAAACCGTCTGAATCTGGAGGACAACAGTGAACAGGTGCAGATAGGAAAAGCTTATCATGAGGAGAAACTCAAGGGAAAAAATACGGAAATTGAGCTTGATCATATAAAGCTGGATAAGCTTACCAATGAATATCTCACAGAAGTGAAAAAGTCAGACGCAGATCCGGAAGCTGCAAAATGGCAGTTACTTTATTATCTTAAGGTCCTAAAGGAGAAAGGGATAGAGAGAAAGGGGCGTCTTGAGTTTATCGAGAAAAAGAAAGAAAATAAAAAAGTGGTGACTGTTGAATTGACGGCAGAGTTGGAACTGGAATTGGACAGGTATATCAGGGAAATTGAGATGCTGCTTGTTCAGGAGCAGGTTCCGGAAGCGATTTCTAAACCAAAGTGCAAGAAATGTGCGTATTATGAGTATTGTTATGTGTGATGCAAAAATGTATGATGAACGAGAGGATATTGTATGGGAAGTACAAGATATATTTCTTCGATGGGAGAACTGACAAGGAAGGATAATTCGCTCTGTTTCCGAAAAAATGGAAAGAATGTATATATTCCGATTGAAAATACAAAAGAGATTTATTGTCTGAATGAGATTAGTTTAAATACCAAGCTGCTGGATTTTTTATCACAAAATCATGTGGTGGTTCATTTCTTTAATTATTACGGTGGATATAGCGGAACTTTTTATCCGAAAGATCAATATTTGAGCGGCAGACTGTTAGTAAAACAGGTAGAAGCATTTCAAAATCACAGAGTTGAGATTGCAAGAGCAATCGTAAAAGGAATCGGTGAAAATCTGTATGAAGTCCTCTACCACTATTATAAGCATGAAAAAAAGGAAGTGAAAGAGACGATAGACTGGATCCGTTCCGAGTTTAATCCAAGGATCATGCAGGCAGATACGATCAATTCGTTGATGGCGCTGGAAGGTGAAGTGTGGATGCGGTTTTATGCTGACTTTAAGTATTTTCTTCCAGAGGATTTTACCCTGAATAAGCGGGTGAAGCGTCCGCCGGATAACCCGATGAATGCCATGATTTCTTTTGGAAATACATTGTTATATGGTAAGACAATTTCCACGATCTACCGCACGCATCTGGATCAGCGAATCAGTTACCTTCATGAGCCGTCAGAACGAAGGTTTTCACTAAGTCTTGATTTGAGTGAGGTATTTAAGCCTGTGCTTGTGTATCGCACAATTTTTGATCTTGTTAATAACAGAAAGATACAGGTTGCAAAGCATTTTGAGAAGAAGTTGAATTATTGCCTGCTGAATGAAGAGGGCAGAAAAATTTTTATTGAGGCGTTTGAAGGCCGCCTGGAGTCTGTGTACCAGCATCCAAAACTGAAACGTAAAATTACATATCGTACGGCAATGAAGTTGGATTGCTATAAACTTATTAAATTCATTCTTGAGAGGAAAGAATTTGTTCCGTTCAGTCTGAAGGAGGGAATGTAGTGAAGGGAAAAGAAAAACAGCTGAACTATAATTATGCGTTTTTGTTCTATGATGTGAATGAGAAAAGAGTTCAAAAGGTATTTAAAATCTGTAAAAAGTATCTCTCCCATTATCAGAATTCCGTATTTCGGGGAGAGATGACGCCATCCAAACTGATTCAATTGAGAAATGAATTAAAGAAGGTAATACAGGAGGATGAAGATTTTGTGTGCATTATTAAATTGATGAATGATAATGTGTTTGGAGAAGAAACGTTAGGAAAGTCAGGAAAGGAAACAGGTGAGACTTTGATTTTGTAATTACTATGAAAGTCCCGTACAGCAGCCATGACCCGGAGTGTGCTTGCACACGCAGGGACATGGATATTGGACGGGCAAGCTGATATGAGTAAGTAGGGCGACAGCCCGGATTACGAATACTGGCGG
>UQAW01000148.1 GCA_900539175.1 uncultured Lachnospiraceae bacterium
AGGAGGCTGTTGACTCGCTGGTTAAGAAAGCAGAGCCGGAAGAACTTCCGTATGAAGATGTAAAAGATACCGACTGGTTCTACAATGACGTACGCACGATGTTTGAGAAAGGCCTGATGACAGGCGTGGATCCGGAGACATTCGCACCGGCCCTGAACCTGACACGTGATCAGTTTGCAGTGATCCTGTGGAGAGCAGAAGGTTCACCGAAGATGGATTACAGCAAGAAGTTTACAGATGTGGCAGAGGGTCAGTGGTATACTGATGCAGTTCTGTGGGCAAACGAGAATGGTATTGCAACCGGTTATGCGGACAGCAAACTCTTCGGACCGGCAGATCCGATCAGCCGTGAGCAGGCAGCAGTGATGCTGTACCGCTATGCAGAGTACAAAGGCTATGCTGTCAGCGAAAAGGCAGACCTTGATTCCTATGACGATGCAGACGCTGTCCAGGAATATGCAAAAGACGCGATGGCGTGGGCAGCAGGAGCAGGAATCATCAAAGGAAAAGACGGACAGAACATCCTGGCTCCGCAGGGAAATACAAACCGTGCAGAGAGCGCAGCAGTTATTTCCAGATTTGTACAGAAATACGAGAAGTAAAAGAATAAATCCATAAAGATATGGTGCAGACGCGTATCCGAAAAGTCAGACGGGTACGCGTCTGTTTTGATGTTGGTTTTATCCACAGTTATTTTCAAAATTTGCCGGGGTGAAAGATCCGTGGCAGGACTGTGAGAAATTCACTTGACAAACTATCAATTGATAGATATACTATCAATTGATAGAAGAAATATTTTGGAGGTGGTTATAATTTTCCTTAGTACACAATCGAAAAAAAGAGAAGTCGTTGCATTCCTGGATGAATTAAAATCATTGCTTGAGAATGCAGATTTTGATATAGATACAGATCTGATGCTGATTAGAAAGAAGAAACAGGGTGAGGATCAAAAATATTCAACACCATATACTTTATTGGATCTTGATTATGATACGGAAGATGTATTAGAGCGCCTGAAAGAACTTACTGTAGCAGAATATTCGGAGACAAAAATAGATAAAGATGATTTGAATCCGCCATTATTATTTGTTTTTGGGAAGGATATAAATAGTAAGCTTGTATATGTAAAGTTAAAGATTAAAGGAGATCAGCAGAGACATGTATTATGTGTGTCTTTCCATTATGCGAAGGAGAAAATGATATTTCCTTATGCATAATGGAATTGCAAAGGAGGGAAGAAAAATGGAGACTAACACATTATTAAGAAAGATTCATATGAATTGTCCTTTGTGCGACAAGACACATGAAGTTGAAGAAAGAAAACGTGTTACATCAATTGTATTAAAGGGAGAAGAGGTAACTTACGAGGAAAGGTTTTATTTTTGTGCTAATGCGGACGAAGATGAGAATGAGTTTGAAACCGGAGCAATGACTAATGAAAATCTCTTAAATGCAAGAAATGCATATCGTATTAAAAAAGGATTACTTACGTCTTACGAGATTGTTGAGATAAGAGAAAGTTATGAATTGTCACAAGTTGATTTAGCAAGGCTTCTGGGGTGGGGAGAAGCAACAATTTCTCGTTATGAGAGTAAAGCGATTCAAGATGAGGCTTATGATACCATGCTTCGCCTGATTAAAGATAATCCGCTTCAGGCATTAGAATTCCTGAAAAAGAATGCGGACAAATTTACTGCGATGAAGAGACTGGAGATAAGGTCAAAAATAGTTGAAAAACTTGACTCATACGGAAAGGAATATTTGACACGTCAAACTTTTGAAGGCGAGTATGCTAATTTTGAAGAGCCATCTGATTCAAATGGTTTTACTGTTTTGAATATCGATAAGATAGAGGCAATGATTTCCTATATTGCTGAGAAAGTATCAAATTTGTTCAAAGTAAAGCTGATGAAAATGCTATGGTATTCGGATGTTTTGTCATTTATCGGGGATGGATTTGCAATGACTGGTATGGTTTACAGACATGAACCAATGGGGGCACTGCCTATTGGACATTATAGTTTGATGAATCTTGAAAATCTTAATGTCAAAGAGGAAATGAGCTATAATTATGACACGATGCTTCATGTTTATCCAACTGCCGGGATGGATTATTCTGTATTAAGTGATAGAGAAAAAGCCATACTGGACAAAGTAATTGAGAAATTCAAGAATTATAAGGCGAAGGATATTGTAGATTATATGCATGAAGAAAAGGCATATATTGAGACGAATGCGGGAGAGATTATTCCTTTTAGTTTGGCGAAAGAAATAAGAAGTTTCTAAAGATAATTCAAATTAGCGAAGGTGGGCACTTACAGAAACGTAGGTGCCTTTTTACACGTCTGTTTTGTTTGCGCACTGTGGGCGCATTTTTTTAAAGATCGAAGGATCAGAACAGAAAGTGAAGGAATAGGTTATTTTAGAAAAATTCTGTCTGCTGTATACTATAGGTGTACAATTATAAGATCCGGGTAGTGAAAACAAATGTATTGGGGTGAATTGATTTCAAGGATATATTGTGTTGCCGCTGCCGGAAGGACAAAGGAGGAAGAATATGAAGAAAGCAAGGAAAACAAAGCGTCTGACGCATTCAGCGGTCAGCATCGCGATGTCTGCTGCGATGTGTACGAGCGGTATTCTTGGCAGTCTTGTGCCCGTTGTCAGTGTTGCCGGTGCCACAGAAGATGATCTTGCCAGAGGGCAGGATGTGGTAGTGATGGCGGATTGTCCTGTCGTCAGGGAGGACACGGTAAAAAATAACCCATGCGGCAGCCACCTGAAGCTTAACGACGGTGATGACGCAACCGGATGGACCAGCGGTTCCAATGAAAGTGTGAAACACACAGAGCACTGGGCTTATATTGATTTTGGAAGCTCCATGACATTTGATGAAGTAAGGCTTTTCTGGGACAGCAATGCTTATGCGGCAGATTATAGGATCCAGGTTTCGAATTCCGGACGTGACAGTGACTGGTATGATCGTGCAGTGATTACCGGAAATGAAAGCGGTGGCGAGAAAATCCATGATTTTGAGCAGACAACTGCCCGTTATGTTCGCGTTTATGTTGATCAGGCGAAGCAGGAGAATGCGGCAGTAACCTTAAATACCATCAGTGTTTTCCAGAAAACGGAAGAACTCTCCGGAGAGGAAGCGGTAGAGAAAGATGCCGCATGGCTGACGGAAGATGAAATTAAATCCGCTGCTGATTTGTATCCCGAGATCACTAATCCGGATCTTCAGAATGTAAAAGCATCCTTGAACCTTCCGAAAACAGGATTCAATTCCAGTACGATTTCCTGGAGCGTAAGTCCGGATGACGGAGGAATCAATACAGATAACGGAGAGGTTCTCCGTGGTGAGGAAGACAAACAATACCAGCTTACTGCTGCGATCAGCAAAGATGGTGTTTCAGAAACAAAGACTTTTGATGTGACCGTGAAAGCCAATGTGGTTCTGGGGGCAGAGCTGGTGAAAGAGGGCGGAAGAAGCTATCTGACTGCCGGCGGGGAGCCGCTGCCGTATATTAACATACAGAACTGCGGTATGCAGCAGTATTGTACGCTGGATAAGACACTTGAGGAAAAACTGGCAATGGAAGAAAATCTGTTTGAAAAAACTGCTCAGCTTGGTTACAAGCGTATCGGTATTATTTTCAAATGGAAAGACTTTGAGCCGACCAATGCCGGTGAATATGACTGGAGAATTGTAGACAAATATATTGAATGGTGTAATAAATACGATCTTTATTGGGATATTGTATGGTTTGGTTCCAACTCCTGCGGCGGAAGCCGTCTGGTTGACGGCGGCAGCGGTATCAGCGGCGGTGAGGTATGGATGGGCAATCTTCCGACATATGTGGATCACTTTACCGGGTATTTTGACAACGGAGTTCATTCCGGTGCTCCGATGGTAAAGAGTCCGGTACTCAAAGGACCGAACTATGAATACATCAAGGCCAATGAGATCCGTGCCGTTCAGGATCTGATGGATCATATTGCCAAGGTGGATACAAACCGCCGTACGGCATGCTTCCAGGTAATGAACGAGCCGTACTGGCATGAGATGTCCAGACCATACTGGCAGAATAACTGGAGTAAGAATAATGAAGGTGAGGACCGCTGGGTCTATGACTGGATCAGTGATATGGCGGTAGCAATTAAAGCTTCGGATTACAGTGTGCCTACCCGTATCAACGGAAGCTTTGGAGCCTATAATCCGGATCAGTATAACTGGCTGGAGGCGCTGCCGGGTATCGACTTTATGGGAGATGATTCCTATAATGCCAATGTAAGTGTGATTAAAGATAATATTGTCAATAAGTTGGGCGGCACATCATTTCCACATATTGCGGAAAATGACGGTTCCTATGGCAATACCTCATCCCTGATGCTGACTGCGATTGTCAATGGCGGCGGTTATCATGGCTGGCAGCTGTCACGTCATGCAAACAATCAGTCTATGGCAGATGATAATTATTATAACTGGGAACTTGGTAAGCCGGCTGTCTGGAGAGAGTCCGGTCAGGATATGGGACGCATCAATCCGGCGATTAACAGGATTTCCCGTCTGGTAGCTGTAGCACCTGTAGACAGCATGGCAGGATTCAACATTGACCAGAATACGCCTCTGGCATCCTACCAGAATATGCAGACAATCCAGGGTATCTATGCCGGTTATG
>UQAW01000149.1 GCA_900539175.1 uncultured Lachnospiraceae bacterium
GACATTTAAGAAGATATAAAAAGATAGTCAAAAAGACATATATAATTTCTATTAACTGGCTGTAATATAGCGCAGCATATGCACCTTTCCTCATAAGTAGTTCCTTATGGTTCCCTTGTTCGATGATATTGCCGTTTTCCATAAACAAGATGTTATCCGCGTCACGGATTGTAGAGAGGCGGTGAGCGATTACAAAGCTTGTTCTGCCGCTCATCAGCTTCTTCATTGCCTTTCCAATTTCTGCTTCCGTACGTGTATCTACGCTGGAAGTAGCCTCATCCAATATGATGACAGGAGGATTGCAGAGGAACACGCGGGCAATGGTAATCAGCTGCCTCTGGCCTACTGACAAGTTTGCTGCATCGTTATCCAATACCGTGTCATAGCCCTGCGGCATGGTACGAATGAAATAATCGACCTTAGCTGCTCTGGCGGCAGCCTTAATTTCTTCCATTGTTGCCTCCGGTTTTCCGTAGGCGATATTTTCCGCAATCGTACCTCCAAACAGCCAGGTATCCTGCAGCACCATCCCAAAGTTATGCCTTAAATCCTTCCGCGTTAAATCCGTGGTCCGGATGCCATCTATGGTGATCTGGCCGCCATTTACTTCATAAAACCGCATAAGCAGGTTAATCAACGTAGTCTTACCGGCTCCGGTAGAACCAACGACAGCGATCTTCTGTCCGGGTTTTGCCGTAAAGCTGATATTTTTCATAAGGATCTTATCTGAGCTATATCCAAAGCTGACATTCTCAAATGAAATTTTTCCTCTTGCTTTTTCTAAGACAGCAGGCAAAGCAGTCTCCGGCACTTCCTCTTTCGCATCCAGGAAATAGAAGGTACGTTCTGCTGAAGCCAAAGCTGACTGCAGGGAATTCAGCATATACGAGGTCTCCGTAAGTGGTTCCGAGGCCATGTTGACATACTGGAAAAATGCCTGCACAACACCCAACGACATTCTGCCCTGCAGCATCCAGTGGCAGGCGAGCAGCATAATGACTGCCTGCGACAAGCGGGAAAGCAAACGGATCAGCGGGTTCACGCAGTTTGTCAAAAAGTCCGTCTTTTTTGTTGCAGCACGCAGTTCATCCACGGCTGTGTTTATTGTTTCAATACTTTCCTGCTCATGGTTATAAGCACGGATAACATCTCTGCCTGTATAATATTCTTCTGCAATCCCTGTAAGGTAGGCAAGTGCCCGCTGCCGGTCAGCAGCACACTCCAGATTTTTCTTTGCCACAACTTTCGTCACCAAAAGGCTTACAACCGCAAAGACAAGAAAAACAACGGTAAGCAGAGGGCTGTAATAAAACATAAAGGCCATAGCGCCAATCAGTGTGCCTATGGCAGTCAGCAACTTTAAAAGCCCTGTCTGCAAGGTCTCTGAGACTTTATCCAGGTCACTGGTAACACGGCTTAAAATCTCACCGGGTTTGTTCCCGTCAAAAAACCGCAACGGAAGCTTATTCAGCTTATTGCTGATCTGCTTTCTCAATGTCAGGATCAGCCGTTCCGCAACGCTCGCCATTAAATATACCTGAAGATGGTAAAACACCCCTGTAAGCAAATACATAAGAAATAATGTCAGCATTTTTGACCCAAGCGGATTCCACGGAATCGAAAATCCCGCCCCGGTATCCATTGCATTCCGAATCGTGCCAAGCAGATTATCAATGACCCCTGCACTATAATAGGGAGTAAAAATATTGAGCACCGTATATAAAACAATGCAAACTGCAACGATGCTCAAACGGCCGCGTTGATTCTTAAGCTGCCCGAACAGGCGTTTTGCTGTTCTTCCGGCATTTTCCGGTACTTCTTTATCAAATTTAACCGTTCTCTTATCACTCATGTTCACTTGCCTCCTTCGTCTGCGAGTCATAGATTTCTTTGTAGATCGGGCAATTTTCAAGCAGCTCCTCATGCTTTCCGATTCCCACCGGCTCGCCTTCGTGCAGGACGATAATGTTGTCTGCATGGAGGATGGTGCTGATTCTCTGCGCAATAATCACAACGGCAGCATTCTTTGTTTCAGGGATCAGTGCTTTTCTCAGCGCCGCATCTGTTTTGAAATCGAGAGCAGAAAAGCTATCGTCAAAAATATAAAGTTCCGGCTTCTTCACCAGGGCACGGGCGATGGAAAGACGCTGTTTCTGTCCTCCCGAAAAGTTCGTGCCGCCCTGCGCCACAAAGGATTCCAGTTTATCCGGCAATGCCTCAACAAAATCCTTTGCCTGTGCAATGGACAAGGCGTGCCAGAGCTGATCGTCTGTTGCTTCCGGATTTCCGTATCGCAGGTTTTCCGCAATGGTTCCTGAAAACAACCATGCTCTTTGCTGTACAAAAGAAAGGTGTTCACGGAGCTGTTTCTGCGGCATTTCCCGGATATCAACGCCATTCAACAACACCGCACCATTTGTAACCTCATTAAATCGCATCATCAGGGAGGCTACTGTGGATTTTCCACTTCCTGTACCTCCAATAATTGCCGTTGTTTTCCCGCGCCTGCAGGTAAAGTTAAGGTTCTTTAAGGTATATTCATCAGCATCTGCAAAACGGAAGAATACTTTTTCAAAAGCCAGTACATCCCGGCTATTCTCCCTTTCTTCTACCCGCTGGCTTCTCTTGTCAGCAATCGTAGGAGAAAAATCCATTACCTCTCCAATACGGTTACAGCACTCAAGCGCACGGGGAAGGGTCAAAATTACCATCTGCGCCATCATTAAAAAGAATAAAGACAGCATGGCATACTGAATAATTGCCGTAATATCACCGATTTGAAAATGCCCGGCGGTAATACGGAAACCACTGAAGGTATAAACCAAAATCACAAACACATTGATTGCGAAAAAGGAAATACTATCGAGAATCGCAAATCGTTTATTAACCTTTATTGCTGTTCCTGCGTAATCGCCAAACTCCGCATTCAGACGCTGTTCTTCACTGGATTCCTTATTGAATGCCCGAATGACACGAACGCCTGTAATATTTTCTAAAAGTACCTTACTCATCTTATCCAGCTTCTTTTGCAGTTTCCGGAACATAGGCGCAGTACTTTTCATGATGATTCCAGCAACAAATGTAATAATCAATAAAATTCCAAGCAGAATGCCTCCCATCAGCAAGTCCTTCCGAAAAGCCAATACCAGCGAAACAACGAAGATGATCGGAACTGGAAACAGCATCTGAAAACAGCTCAAAAGTGCAAACTGGATATTGGTAATATCCGATACTGTTCTCGTCGTTACCGAAGCTGTGCCAAAAGACCGAAAATCTGTTCCGGACAGGCTTAATGTCTTTTTATATAAAGCGCTCCGAATATCTGCCCCGACTTTTGATGTGAGATCAGAACAGGTATAGGCGCCTGATATCGTTGCTACGCCTGAGATAAGAGCTGCTATAAGCATTTTTACACAGGTATTTACCAGCGCTGAAAAATCAGCGCCTGCCGTTGTTCCCTGATTTAACATATCTGCCGCAAAGGTGGGAATAATCAGTGCTCCAACCACATCCACGATGGCAAAAAGTATTGTGATCAGGCACAATTTCCAATGCGGTTTCAAAAAACGCAAAATTAATTTCATAAGTTGCCTCCAAGTTTCTATATTTTTACAAACAAAATGCGCCCGGCTTTTTCATGAAACCGAGCGCACTCGACATCTTCTCGACTATACCGTTGCGACAGTACGTCCTCCGATGACCACAAAATTTCTTGTTTATTTATTTGTAAGTAATTCCGTTTCGCTCCGAAGTTTTCTTGAGGGCGAATGCTACAATCACTACAAAAATTTCATAGATACCAAATGTATGCCATACGATAGCCGCTCCAAAAATCTTCGGCAGGAATGTGATAATCAGCGAGTTCATCACAAGGCTGCGAACAATGTTAAGGGCAATCGCCTGACCGGAGCGTTTTGTAGAGTAAAAATATGCCGACAGCATCGTATTGATGCTTCCGATGACAAATCCCCAACAGTACTCCCACATATGGATTTCCGTAAAGCTGATCGTTTCGGCGTTAGCTCCAAACAGCTTGCACAGCGCATGGGGAAAGATCACATACACCGCTACGCAAAGCGCACTTCCGATGATGCTGATCAACTGACCCGCCCGGTAATAATGCTTCAGATTATCATCCTCTTTTGCACCATATGCCTGACCAAACAATGGCTGCATTCCTTCTGATGCGCCAAAAAATACAGACATTGTAAAAGAGGACAGATACGAAATAATGGCAAATGCATTGATACCAATATCACCGTAAGTCGCCATCAGTGTATGATTCATACAAAGCGTGGTAACCGGTGTGGAAAACTGCGCGATTCCTTCCGGAAGGCCTCTGAAAATAATTTTCCGAAAAAGTTTCCCCTGCGGCTTATATCCACGAATACGAAGATTCCCTTTTTTAAACACATAGTGCGTTAAAACAATCAGAAGGCCAACGGTCTGGGAAATACCTGTTGCAACTGCCGCACCCATGACGCCCATCTGCATCGGAAATACAAAGAGCCAGTCAAGGAAAATATTCAGCGCCGTGCTGACCACATTGGTAACTGCCACAAGGCCGGGAGAACCGTCATTCTGATTTTGTCAAGATTAGTTGACACATTTTCCTCAAGGATTTTGTACCCTATGCT
>UQAW01000150.1 GCA_900539175.1 uncultured Lachnospiraceae bacterium
GACCCTTAGAGAAAAACTGATCGTATTAAGAGATAAAGCTGGAATCTCACAAATGGAGCTGGCGAACCAACTCGACGTGTCCAGACAGGCCGTTTCTCGCTGGGAAAGTGGAGATACTACGCCGTCCATGGACAAGCTGAAGACGCTGGCAAAAATCTACGACGTATCGTTGGACTGGCTGTGTAACGATGAAAATGAATTTTTTGAAGCGGAAAGAGTAGAAACCGAAGGAAAGAAAACCGCTGACATAAACAAGGAAGCGGATAGCCATATAGAAAGACCAATCAGGAAACGTGCAAAATGGATAAGCGTTGCCATTGGAGTGATCATTATGGCGGTGCTACTTACAGTGGTTCTGATAAGAAGAAATGCTGAATTTCAAAAAGAAAAACGTCAGGTGGATGATCTAACATCTGATGACATAGGAGAAGTCCCAGAGAGTGGGTTTGATTTCGACTGGTAGTTTTGGAGGAATATTTTATGAGAGTCAGAGTAAAACGCTTTTTATGTCTTGCTATGGCGGTAGTTATAATTTTAGGCTGCTTTGCAGCGAACGTGGGTGCTGTCGAGTGGCATTCGCAGAATGTGGCACGTCGGGCCTCTGGAAGTTTTAAGACGACGGTTAAACCTGGGTTCGTTGCGAAGGGGAACACAAAACTTCCGCTTGATGCTGGAGAAACAGTGACAGTTAAGGCATCTTATACACCGTATCCGACGAGTGTAGATGTGGGGTTGATCGATGAGGATGGGATTTTTCATTATGAAACCGTTGAAAATGGAACGATAGACATAACATTTTCAATCAATGATAGAGGAAACTATACTTTTGGAATTAGAAACAATGGAAATACAGATATTGAAGTATCTGGATATATAAAGTATTGACCCTGTTTTGTCTTATAAAGCGGCCGCTTTTTTAAGAATATAACGAAAATACCAGATGTAACACAAAGAAAGGAGTTCTGGCAATGAAAAGGGCACGGTTTGGTAAAGTAATTGCTATGATTCTGGTCGTTGCTGTGATGGCATGCATGATGGTGACTTTTGCATCGGCAAGAAGTGACGTCTATGCAGGGCACATTAACACGGACGGCACAAGAATCCGTAGCAACCCGGTTACGGGAACGGTTATCGGTCTTGCGTATAAGGGAGACGATATGCGCATTGACAGGGTACAAGTAGGATGTTCGGATGGATATGACTGGTTTTATGGGCCGGTGAGCAATGCGGATGAACCGACTGTCGGCTGGGTTCGCGAAGATCTTGTCAACACTTATTGGGTCTAATTCGCTGAACAGCGAAAGGTGTCCTTCTGTTTGGAAGAAATTATGCGCTATTATAGTGGCGAGATGAAGCCAACGTAAAAATTGCCTGCATTTTATACAAACAACCAATATAGAGATGCAGAGACAATTGAAGGACTAACTTCAAACCTGCGAGGGGTGCTGCATAAGCAGCACCCCTTTTTAATAATCGGTATAAAGGTGATTAGTACAGAAGATCAGGAGGTTATCCGCAATGAAAAAAATCAGGATAGTATGTGCTATTGCACTAATTATAATGCTATCTTTATGTGCATGTAATAAGGAAAAGGCAGTTTCCTCGATTCAGCTTCCAGAGAGTAGTCAGCATGCAGAAAGTAAAGAAGATGATGCATATATGAAACAAAATAATCGAGAAGAAGAAACTGTTCAGATAGAGACAACACAAAAAGAAGAGAATAATGAAGTGTATCACCTCGCATATTCGACAATCTTGCTTCCAGATCAGAGCGGCTGTGAAACGGCACAGTGCCTATTTACGGATCGAATCATCGTAGCAGAGCAGACGGAAGAAGGAGCCAAACTCTTTGCAGAGTCTTTGGATGGAGAAACAACGGAATTACCAATCCCAAGTGAAGCGGAATATGTTTATGCAGTATGTGAAAATTATACTGGATTTTCAGTGCTTTACGGAAGCTACCCTGCAGCATACCGTGACTACAATGGAGATGTTGTGATAAATGAAAGCCCAGAAGGACGAGTTTTCATAGCGAACTATAATGAAAAAATGGAAATTGAATCACAAATACAATTGGGTTCATTATATGTAGGAAACAATGATAGATTTATGCAAATGTTAAAAGGGGAAAATGGGTTTTACCTTGTGAGCGCAGAACTTTTAACATATGTAGGAAACGATGGGATTGAAGTTGCGCGTGAAGAAATTAGTATGGCTGATGGCTGGAGATTTGCAGCTATTCAGCTTCGCAGCGGGAAGCTATATGCATTAGCAGCGGAACGAGTTTCTGGAAAGGGCGATGAACTGTGGGAATATGATGTAGCGACGCTGGAACAAACCAATACATATAAATTCTCCGATGAAAAGATAAAAGGAATGGGGGCGTCCAACGATAGTCGGTTATTATTAAATAGCAATTCTGGCATTATGGCGTTTGATTCGCAAACATACCAAAAGGAGCAGCTTGTTTTATGGGATGAAATGGGGCTCTCAGTTGAGGGAGAGCAAATTCAGCTCATGGAAAACGGATATATTTTCTATACGCAGAATCAAAAATCTATTGATACCGTTCAATGGGTAGAGGGTGAGCAAATTGGGCGAAAGATATTGACAATGGCTGTGACAACACCGGATATTGATACAGAGAATGTTAAATTGCTAGTACATGAATTCAACACAAGCCAAGAAGAATACCAGGTAAACTTCGCTACATACAGTGAAATGCAAAGCAATGATGTACAGAGTAACGATGTGCTGAGGACAGAAATTATGGCAGGAAAAGGGCCAGACCTGTTTTATTTTTGTAGCACTGGGGATAGTGCAGAGATGCCAATTAAACCAATAAGCGTTTGTGTGGATTTGATTCCACTTATGGAAGGGGAAATTTCACAAGAAGACATCGTTCCGAACCTGTATAATTTAACGCTAGAAAATGGAAAATTGTATCAGCTGCCGTTAACATTTATAATTGATACAGTAATTGCACCGAAGACGCTTATATCAGCACCAGGCGTGACAGTGGAAGAACTGGAAAGTGTGCGGAAGAAAGCAGGATCGGATTGGGTAACTTTTGAGTCATGGAACTCGGCGCAGAATCTGTTTCTGTTAAGCGCACCATTTTATATTGGAAAGTATGTCGACAAGGAAAACGGAGAATGTAATTTTCAGACGCAGGAATTTTATGATTATCTGAGTTGGTGCAAGATGTGGGGAGGAGATGGATCTATTGCACCAGAGGAAGAACATGCAATTTTGCGGTACAAACGGATTAATAATTTGGAGTATTTAGCCGGGTTAAGTGATAGAACGTTAAAATGGTTTGGAACTTACGGATATACATATGCAGGAATTCCAAATGAAACAAGCAGCGGGAGCACATACTGCTTGACATCATCAGTTGGAATATCTAGTCAATGCAATGACATCGATGGAGCACGAGAATTTGTGAAATTCTGCTTTGAATATGCAGGGGAGCACTCGACGACGATCCCTGCCAATTATGAGAAGCTAAAGGAACGAATGAATTTATATATCGCTGGGAACGAGACGGATTGGAGAGGAGAATCGGTTAAGACAAGCAAAGAAGATGCAGAGCAATTTTATGACCTGCTTGATTCGATTACAGAATTAAGAGCTACGGATGATACTGTCATACAGATTATGCAGGAAGAAGCTGCTCCGTATTTCGCAGGGCAAAGTAGCGCTGAACAAGTAGCAGAAAATATACAGGCAAGAGTTAATTTATATTTATTAGAACAAGGATAAACAACAGGATAGCTGTACTCTTCATACAGAAAAGTACAGCTATCCTATTATACAACCCTACATAATTCCTTTGCCTGTAGTGGGGAGCATGTGTGGCTGCGTAATGGAGAGGTGCCCGCAGGTAGATGAGATTATACCACCCAATTTTCAACGACTAGATCAGGAACACGCTCAAACTCTCGGACGTTGTTTGTGACCAGGATCATATCTTCAGATCTGGCGTGCGCGGCAATCAGCATATCTAATGGACCGATCAGCGTACCTCTATCTTGTAGATAGAATCGGATCTCGCCATAGTTGTACTTTTCAACCGAGAAAGTACAACTATGCTGTTACGCAGCCCCGCATAATTTCTTCGCCTGTAATGGGAATTATGCGGGGCTGCGTGATGGGGAGGCGTCCGCAGACGCCTGGGGTTTACCCCGCACGGTGCTGCTGCGCCGGGGAACTTTGGGCATCTGGGATGCCTAATAACGGTTTACCCGTTTGCGCGAATGCGTGAACGGGTAAACCGTTATATCTGTATATACTCGGTTTATGTTGACTTTATCAGCATAGTATGGTAAGATGGGCTTGA
>UQAW01000151.1 GCA_900539175.1 uncultured Lachnospiraceae bacterium
GCGGAGAATCGTCCGATGACATATGCTTGTCCTTTTATACTTACTAAATTATAATGATAGTAAAACAGCATGGCGGCGTCCTCCCGTGGGCCGCCATGCCTTTAACTGCTGGGAATGACAAAAAGAAAGCAGCGGCCTTGATTTCTCAAAACCGCCACCAGTGAATATAAATTAAGCGTGAAAATGGGTCTGCCCAGCAGCGTTTTTTTCTTTTCTGCCGCTGGGCAGATGTTTTTTCTTTAGATACATGATAAGAGGAATTTTTGAAGATTCCATAAAGATTTGAAAAATGGACGGACATAAAAGACGTCCATTACACTATCGGAAAATCAGCAAGGAAGTTTCATAGTAACCTTTGCGCCGCCGGTTTCTTTTGAATTTTCTAAAATAAGCTGACCATTATGTTGTTCCATAATCGAATTTGTAATATATAGACCCATACCAAAGTGTAACTTTGAATTGCGGCTTTGATCGCCCATATAGAACCGTTCCTGTGCGTGGCATAATGCCTCTTTAGAAAACCCCGTTCCCTCGTCTGTGACTGAAATTTCCACGAAACCGTTGTTACTCTGAACATCCACATAAAGCGTTCCGCCTTGCGGGGAGTAGTCCAGCCCATTACTGATAACATTCATAATAGCACGTTCTATCAGCACCCTATCAAATTTCAGCATTTGAGGGAGTGAAACAGTATTCATTTGCAGCCGGATTTCTTTTGTCCGGCATAGTGATTCCATATAACCGAACAAGTGCTGCATGAACGCTGGCAAGTCTATACTTTCAATATGGAGCTGATAACCAACCGCCGCCCGTGATATATCAATCAGGGTTTGAATATATGACTGCATCTGGCCGGAGCTTTCCACGACGTAACCAGCGTATAATCGTTGCTCATCATCAAGATTTGTTTCTGTGAGTAAATCAGCATTTCCTTGAATAACCGTCAGAGGCGTTTTCAAATCATGGGCAAGCGCGGCGATTTGCTCTTTCTGTGTCTGTTCGGTTTTCCATTGCCGTTCTAACGAAATTTTCAGATTATCTTTCATATCTGAAAAAGATGCAAGGACATCTTCAAACTCTTTGATTTTGGCGTGTCCTACTTCAAAATCAAGGTTTTGCTTTGAAACCTCCGCAGTTGCTTCAAAAAGCGGGGTCAGTTGTGTACGCAGGTTCTTAGCAAATCTGGCGGTCAGTATGATAATGACCAGCAGCGAATTTACAGCCATCAGGATAAACGCAAGCGTGTCAGGAGATGGAAAATATTCCGGTAGCCATGACACTGTAAATTGAGAACCAATATAATACCTTAAAACGCAAAATTCGTTTTCCCGGACAACAAGTGCAAACTGCCTCCCCGTAGCATATTCAATATATTCTCCCTTTGCATACAGCAGGGCAATTTCTTTTTCATCATCGTCCATATTGCTGTAAAGCTCATTAAAGTTCTTGTCCAGAATTAAGTAGCCGCATCCCTGTGGAATCACAACCTTTGTAATATCCGGGGCAATCGTCAGCGTTGGAATGATCTCTTTTACCTGCAATTCACTTAGATTTGCTCTTGTAGCTAATCCAGCATTTACAGCAAGTCCCTCCAAACCAGAAGGGACAATAATTGCCGCTACCAGCATGACAATGAGGGAGATAGCAAACTGGCGAAACAATATTTTCAATGTAGGTTTCTTTTTCACTCCCATTTATATCCTATCCCCCATACGGTGCTGATCGGACTTATTTTGAAATGCTCCAATTTCGCACGAATATTTTTTATATGCGTTGAGATCGTAGAGTTATCGCCTATTCCATCAAACCCGAAAACGGCTTCATAGATTTGTTCTTTTGTAAAAACCTGTCCCCGGTTTTTCGCAAGGTATTCACAGATTGAATACTCGCTTTTGGTAAGGGGAACCGGCTGTTCTGAAACATACAGTACCTTTGCGGAAAGGTCAAATCTTATATCAGGCTCAAATGAAAGTGTGCTGTGATGCTCCCTTTTTTCTCTGCGTAAATGTGCCGCGACACGGGCGCGAAGCTCCTGAATACGAAAAGGTTTCGTAATATAATCATCCGCACCGATGCCCAATCCAAACAATATATCTTCCTCTAATGTCTTTGCGGTCAGAAAGAGAATCGGGCAGTCTACCATATTCCTGATCTGTTTGCAAAACTCAAACCCGTCTGTGCCAGGCATCATCACATCCAAAAGAATGAGGTCATAGAAATGCAGCTTTTTGATGTCTACATCATCCGCATTTTGACAGACTGTTATCAAATATCCATCTTTCCCCAAACTGTTCTTAATCAATTCCAAGATAGAAACTTCATCGTCAACTACAAGTAAGTGGGTCAAAAAATCACCTCCCGCCCCATTATACCACATTGTCGAGGTTACTCATCATTATTTTTAATGTCAGCTTTCCGATATTCATTGTTGATATTTACAGCTACGGCATTGCTTATATCCACATCCACAATACTGTAAACGTAGCCGAAACTGAAATCTTCCCCCGCCACATTTTTGAAGCGTTTCGATACCTGCCCGATTTCTTCTTGCAGTTCTGACATTTCAAGACATTCATCCGTTATGGTATATGTCAGGCCGTTATATGAAATTTCATCATAGTTTGCGGCGTTCAGCTCATAATACGGCAGAGATTCATTTAACGCCTTATTTTTATCGGCGGTATCGCGGAGCGCACCGCAGGCCGATAAGCATATAAGACTTACAAGCACAATTACCACGGCAAACAGGCACTTTTTATTCACTGTTTTTACCTCCCTCCCAACCATGAAACCAAACCAAACTGGCAATCAGCAGACAAACAGTGCAGCATACAGAAATAATCATACCGCTGAAAAAATCGGTTTTTACCTGTGCATACAGTTGGGGGCTATCCCATGCAAGCACAGTGTAATCCATAGCACGAACGCCCCAGGACCATGGAATATATTTCCATGTAGCGTCACCAAGCCCTGTTATCATAAGGGCAGCTATTAAACTCCCTGCAATTCCCAATCCCATAGATGCACCTTTTCCGAAGCTCATTCCCACAAACAAATGAATCAGGTAAATGGGAAGCATGGTAATCAACAATAGAATCCCTGCTTTCAGGTAAAGGCTTGCCGGAGCATCCCTATATAGTGCAGCGAATGTTCCTAACGCTAAAAATGTTGCGCCAAAAGCACAGATCATCAGAAAACCAAGTTTACCAATATACGTTGCCATGCGAGATGGGATTGTTCCCAACAAAAGCTGATAATGCCCGGCCTGATTTTCGATCTGAACAACCAGGCCCACAATAATGCCGATCAGAAACGGGAACGCAACGGCCAGCACTTCCAGATAGGCACTGATTTTGGTTGCCAGTTCCCATCTGGATATATGATAGTAACCCGCAAAAATCGCCGCACATATAATCGGAATCATGCTGTGCATATAGAGCAAAATGCTATGTTTACACTTCTGATATTCTGCTTTCCAGCAGCGAACCACAGATACCATAGTTACCCCACCTCCTTTTTCTCAAACCATCTTGCAGTTAAAAATGACAGCGCCGCAAACCAGGCCAGCGAAATGACCAATACAAGTATAATCATCCAAAATGCCATTGCCGTACTCTGATCTGCAACCGGCTCACCATTAGGCAAAATACCTAACACGGAAATCATAAGATGCGGCACCCAGCTATACGGGCAGATCATCCACAAAGAGGTTGTAGCCGTGAAAATCCCTAAAACGCTTCCAAGTCCGGCATTAAGAATAACCGTGACAAAGATACCAACTTTTTTTGATAACCATAAGCACAGCGGAACTTCCCATAGGCTTGCAATGACAATACAAGCTGTTCCGGCCGCAGCCTGCCAAATTCCGATTGTCAGGGGAATTTCGTTGATAACTAATATTGCAAAACCGCCCAACAGATTTAGCGCCAGGAAAATGAAATTCCCCACACAGGAGTAAATACCGGCCACTCCAATTTTTGCTTTCCAGACTTTGTTCTGCGAAACAGGCAATGAAGCAACGGCACGATATTTTAGTTTGCCATTATCCCGCTGTTCAATCAAGGCACAGGTGAGCGTAAGGAATCCAGGATAAAGCAGGATATACCACCAATTATAAGAATTGAGCTGGAACCAAAGAGGGGCAAAAAAGTTCATAAGCGCAGTTACAAACGGGGCCAGAACAATCAGCGTTTTTGTGAAAGTTCTCTTATGCTTTAGGTTCTCTGCCTGAATATAT
>UQAW01000152.1 GCA_900539175.1 uncultured Lachnospiraceae bacterium
GTGGATAACCGGCCATTTTAGGCGCACTTTAATAAGCCTCAGGTCTCATGGAGTTGGTAAGTCCTATGCTATGAGTGGCTTTAAGCTTCGAATGTATTCATGGTGATTGATCTTATCTGCAAGAACAACAGTAATTAGTTGTGTAATACCGGCAAGAATCAGATCTGCATGTAAAGGATGCCAGAAATTCAATTTGTGTAAATAGCATACTTTCATATGCGGATCAAACAGATGGATGTTTTGAAGAATTGCAGCTTTTTTACTTTTCGCAAAAGGTACGCAATCAGGCAGAACAGATACTTTCCGGGCAATTGCCTTTTTCTATTGTATTCGCAAAAAGTTATGTGGAGGTCTTTTCAAAGGATGCAACAAAAAGAGCTGCTCTTTCAGCACTTGCGGAATATTTGGATATTCCACGCAGACCTATTGCTTGTATTGGGGACGGTGAAAATGATGTGTAAAGCAATTATCAGTGCGAGATTTTGGGGTGTAAAATGCAGAGCAGGGAAGAAATGGAAAACTTAAAGATTTATAAAAAACTGATTGCAGCGATTCGTCAGTACTGTGCGGGAAGAGACGTAAATTATATGTTTCTGCATGGCGGGTGCTATTGGCTTGCGTCCATTTTACATGAGTATATTCCGGATTCGAATATTGTGTTTAATCGGAAATTTCAGCATTGCGCCTGCCAATTTAATCGCGGTATTTATGACATTCGCGGAAGAATCATGAGTGAAGGATTTACTATCGCTACAGAGAAGGATATGGCTTATATGCGTAAACATTTTATACCATATTTTGATACAGAGGCGCTTAACGGTTATGTGTATCTCGTTATGAATGAGCAGTAAAGGAAAGGATATGAAATTATGTGGAGAGAAGAAAACGAAAAAAGAGAGACGAAAAATAATTGGAAAGGAGTCAAGCTTCCATGCAATGTAAAGCTGCTTTGTTATGACGTGACTGTATATACGGGAGCTGGCTATGAATATGTCACGGTGGGTTCCATCTCAGAAAATAATCGTCCTGTAATTACTGAGATACGGGAAGGTAAAAATTCAATACTGTGGGGCAGTCTAAAATCTGGAGCCGGTTGGATTCCTTTGGAACAAGTGGAGATTATTCAGCAATGACGGAATGGCTATGTGATTTTTCCCAAAAAGGCGGCTGTACGATCCGAGGATCAAAACAGCCGTCTCAATTTTTCTGCTTCCTTGTGGTGAAGGGGCATAGGAAGCGTGCTCCATTCCGTAGCGAATACTATCAGAAGAAAGTAATCCCGAAGCACTTAAACCGGAGCGTTTCGCCGGATGTGTGCATGGAAATACTTGAAAAGTTTCCCCTCATTATCAAGAACCTGTAAAAACAGAAAAATACATAGAGTCAGCAGGTACGAGCGAGGTGCCTGCTGACTCTGTTGGTTATAACCTTTGGTTTATAACTCATGAACTTATCTGATATTCTCACCACTGCGCCAGAGATTTATAATAGAAGCAGGCCAATGATTTTACCGGAAAAACAGTGATTCCCTTCTGCACATCTGCTTCTTCCGGACTGGGAGAAAGCGGCGAACTTCTGGAGGAAGCAGCCGGAACCGGAGACTGGCTGGAGGGGATCCGGTTTTCGTCCAGCGTTTCAGAAGCGGATGTTCAGACCTGGCTGGAAGATTTAGGACTATAAAGAATATAAGGAGATGATTATATGAAGGACTTTCAACTGAGAAATGATACAAAATTACTGTTTCGCAATGACCCTGTGGCGGATTTAACAGTATTAACTTCGGAGAAAAAGGTGTTGTTTGTTTATGGCGGCGGATCTGCGAAAAAGAACGGCTGCTATAATGATGTAAAGAAAGCAGTAGAAAATGCTGGCGGCATTTTTTACGAGCTGGCAGACGCTTCGAGAGAACTGGAGACCATTGAAAAAGGAATCCGGCTTGTCAAAGAGAATGGCATTGAGATGGTGATCGGTGCAGGCGGAGCCAATATTATGGACTGCGCAAAGCTGATCGCATTTGGCGCTTATCATGCGGATGATCTCTGGGCATATGTAAAAGCGGAAAAGAATCCCTACGGCCTGAAAAAGCTGCCGCTGATTCTCATGCCCACCTATCCGTCCAGTGGTTCGGAGTATGGTCTGGGTGCTGTATCGGCGGATTCCAGAACCGGGGATTTTGGCACTGCTTATGGGATTGCGGCGGATACCGCCATCCTTGTGCCGAAGTATTCCATGTCTCTTGGGACGGAAATGACGGCATATACCGGACTGGTTACGCTGGTACAACTGTCGGCTTCTACCATTGGCGATACGAATCCGGTATCCTATGACATTGGCATCTCCGTAATTCGGAATGTCCTCGCAGCGGCAAAGAAGCTGAAAGAGAATCCGGAGGATTCCGATGCCCGCGGGGTAATCCTCTATGGGGCATCCATTTCCACTTCCAGCCGATTGGGGCTTGGCAAAGAGGAAAACTACGCTTACGACATCTATGAGCTGGAATTCGTTCCAGAGATCTTATATGGTTCCTCTTACAGGAAGAGCCTGACAACTTTATTCCCGCGATTCTTGAAAACAATGGCAAAATACCATGACAGCGATATTCGCCACTACTTTAAGGATGCGTTTGGATATGAGGGGAGCATAGAGGAATCTGTAGGTAAAATGACCGGGCTTTTTGCGGAGCTTGGTGTGGATATGTACTTTGATGGCGAGGTTTCTACAGAAGCAATCAAAGGCATTGATATTTCAACCATGCTTTCTGCAGACGAGGTCACAGGTATTGTGAAGGAGTGTCTTCGCTGAGATCGGATATAAAAAGACAGGTTCAACCAGACAATTTTGAAAGGGGAAATTCGTAATGAAGAAGTTTGTTTATGAGTATGTAACGAAGGTTTATTTCGGAGAGGGCGCAGCCAGAGAACACCTCAAAGCGGCTGTCTCTGCTTATGGTGAAAATGTGATGCTGGCTTACGGCGGTGGTTCCGTGAAGAAAAACGGAATCTACGATGAAGTGAAGAAAATCCTGGAAGATGCGGGAAAAAGGGTGATTGATTTTTGCGGCATCATGTCCAATCCCACCTATGAAAAGGTACAAGAAGGAGCTGCACTTGCCAGAAAAGAGAAAATCGATTTTATCCTTGCGGTGGGCGGCGGCTCTGTAATCGACTGCTGTAAGGTTGTGGCTGCACAGGCAAAGACCAAAAAGGATCTTTGGGAAATGGAAATGACTGAACATCAATTCCCCACAGAAGTGCTTCCCATGGGAGCTATTGTCACGGCTTCTGGCACAGGTGCAGAAATGAACGGTGGTGCAGTCATTACGAATGAAGAAAAGATTATCAAGGCCGGGATGGCGGCGGCAGCGCCCAGATTTGCCATTCTCGATCCAGCATATACAGCGTCTCTTCCCCGGATGCAGGTGATTTCAGGAGCATTCGACACTCTGAGTCATGCGATGGAAACTTATCTGGGCAATTCCGATCAGGATAATGTATCGGATGATGTGGCGCTGGCTATTATGAGAAATACCGTTGTAAACATGAAGCGTCTGCAGAAAAATCCGGATGATATGCAGGCAAGGGGCAATCTGATGTGGGATTCTGCGATGGCGGAAAACGGCATTTTGAAGGTTGGAAGAGTAACTGATTTCCAGGCACATCAGATCGAGCATCAGCTTGGGGCTTACACAGACTGCAACCATGGACAGGGACTGGCTGTGATTCATCCAGTATATTACCGGCATATCGTGAAGGATGGCAAAGAGAAATTCACCAGGTTTGCCAAAGAGGTGTTCGGTGTGGATACAGCCGAGGCAGGTCTTGAAGCGTTGGCGGGCTTTATCAGAGATTGCGGATTGCCCACAAAGATGTCAGGCTTAAAATCGAAGGTGGAAATCACGCCGGAAGTACTCAGAAGCGTGGCAGATACCTGCAACATAATCAAGTGCAATCCAAGGGAATTAAGCCGTGATGAGATATACGATATTTTGCTGGAGTGCATGTAAGGATAGAAGAGCATGAGGAAATGGTTATGAATCTGATGGTAGGGCTTTTCGGTATGATTTGGACGCAGTTGGTGGTGGAAATTATTATGCTTCCCGTTTCGCTAGAGCGTGTTTGAAAATTGCTTTCCGCAAGATGTATTCCACAATTTGTGGGAT
>UQAW01000153.1 GCA_900539175.1 uncultured Lachnospiraceae bacterium
CAACGACCTACAAAAAGTTTTTGCAATTTTATGCAAAAAGGTCTTGCAAAAAACAAATTTAATATTTTTATGGGGGATTCTGTATCTGCTGACGCCTATATGGACATATACTATTATGGGAATATAAAGCAGTTCCCGGATGCGAGCCGTCAATTTACTGATGTCTGCGGCAGCAGACATGTCCGTTTACTATTGAGTTCAGAAGTGGTATCCGGCAAAAGCAGCGAGAAAATATTGTATTGAGAAAGAGGAGTGTGGAATGTGTACAGCAGCAACTTATAAGACAAAGGATTTCTATTTTGGACGCACGTTGGATTATGAATTTTCTTATGGAGATGAGGTTACGATAACTTCCCGCAATTATTGTTTTCGTTTTCGGAATATGGGGGTTATGAACAGGCATTATGCCATGATCGGCGCGGCGTGTGTCATAGAAGGTTATCCGCTGTATTATGATGCAGTGAATGAAAAGGGGCTGGGAATGGCCTGCTTGAATTTTGTGGGAAATGCACACTACAAAGAAGCGATACGGGGCAGGGATAATATCGCCCAGTTTGAATTTATCCCCTGGATTCTTGGAAAGTGTGCCACTGTAAAAGAAGCAAAGAGATTACTGGAGAGAATCAATCTTATCAACACCCCATTCAGTGAGAAAATGCCGGTGGCTCAGCTTCACTGGCTGATTGCCGATGGTAATGAGGCGATAACTGTAGAGACAATGAAGGATGGTATGCATGTCTATGATAATCCGGTGGGTGTATTGACCAATAATCCGCCTTTTGACGAGCAGATGTTTCAACTGAATAATTATATGAATCTGTCCCCGAAAGCTCCGCAGAATCATTTCTGTGAAAAACTGCCGCTGCACACTTACAGCCGCGGCATGGGAGCATTGGGACTTCCGGGGGATTTGTCCTCCCAGTCCCGCTTTGTGAGGGCAGTATTTGTAAAAATGAATTCTGTTTCAGGAACTTCGGAAACCGAGAGTGTCAGCCAATTTTTTCATATTCTGGGATCTGTCGATCAACAGAGGGGATGCTGTGATCTGGGAGACGGAAAATATGAGGTTACACTGTATACTTCATGCTGCAATACAGATAAAGGGATCTATTATTATACCACCTATAATAATCATCAGATTACAGCGGTGAACATGTTTAAGGAGAATCTGGATGGCGCAGCACTGATCAGATATCCGATGATTACAGAGGAACAGTTCAGGATGCAGAACTAAGGAACTATTTTTGGATATCTTTTAATAAATGTGGAAAAACACTCAGGCTGCGTTCCAGAATCCCCTGCATATAGGCGATAGCAGTGCCGTAGTTTGTAAATGGAATGCCGCTGTCTACTGCACATTTCATACGATAGCGCATTTCACGTTCGTTCAGCATACATCCGCCGCAATGAATGATCAAAGCGTAAGGACTTAAATCCTCCGGAAATTCCATGCCGGAGACGGTGTCCAGAATCAGATTTTTACCCGTGTAACTGCGAAGCCAACGAGGAAGTTTGACGGTTCCGATATCGTCACACTGTCGATGATGTGTGCATCCTTCGGCAATCAGAATCCGATCGCCGTCTTTCAGGTCCTCAATTTTGCGGACTCCATGAACTGCCGTGTCCAGAAATCCCTTGTAACGTGCCATAAGAATGGAGAAGGAAGTGAAAGGGATATCCGGTGGTGTAGCGGCGGAGGCAGCTGCAAATACCTGACTGTCAGTGATAACCAGGGAAGGTTTCCGGCCCAAATGCGCGAATGTTTCTGCCAGTTGGTGTTCTTTTACCACAATTGCGGCAGCATCACTTTCCAGAATGTCACGGATGGTCTGCTGTTGGGGCAGAATCAGGCGTCCCTTTGGGGCGGCGCTGTCAATCGGTACCACCAGAACAACGAAATCCGAAGGATGAACGAGGTCTCCCACAATTCGGTGTGTGCTGTCATCCGTCTGTACAAGTGTACCGATTTTTTCCTTCAGTTCGCGGATTCCCTGCCCGTTTTTGGTACTGACCGGAAACACAAGACTTGTGTGAACAGGATCGAAGGTGCCTTTGGAATGCTCAGTACTGGAAAGTGAGGCTGGAACAGAAGCATCAGGAGCATCCATCTTGTTATAAACAATCAGATAAGGCAATTCCTTTGCCTGAATCAGTTCCAGTAATTCCCAGTCTGGTGCAGTCATACCTTCCACAGCATCAACTACCAGAACGGCGATATCTGTTTTATTGAGGACCTGGCGGGTCTTCCTTACCCGCAGGCTTCCCAGTGCACCGGTATCATCAAATCCCGGGGTATCGATGATCATGACCGGTCCCAGAGGAAGCAGTTCCATTGATTTATAGACGGGATCCGTAGTAGTTCCCTTCGTATCGGAAACCACTGCTAGCTCCTGTCCGGTCACAGCATTTACAAGACTGGATTTCCCGGCATTTCTGCGGCCGAAAAAGCCGATGTGGATTCTGTTTGCTGCAGGTGTATCATTTAAGCCCATAGAGAGGTCTCCTTTCTGTCAAAAACGGAAATCACGGATTCCCTGTTCAATTTTATCCAAATGATCTTTACAGATTCTGCGTACTTTTTCCTTCGGGATGTTTTGAAGCTCTGACTGAATCAGCGCTTCGCCGATCGCCTTTGTCTCTTCGCCTGCGTAATCCATCAGAAATTCCTTCAGGGTCATGAGGGCATTGGGATGGCAGCAATTTTGAATCTGTCCTGTTTTACACAGGGACATAAAACGGTCTCCGGTACGTCCCTCCCGGTAGCAGGCAGTACAAAAAGAAGGAAGATATCCCATATCCATCAGCCAGCGAACCACTTCATCCAGAGTGCGTTGGTCGGAAACATCGAATTGTTCCGTATCGGTAGGACGTTCTTCTTCCGAATAGCCGCCCACTGAGGTACGGGAGGCACCGCTGATCTGAGAGACACCAAGGCGGATAACCTTTTCACGGACAGCCTGGCTTTCACGGGTGGAAATAATCATGCCGGTGTATGGAACTGCGATACGGATCAGGGCGCAAAGCTTGGCAAAGATGTCATCACTGATTCCATTATCAAAAGTATCGGGATCAATATCGTCGGCACGTTTGATACGGGGTACACTGATCGTATGGGGGCCGACTCCGTGGATAGCTTCCAGATGCTCTGCATGCATCAGCAGACCCGCAAATTCATAGCGGTACAGTTCCAGACCGAAGAGGACACCAAGTCCCACATCGTCAATTCCCCCCTCCATTGCACGGTCCATAGCCTCTGTGTGGTAGTTGTAATCATGCTTTGGTCCCGTGGGATGCAGCTTCAGATAGCTTTCCTTGTGATAAGTTTCCTGAAATAAAATATAGGTACCGATTCCGGCGTCTTTCAGTTTCCGGTAATTTTCAACGGTAGTTGCTGCAATATTGACATTGACCCGGCGGATAGCACCATTCTTATGCTTAATGGAATAGATGGTATTGATACATTCCAGAATATATTTGATCGGGTTCATTCTGGGATCTTCTCCGGCTTCAATTGCCAGACGCTTGTGTCCCATGTCCTGAAGGGCAATCACTTCCCTGGCCACTTCTTCCTGAGTCAGTTTTTTCCGGGGAATGTGTTTGTTTTTCATATGATAAGGACAGTAGACACAACCATTGATACAATAATTGGAGAGATACAAAGGTGCAAACATTACAATGCGGTTGCCGTAGAACGCTTTTTTTATCTCTTCTGCCAGAGCATACATCTCTTCGACTTTTTCCGGAATTTCACAGGCCAGCAGCACCGAGGCTTCCCGATGTGTTAAACCAGAACAGACCGTTCCTTTCTCCGTTACGCGGGGACGTGCTTTTTCCAGAATACGATCGATCAATGCTACATTGTCTTTGTTTTCCTCTGCATACTTTAAAGTATCGAGGATTTCTTCGTGGCTGATGAATTTATCCGCACACAGGGATTTTGGATCATACTTGTACATATCGTTATTTTCCTTTCTTAAACAAAAAATGCTCTATGCCGGAAGCACAGAGCATAAGAACCAAGACAGTATCTGATAAATGCTGTTCCTATCTTCCGTCTCAGAAAAACTTTCACTATTCATAATCTCATACCGTTTTTATATGATGTTGGGGTCAAAAGGTATTTTGCCCCCTATGATACACGGATTGCTCCGCA
>UQAW01000154.1 GCA_900539175.1 uncultured Lachnospiraceae bacterium
TCGCCCTCCTTACTCATACCGGCTTGCCCGTCCAATGTCCATGACTCGCCGCATGCAAGCATGCGCTCCTCATGGCCGCTGTACGGGACTTTCATAGTAAAAACCGAAGCCGGTATGGCAGATCATCAAATCTGCTGCTACCGACCTCGGTTTTTTCAGACCAGAATTTCTTCTGCGTCTGTTCTTATCCTCTATAGTAATTAATCAAACATCCTTTCAGAATGATTTCTCGCTCATCATCTGTCAGATCACCCAGTTTTAATTCAAATGGTTTCAAAGTATCTGATACTACATATGCAGTAATCGTCTCTGCTTTTTCCTCTACAGCTTTTCGAATTTCCGGAATAAACAGATAATCACCATTCTTAAACGGAAGATCACCAGCCGAAATCAGGAATGGCAGCATACCCCAGTTGATCAGATTGGAGCGGTAACGTTTGGTCGCATATTCATTGGCAATATTCGCCCAACCGCCCAGTACCTTCTGACAGGAAGCAGCCTGTTCACGTGCAGAACCGTCACCTGGCTTCACTGCAAAGATTGTAGAACCTACACCGACATTTGTCTTATCCACATCTGGATAAGAGGTGTGAATGGTATCCAGAACAGGCTTCAGTTCCGGAAGTGCCTCTGATGGGCATTTTCCTTCTTCAATCGCCTTCTCAGCAACCTGAACTTCTTTTGCACGTCCCACATAAGCCGGATCTTTTCTGGAAAGAGCAAACTCAGCCAGCCCCAATGGATTGGAACGGAAGGAGGATGTCTCTCCGGATGGAATCAGCTCATCTGTAGTTGTAACCGGATCATGAATCTCAGATACCACTTTCAGAATCAGATTCTCAGACAATTTCGGCATCGCCGGCCAGTCTTTGATGTTTGGTCCGAACTGAATCTCAACAGAAGGATCTGCAACACCCTTGCTGTCGAATACACGGTTTTCATAGATCTTGCTGTCAAAATGATAAACCGGATGTGTATACTCTCCGGCAAACTCTGTTGCCGGTGTCAGATAACCTTTGTTTGCGGCTGTTGCAGCAATCGAACGGGCATCCATCAGTGCTACAGAAGAAATCTGTCCATTCTGAACCTTGGAACCTTCACGGTTCGGGAAATTTCTCGTAGAATGACGGATACTGAACGCATTATTTGCCGGAGTGTCTCCTGCACCAAAGCACGGTCCGCAGAATGCGGTTTTCACAATTGCTCCTGTTTCCAGAAGAGATGCCAATGTTCCATTCTTTGCCAGTTCCATATAAATTGGTGTACTTGCCGGATAAACGCTCAAGGTAAATGCATCTGCTCCGATACTGTGTCCCTTCAGAATATCAGCCGCATCACAGATGTTTTCAAAGCCGCCGCCTGCACATCCTGCAATAATTCCCTGATCTACATACAGCTTGCCGTCATGCACCTTATTCTTCAAAGTAAACGGCACTTTGCCGTCAAGACTTACCTGTGCGCGTTTTTCCACATCATCAAGAATATCCATCAAATTAGCATTCAGTTCTTCAATTGTGTACGTATTACTTGGATGGAACGGCATCGCGATCATCGGCTTCACCTTATCCAGTTCTACCATTACCATACCATCATAATACGCAATCTCTCCCGGATTCAATTCTTTATATTCTTCACTTCTTCCATGAATATCATAAAACTCTTTGATTCTGTCATCTGTTTTCCAGATAGAAGACAAGCAAGTGGTTTCCGTAGTCATAACATCCACACCGATACGGAAATCCGCACTTAAGTTTGCAACACCAGGACCTACAAACTCCATAACTTTATTCTTCACATAGCCATTTGCAAACACCGCACCGATAATTGCCAGCGCAACGTCCTGCGGACCAACACCTGGCTGTGGTTTTCCAGTCATATAAACACCTACCACCCCTGGCATTGCGATATCATAGGTCTTATTCAAAAGCTGCTTTACAAGCTCCGGTCCGCCTTCTCCCACGGCCATCGTACCCAATGCGCCATAACGTGTATGAGAATCTGATCCCAGGATCATCTTTCCTCCGCCTGCCAGCATCTCACGGGCAAACTGATGAATGACTGCCTGATGAGGCGGTACATAGACGCCGCCGTACTTCTTCGCACAGGTCAGACCGAACATGTGGTCATCTTCATTAATTGTTCCGCCTACAGCACACAAAGAATTGTGACAGTTTGTCAAAACATACGGAACCGGAAATTTTTCAAGCCCTGATGCACGCGCAGTCTGAATAATACCAACAAATGTGATGTCGTGAGATGTCAATTTATCAAATTTAATCTGAAGTTCTTTCATATTGCCGGAAGTGTTGTGATCCTTCAGAACTCCGTATGCAATTGTATTCTTAGCTGCTTCTTCCCGGGAAGGACATACGCCAGCTGCAGCAGTTAACTTTGCCTGTGCCTCATGGTCATCGGCAATTACCTGCTCACCACGTACCAGATAGGCACCGCCATCCAATAATTTAATCATAATAATTTCCTCCTGCTATTTCTTCTTGTGACTATTTATTATCTACAGGCATCTTTTCAGGCACACACCAGTATCTCCTGACTGCCTGTGAATAATCGCATTTCTCAATTACTTAATTATTTCCGTTTGCATTCATATATTCCATATAACTTACCACCATCATGGCGATCTTAAATGTTAAAGCATCCTCAAAGACACGGATATCCAATCCGGTACTCTTCTCCAACTTTTCCAACCGATATACCAGCGTATTACGGTGTACATAAAGCTGACGCGACGTCTCCGACACATTCAGATTATTTTCAAAAAATTTGTTGATGGTTGTCAAAGTCTCTTCATCAAATGTATCCGGCAGATTTTCACCAAATACCTCTTTCATAAACATCTCACAAAGGGGAACCGGAAGCTGATAGATCAAACGTCCGATACCCAGCTGGCTGTAAGGAACAACATTCTTCTCTGTATAGAAAATTTTTCCGACTTCCAACGCCATCTTCGCTTCTTTATAAGACCGGGAAACACTCTTGATTTCATGAACCGGATTACCAAATGACACCCTTACCTGAGACATCGCTTCTGCATTCAGCATATCTACAAGCATACGGGCAGTCTGGTTCATCTCTTCTTCTCCATCTGTCTCCTTTAACTCTTTTACTATGATAATACTGTGCTCATCCACTGCTGTAATAAAATCTTTTGGCTTAGATGCAAACAGGCTTTTGACCGTCTCCATTGCACTTATGTCTTTTTCATTCTTTGTCTCTACAATATAGACAACTCTGCGCGCCTCCACATCAATCCGCAATTTCTTTGCACGATTATAGACATCCACAAGAAGAAGATTATCCAAAAGAAGATTCTGGATAAAATTATTCTTGTCCAGACGTTCTTTGTAGGCTATGATCAGATTCTGAATCTGGCAGACCGCTACCTTTCCAATCATATAGGCATCATCGCTGCTTCCCTTTGCAACTAATACATATTCCACATTCTGATTATCATACACCTTAAAGAAATGATAGCCCTGAACCACCTGACTGTCAGCCGCTGAATTTACAAACGCATTAAGACTGTCTGACTTAATCTCTGTCTCCGAAAATGTGGAAACAATGGTACTGCCATCCGTATTCATAACACATAAATCAATTCTGGTAATATTTCTTAATTCATCTAAAGTCTTCTGTAGTACCTGACTCGTAACCAAAATAGTCACTTCCTTTCTCTGCCGCCATACAGCATATTCTCATCCCGGCTAAAAAACGCATACCTGCATTCTCCATATAGGAAATTCACTTGCTCCGCACTTCGCGCTCCCGCAATCGCCGCCAGTATTCGTAATCCGGGCTATCCCCCTGCTTACTCATACCAACTTGCCCTTCCACTATCCATACCCCTGCGTGTGCAAGTACATCCGGTTCACGGCTGCTGTCCGGGACTTTCTATAGTAAACGGACATGTCTGCTGGCGCAGACATCACCATCCATGAAAGTCGATTGCTCCGCACCTTGTGCTCCCGCAATCGCCGCCAGTATTCGTAATCCGGACTATCGTCCTCCTTACTCATACTGGCT
>UQAW01000155.1 GCA_900539175.1 uncultured Lachnospiraceae bacterium
AACCTACGATTTTATCATCAATCTGAGAGGTTTACACAGAATAATTTACACTACCCATTTGTGTTTGACTCCAAACACCTATTACAGCTCCTATCAACAGCGAAACCAGAATGCCGACTGCCATAATGCCCATAAAGGTAACTTTTTCCCATGGTTTATAACTGCCTGCGGCACAAATTACAAACGCCCCCATCAGACATGCAAGCCAAACATAACTACCAATTCCAAGCAAATATTCATGCGGTCTGACATTTGACATCATCAACACACGAAGCGTATTCTTTTCTTGCTCTTCTGAGATGATAGCTGCCATACTCGTTAACGGTGCCATCCCTGCATACATTGTAGCGAATAGATTTACAAAGAAATTTTCCGGCATCCCATCTATTGTTATTGCATGATTCATAACCAGAGTAAGAATCGGGAACATAACGAATTGGATAAGAATTGTTTTATTTTTCAATGTATCTTTCAGTTGTTTTTTTAAGATTGCAATTATATTATTCATATCCGTCCAGTCCCTTTCCCGTAAGTTCAATAAAAACAGTTTCAAGCGTCGGCTCTGTGGAGTGGATTGTTTCAATCCTGTTATTTTCCAAATATTCTTTTACTATGGCGGCGGATGCACTTCCATTTTCCAATGTAATGTTATGTCCGTCTTTCAAGGTTACCTGCAGTTTATTTAAGTGATTATATTTCCTGCAAATCTCCGATGGGTTCCCACTTTCTATGATAGTTCCCTTGCTTAACAATGCCACATGGTCGCAAAGGCTTTCTGCTTCAAACATATTATGTGTTGTAAGAAAGATGGTTGTTCCTTGTTTCTTTTGCTTTAATAAAATATCATGTATCTCCCGTGTTGTGACGGGGTCAAGCCCGGCGGTCGGTTCATCAAGGAAAAGGATTCTGGCATTGTTCATCAATGCTCTTGCCAATGACAATCTGTTTTTCATTCCTTTTGAAAGTTTTGAGACAGTAGTGCTTCGTCCTTCATACAGACCAATATTTTTTAATATTCCGTTTATTGCGCTGCGGGATACATGACGGATGTCCGCATAAAAGGACATATTATCATATACAGACAGGCGGTCATACAATCCAAAATTATCCATCATTGTACCAATTTGTCTGCGTTCTGCCTCACTCAGCTTTCTTGTATCTTTTCCAAGAAGTTCTGTATACCCTTCCTTTGGCTGAAGTTGCCCGGTCAGAACTTTTAGCAAAGTGGTCTTTCCTGCTCCAGACGGACCTAACAATCCAAAGATTTCCCCTTTCTGCACATGAAAGTCAATCTGATTCAAAATCTGTTTATCGGCAAAGTAAAAAGAAAGATTTTTAGCGATAATCGTATCATTCATTTTCTGCTTTTCTCCTTTTCCTTTAAGCGTTGCAGCGCTTCTTCCATTTGTCTGTTTTCTGCTTTTTCTTTTAGAACCATTACAAAATAACTTCCAAGAAACGAGATTCCGAAACAAACAAAAAACATTACCCACGGCTGCCACATATCTACTGGAAACCAGTGAAACATGGTGATAAAAGCTGCAATAACAATGACTACTGAAACCAACATGCAAATGGTTCTTAGCCAGATTGGCATTTTCTTTATCAGCATATCTGTAAAGAAAATGATTCTAAGTCCAATTACCAATAATGAAACACATAAAAGCTGAAAGGTAGTTTTTAACGGAACACCTTGACTTCCAAGTTCAAACATACTTGAAAAATCTTTTGCAGAATCTCCACATGCAAGACAAAGAATATTCATTACAAGCATTGTAAACCCGAATACAATCATCACTTGCGCCAAATAGTCGAGAATATTTTTCTTTTTATCCATGTTATATCACTCCTAATCTTTTTTTCAATTCATCAGCATATTGCCGGGAAGCCATAATCTGTTCTCCATTTGACATTGTAATCCTAATTTTTCTGTTAATATCCGCTTTCAATGAGTGGATTTTTTGCAGATGGATAAGAAATGATTTGCTCACACGAACGAAACCATATTCCTCAAGCTGCTGTTCCAGTTCATACAGCCGAAAATCAGATTCATATATTTCATCCAGTGTATAAATAAAACATTTTCTATCCACGCTTTCTATGTAAATGACATCAGCGATATCCAACAAATAAATTTCGGTATCTTTTCTTGCTGTAAGCTGATGATTCATCATCCGCAAAGTTGCTAAGATTTTCTCTATATCGGGGGAGAGTTGCTTACAGGTAACAGATATTTTCAAATCCGTTGCTTCTTCGTCAACAAAAATCTCTATCTTCAAAGTCCCACCACCTTTCTAAGATTTTGATGCTCATATTATACTCCAATACCATCAGGCTATCAATTAACACAAACGCATGATGCCGTTTTTGAAACATAAGTTGCCGCTTCTCTATAAAAAGGTGAAAAACTATTCAGTCCCCCGTTTAGGGTACATTGATTTTTGGTGAAAACAGAGAACATAAAATTTCTGTTTCGTCATTGTTTTATCTAAAACAGAGGATAACTTTTCAGTATAACTGCCAAGTGCTATCTGGCTGTGGATTAGTGAGCCATGACACGATTCGCTTTTTGACTCATTTTCTGTTAAAATAGAAGTATCAAATTTTATCGGAAGAGGGTGGCTCTGAATAGTTACCAAAAACCCGTAAAATCAATAATTTAGGGCTTGACATTATAGGAAGAGAGAAATGATGTATATGAAAAACGGGAGAATCAGGATTGTTGATATTGCTGAGGAACTGGGAGTGAGTACGGCTACCGTGTCAAATGTTATTCATGGGAAGACGAAGAAAATATCAGATGAAACAGTGAAACGTGTGCAGCAGCTTTTGGAAGAACGACAATACATTCCGAGTATGGCAGGGGTGCTTTTGGCACAAAATGATTCTAAAATTATTGGGGTGGTCATTCATGACCATGAGAAATATGAGGGACATACACTGGAGGATCAGTTTATTTCTGCATCGGTGAACGCACTGGCAAAAGAGATAGAACGGGAAGGAAAATTTCTTATGCTTAAAGTTACTGATCAATGGAATAAAATTCCCCAATTTGCCTCAATGTGGAATATGGAGGGCATGGTGCTGATTGGTTTTTGTGAGCAGGATTATAAAAAACTAAGGGAGCAGATGCATATTCCGTTTGTGGTTTATGATGGATATATGGAAAGTTCCGGCAATCTCGTAAATATTGAGGTCAATCATTTTGACGGCGGGGTACAGGCTGGATCTTATCTGAAAAGTATGGGGCATAGGGAAGTGCTTTGCATATCGGATAATAATGTCTGCATGGATATGGAAAGGTTTCTGGGATTAAAAAGTGAGATTCAAAATGCAGAGCTTATGCTTATTCCTATGGAGCAGGAAGCACGCATTATTTTTTATCGGGAACATTTAGAGGAGATAAAAAAGTATACAGCAGTTTTTGCAGTATCAGATTATTATGCGATAGATTTTATTCAATTTCTGAAAAGTGCAGGAGTATCCGTTCCGGAGGATTTATCAGTAGTCGGGTTTGATAATGTGAGGGAATGTGAAAAATGTTTACCAGCGCTTACCACGATAAAACAGGATTATGAGGAAAGAGCTGTCTTGGCGCTTAAACTGTTAAATCAGTTAAAAAGTGGAGAATGCAGAGAGAAAAATGTGAGGTTGCCCGTAATTCTGATAGAGCGTGACAGTGTGCGTGATGTAAAAAATGCACAAAAATACGACGGAATTTTGTGAGGGGTTATGCGTTTAACCTTTGCGTTTTATCGCAATCTATTTTATTATTATTACAACTGTTAGGAATAGTACATCGATTCTGCGTTATTGGTATAGTTATTTACGAACCGATGTACCAGAGCGTGTTTGAAAATTCATTCCCGCAATCTGCATCCCCCACTTTGCGGTCTATTTGTCCCAAATTGTGGAATACATCTTGCGGAAAGCAATTTTCAAACACGCTCTAGTACTATATCCGGTTAGTTTCTAAACTA
>UQAW01000156.1 GCA_900539175.1 uncultured Lachnospiraceae bacterium
TATCCCACAAATTGTGGAATACATCTTGCGGAAAGCAATTTTCAAACACGCTCTAAGCCATTATTTGACACGTATTTTGAAAATTGCTTTTTTAATCGTAACAGGTTCCCTGACAGCAACAGCAGTGCGGTGTCCATCCTTAGGATAGCAGATCAGGAAGTCTCCCTCTGTTAAGATTACATGGCTGTTTGCATTACCTTCCAACGGGAGAAAATCGTCTTTTGGAACATATTCTTTTGTCTCCATGTTATCTATGAAATTGACATCAATTTGTTCCAAACCCCGAAGCATCAGGTGAAGATCCAGGTATTCCCGGTGAGCTTCCCAAAAACGGTTTTCCGGTTTGGTGGTTTCGTATTCTACAATGTTAACAAAGAGCTTCTCTCCGTCAATAGGGTAAGAACCTTTTTTGTAATGCAGAAGGTCGTGGGAGGCAGTGTAAGCAAATGCTTTCCGGATTCCTTCTTCTAAAAATGGATAATCATTCAAATCTTTTATATTGCCGAATATCATAAATGGTCCTCCGTGATTGAATTAGACCGAAAATTTATTTGTTGTATATTGTTGCGGACAGATCTGCTGCTTCTTCTTTCTTTCTGGTAAGCAGGCTTACCGGAATACCTACCGCCAGGGAAACAGCGATGGAGATAATAGAGTAACTCCAGATAGATACACTGCCTGCCGGGGAGAAGTATTTGACTGCAACCATTACAACAGATGCAACGATAAATGCAACGTAGGCACCTTTTGCATTTGCACATTTTGTAAAAGCGCCCAGAATAAAGGTTCCGCCTAAAATTCCCAAAACTAACCCCATAAAGCCGTTGAACCATTCGTAAGCAGATTTAATTTCGCCATTAGCCAGAACGATGGAAACGATGATAGCAAAGATTCCGACGCCCAGGGATACGAATTGTGCGATTTTTGTCTGTGTCTCAAAACTTAATTTCTTTTTGGACAAGCGTTCCTGAATATCTAAAGTCCAACTGGTGGCAACAGAATTCAGCCCAGTGGATAAGGTGGACTGAGATGCAGCATAAATAGCTGCCAGCAGAAGCCCGGTAATACCAACCGGAAGTTCAAAAGCAATGTAGGAAGCAAAAATCTGGTCTTGTTGTGCTGCCGGCGGAAGGGCATTCTGTTGGTAAAATACGTATAAACCGCTACCGATCAGGTAGAATATGGTAGCAATGAAGATCGACAATGCCCCGTTCGTAAGCATCATTTTGTTCAGCTTTTTTGTATCGGTAGTAGTTGTAAAACGCTGTACAATATCCTGGCTGGATATATAGGAGGAGAGCGTATTAAGCCCAGCGCCCACAATTAACAGGAAGACACTGTCTTTTAAGATATTTATGTCAAAGATCGGCTGGTCTGCTGTCAGAAATTTATTCTCAACGCGAAATGCGTTCATAATGGCGCCAAAGCCGCCGTCAATACCGTGAATCAGATAGAACAGGGCGAAAGTTACACCGATTAATAATACGGAGCCCTGAATAAAATCTGTCCAGAGTACGGATTTTAAACCGCCTGTATACGAATAGATAATAGCGATAACCCCCATGACGATGATCAGAATATTAACATTAATACCAGTCAGATTTGCCAGTACCATAGAGGGCAGATACATGATAATGGACATTCGGCCGATTTGGTAAATAATGAACATAACGGCGCCCAGAATTCGCAGTCCCTTGCTGCTGAAGCGAATTTCCAGATAATGGTATGCGGTATCAATGTCCAACTTGCTGTAGATGGGCAGGAAGAACTTGATCGTAACAGGAATTGCCACCAGCATACCTAACTGGGCAAACCACATAATCCAGGTTCCGGCGAAAGAGTTGCCAGCCAGAGACAGAAAAGAGATAGGGCTTAATAAAGTGGCAAAAATAGATACACTGGTAACCCACCAGGGTATGGTACCATCTCCTTTGAAAAATTCTTTTCCTTTCATTTCACGTTTGGAGAAATGGAGTCCGGCAAATAATACGGCTGCCAGATAAATAATTAAAATGACTAAGTCAATGATTGTAAATCCTTGCATGATTTGTTTTCCTCCTCACTTACTCTATGTCAGAGATCAGCAAAATTTTGTTACGGCTTCTTTTATCATAGCAGCAGCTTCTTTTGCAATTTCTTTATCGGCTTCGTTTAAAGCTTCCAGAGGAAGGCGTACACTGCCAAGATCCAGATTTTCATTAATACGAAGAATTTCCTTAATTACAGCATACATATTTCCGTGTGCAGAACACATTTTATAGATGATATCGTTAACTGCGTACTGGACTTTGCGGGCTTCGGACAGATTCCCGTCGCTGCTCAATTGCTCCATCTTCAGGAATAACTCGGGCATAACGCCGTACGTCCCCCCGATACCGCCTTCCGCACCGATTGCGCGGCCGCTGATGTACTGTTCGTCAGGACCGTTGAATACAAGGATGTCATCTCCTCCCTCTGCCTTGAACATCTGAATATCCTGAACGGGCATGGAAGAGTTTTTTACGCCGATTACCTTCGGGTTTTTCAGCATTTCTTTGTACAGGCTCATAGTCAGAGCGGTACCGGCAAGCTGAGGAATATTGTAGATGATAAAATCTGTATTCGGAGCTGCCTGGCTCATCGCATTCCAGTATGCCGCGATCGCGTATTCCGGAAGGTGGAAGTAAATTGGCGGAATAGAAGCAATGGCATCTACACCAAGACGTTCAGCATGTGCTGCCAGTTCCACGCTGTCTTTCGTATTATTGCAGGCAACGTGTGCGATTACAGTCAGTTTGCCCTTTGCAACTGTCATAACGTTTTCAAGAGTGATTTTCCTGTCTTCGACACTCTGATAGATGCATTCACCCGAAGAACCGCCAACGTAGACACCTTTTACACCTTTGTCAATGTGATACTGTGTAAGGGCGCGGACACGTGCCGGGCTTACATTGCCCTTTTCATCGTAGCATGCATAGAATGCAGGAATAATGCCTTTGTACTTATTCAGGTTTCTCATGATTTTCAGTTCCTTTCTTTATAGGTTTTTTTATTCATAAAATTATTTGTTCAGAGCTTCTGCGAATGCTTTGGTAATCAGTTGAGGGCGGGTAATAATCGATCCCACAACCACGCTGAAGCATCCAAGTTCAATAACACGTTTGGCCTTTTTTGGGGTGTTGATATTGCCCTCAGCAATGACCGGGTGTTTTGCCTTACTTAAAATCGTGCGGATGATCTCGAAATCGTTGGCCTCGATATGATCACCTTCGCTTTGTGGTGTGTAACCTACCATTGTGGTGCCGATAAAATCAAATCCCAGCTCATCAGCATGCAAGGCTTCCTCAACCGTAGAACAGTCTGCCATAAGAAGCTGATCCGGATATTTGGCGCGGATGGCATGATAGAAAGCATCCTGAGTCGTATTGTACGGACGGATCCGGCCGGTGGCATCCAGTGCGATGATATCCGGCCTGACTTCCATCAGTTCATCAATTTCTTTCATAGTTGGAGTGATGTAGACCGGAGAATCCTCATAATCTCTTTTCACAATTCCTATGACCGGAAGATTCACGTTCTTCTTTATCTCTGCAATATCTTCCTTGGTATTGGCACGGATGCCGTATGCGCCTCCCTCCTGTGCAGCTTTTGCCATGCGTCCCATAATAAATGAAGAGTGAAGCGGTTCGTCGGGCAGCGCTTGACAGGAAACAATTAATTTGCCCTGTAAAGATTCGATGGAGTTGTTCATCTTTGTTCTCCTTTTCTGGATTTTTTTGATATAGGCGATTGCGAAACTCTTCCGGAGACGGTTTAGAATTCGTTCTCACTCCGACATCCGTACAAAATATAGAAAAATGTTCGCTTGCATCGTACATTTTTCTATATTTTGTTCGTCTGTAGTCGCAATCACGAAT
>UQAW01000157.1 GCA_900539175.1 uncultured Lachnospiraceae bacterium
AGGACAAAACGATGTACGAACTGAACAAGACCGCTTTTGGGAGTTTTCTGGCACAGCTGCGCAGGGAAAAGGGCATGACCCAGAAGGAGCTTGCCGCCTGCCTGTATGTTTCGGATAAAGCCGTCAGCAAATGGGAGCGCGGAGTTTCCCATAGTTAAAGATACCACACCAAATATGATGAACCCACGCTTATACACTACCAGCTATAATAAACCGCAAGGACAGCAATTTGATGATACTGCTGTCCTTTCTTTTATAAAATTGCAGTACACATAAAAAAGCTGTAAAATGATAAATATATTTGTCCTTGTAACAATTCTCGGACATTTGCCTGTTATACTATCTGCAAAAAGCAAAGGAAGTGAGGATATGAAGCAGATTTTAATTGTCGAGGACGACAGTTTTTTGAATAAGATGTTGGCCTATAACCTGACCGCAGACGGCTACGGCGTGACTTCTGCCCTAAATGCCAGAACCGCAGCCGAAGCCATCCGCCAGCGGGAATTTGATTTAGTGCTGCTGGACATCAACCTGCCGGACGGGAACGGTTTTGAACTGTGCAAGCTGATAAAGCCCCAGCACCCGGACACCATCGTAATATTCCTGACCGCCAACGATCAGGAGAGCGACCAGATACGGGGCTATGAGGTGGGCGCGGTGGACTACATCACAAAGCCCTTTGTGATCGGGGCCTTGCAGCGGAAAATCAAAGCCATGTTCGCCATGCTGGAACACCACAAACCGGCCAAGGACATTTACGACGACGGGCGGCTGTTTCTGGACTTCTCGGAGCAGACGGCCTCCTTAAACGGCAAGCCCCTGACCCTATCCCCGATGGAGTACAAAATGCTGAACCTGTTCCGTAAAAATCCCCGGCAAGTGCTGACCCGTGGGCAGCTTTTGGAAAAGCTGTGGGATATAGACGAAAGGTTTGTGGACGAACACACCCTGACAACTTCCATCAGCCGGATTCGCAGCAAGATTGAATCCGACGGCGGCGCGCCCTACATCAAGACCGTTTACGGCATGGGCTATCAATGGACGGGAGGCGAGGCAAAATGAAGTTTCAAAACCTCTCGGTAAAGCGGCTGTTTGGCCGGGTGGCAATGGAGCTTGTCCTCTCCATGTCCGGGATCACCATAGCCCTGTTTCTTGTGACAAAACAGACGGCGGTGCTGCTGACGGGCGGGGCGCTGCTGCTGTGCGCCCTTGTGGGGATTTTTGTACTGACGCAGGCGTTTGGAAAGCGGCTGTCGCAGTTTACCGCTGACCTGTGCCAGACCTTAGACCACATGATCGCCGGAAATGAAGCACCCCAGCGCCCGGAGGACAGCGAAACCCAGCTTGCCAGAATCGGACACCGGCTGGCACGGCTTTACCAGATCATGCAGGAGAACCGCCGCCGGGTGGACGAGGAACGGCAGGAGTTGCAGACCCTTGTATCGGATATTTCCCATCAGGTGAAAACGCCGGTAAGCAATCTGAAAATGGCGACGGACACCCTGCTGGAAAAGCCTATGACCGAGGCGGAGCGCACCGACTTTATCCGGGGAATCCGCAGCCAGACGGATAAGCTGGACTTTCTCTTTCAGGCCCTTGTGAAAACCTCCCGGCTGGAAACGGGCGTGATCCAGTTGGATAAGAAGCCGGGCCGCCTATTTGATACCGTGGCGCAGGCCATGAGTGGGATCGTGTATGCAGCGGAGAAAAAGGAAATCGCCGTGTCCGTGGACTGCCCGGAGGATTTGACCGTTTCCCATGACAGCAAGTGGACATCCGAAGCCCTCTTTAACCTGCTGGACAATGCAGTGAAGTACACCCCGGCGGGCGGGGAAATCGCTGTGTCGGTAGTGCTGTGGGAAATGTATGTGGAGATCAAAGTAGCCGACACCGGCAAGGGCATTTCCGAAAGCAATCAGGCCGCCATCTTTCGGCGCTTCTATCGTGAGGAAGAAGTACACGAACAGCAGGGCGTGGGCATTGGCCTGTATCTGGCCCGCGAGATTGTAACGCGGCAGGGCGGCTATATCAAAGTGGTTTCGGAGCCGGGCAAGGGTTCGGAATTTTCCATTATGCTGCCTACAAAATAGAACGCGGCGGACGGCCATTTCCGGCTGCCCGCCGTAAATTTTTTTGAAATGTCCGAGCGTTGTAACATTTCACCCCGATTTTCAATGAAATTTTTTGGCCGCTGTAACATTTCGCGGACATTTGGGTTTTACAATACCCTTATCAAATATGGAGGTGATACAACTATGACATGGCCTTTTGAAAATGACACCAGCGCCATTACAAAGAAGCTGGCGCAAAGAAGCTTCAAAGCCAACAAATTACGAAATATTGTTGCTGTAATAGCAATCGTTTTAACATCAATGCTTTTTACTTCTGTAACGACTTTATGTGTTGGAGCGATCCAGTCTATACAGACAACTATTTTGCAAATTAGGGGAACCAGCCCGTCCACTGGTACATCTGTAAATTGGATTGCCATAATAGCAGCCCTGTTTTTTATTATGATTTTTGTAATAACGGGCTATTTGCTCATTCGCAATATTTTTGAGATTTCTGTTGTTCAAGAAATAAAGAAATATGGCTTATTAAGAACAATCGGAACAACGGAGAAGCAAATCAAGCGAATTGTTTATAAGCAAGCATTTTGGCTGTCTATAATTGGTATATCTATTGGGTTGATTTTAGGATATATAGTAGGAATACTTATGCTTCCGTGGATTCTTAATTTTATGAAAGGCGAGTATCACAATCTTTCTGTGAACTTGAGTTTTAATCCTATTATTTTTGTCGTTGCCGGGATATTTAGTGCGATTACTGTTTGGGTGAGCATAAAGAAACCATTCAAAATTGCAGCTACGATTTCGCCCATTGAGGCAACCAGATACTATGAAAAAGACAATTATCATAGTGCCAACAAGAATCGTCTTTCGTTTAAGAATAGAATAACAGAAATGGCATGGAGAAATTTAAGAAGAAATTCAAAGCGTACCATATTTATCGTCTTATCCATGATACTCTGCATTATTCTCCTAAACAGTGCAATCGCAATCGGAAATAGTGTTGATGTTAAAAAATATGTATCTTCTGTTACCTCATTTGATTTTGTTGTGGCAAGCCCAAACACATTTTCTAATGTGCAAGGTTTTCGATTTAAAGATGATTCTGTTAGTAATGAAATCATATCTGATATTGAAAATAATATTCCTGTGCTGAACGGAAGTCGAATTTATAAAAACACTTTGGATGATGTCAGTGTTACTTATGATTATGGTAGTTTGGTCACGGAAGTATTAGACGAATACACAGAAGATAATCACCTTATACGAAGTGGTATGGTTGATGGCAGAACTTATCCAGTAAAACTCGGTGTTGATTATCGACCTCTTTGCAATATTTACGGGGTAGAAAAATCAATACTTCCTAAATTGAATTTCATTGAGGGAGAAACAGATATACAGCAACTAACCTCATATTTGGAAAGTGGAAACTATGTTATAGAAATTTCAGCGATCAACCCAAATGAATCTCCTGAATTTCTTTGTCCGCTCAATCAGGAAGTTACCATTTACAAAGATGGATTGCCTTATAAAACGGTTTCGGTAATTGCGCGTGCAGTGGTTGATTTTTCATTGGTAGAATCTCCGGGTAAGAATGTTGGCTACACTGATGTTGGCGGCGATTGTCCTATTTTCTATATGAGTAATGAGATGTTTGTGGAATTGTATAACAATCCAGCCATAATGAGTTATCTGGTTCTTCATGGATTGGAAAGTATTTTGGGCTTAGGATATAACATCACAATTTTTTGGGCAATTAGTAATATCAATAAAACAAGAATAGATATGGCAGTTCAATGGCTTCCAA
>UQAW01000158.1 GCA_900539175.1 uncultured Lachnospiraceae bacterium
TGACTTGCCTGAATTTCCATCTGCTGCGTTGTCGTCAATCGACGTAGCCACCGCTACGCCTCATTCCTCCGCCTTGCAGGCTGAAAATCCATTCTGCGTCATTTTGCTGAAAGTGAACGAGACAGTACACTGGAAACAATCCGGTCTTCAGACATAGAAGCCTTTCCGCGTTTTTGTGTACAGTCTGTGATTTTGAAAGTCAGCAGAGGTATTACTCCATCATCTTAGCCAGACCTTTTCCGTAGGCAACTAAGATCTTCTTGTCATCTTTCGTAAGATGTTTGTAGACTTCCAGAAGTTCCTGCTGACCTTTGGTAAGTTTGAAGTCACTTACTTCATCCAGGAAGAAATCTGAAAGTGTGATTCCGAATGCATCGCACATTTTCTGTAATGTAGGGATGGTTGGAATGTTTGTACGGTGAATCATGTTGTTGATTGTGGAGTAAGGAAGCTCTGATTCTTTTGCCAGACGATAATACGTCCATTTGCGCTCCTTACAAAGGTCAGTAATGTGTTCAATTACATCTGTGTCTCTCATAATGTGTACCCCGTTTTTCAAAAACTTATTTTTTAGTTACAGCCTCAGCCTGTTGAAGTGTCTGTCCGCCCCCTTGGACATCAAGACTTGCAAAAAGCAGAAGGCTTATAGTTCTATTTTAAATGACTTACAAACAAGCGATAGATGTTAATGAGAGTTATAGAAATGATATCAATTTAAAACCACCAATTGCTATGGGACTTATTTTACCAGATTTGCAGGAAAAATGGACAAAAAATTGGTGATTTGGATTGAAATTTGAATAGGAAAAAGGTATGATAATAATGAGGTAAATTTCGAATTTTTGGCAAAATATAAGTAAGTAATGATGAATCTCTAAAACACTTTCAGGAGAGGTTTTTCAATTGCCTGGAAAAATATAAGATATGAAAGGAATAATGAAAAATATGGATGTAAGGGAGAGAGCATTAGAACAGCACAAAGAATGGCAGGGAAAGATTGAGGTAGTCAGCAGAGCGAAACTGGAGACACCAGAGGATTTATCAATTGCTTATACGCCTGGAGTTGCAGAGCCGTGCCTGCGTATCTCGGAAGATGTGGATCTTTCCTATCAATACACACGGCGTGGTAATATGGTTGCGGTTGTGACAGATGGAACTGCAGTTTTAGGACTGGGAGATATCGGACCGGAAGCCGGAATGCCGGTTATGGAGGGGAAATGCGTCCTGTTTAAAGCGTTTGGCGGTGTGGATGCATTTCCGCTTTGTGTGCGAACGAAGGATGTAGATGAGATTGTTCGTACCGTTGAATTGTTGGCGGGAAGTTTCGGTGGAGTAAATCTGGAAGATATTTCGGCACCGAGGTGTTTTGAGATTGAACGTAAATTGAAAGAACGCTGTGATATCCCGGTTTTTCACGATGACCAGCATGGAACTGCAGTGGTAACAGCTGCAGCGATGATCAATGCTTTGAAAGTAGTAGGTAAGAAGCTGGATGAGGTACGGGTGGTAACATCCGGTGCTGGTGCGGCAGGGATTGCAATTATTAAGCTGTTGGTGCGTCTTGGATTGAAGGAAGTTATTATGTGCGACCGTCACGGTGCAATTTATGAGGGACGGGATTGTTTGAACAGGGAAAAAGAAGAGATGGTAAAGATTTCTAATCACAATAAGAGGAAGGGAACACTTGCCGAGATGCTTCAGGGAGCGGATGTATTTATCGGAGTTTCTGCTCCAGGTACTGTTACAGAGGAGATGGTCAAAAGTATGGCACCGAATCCGATTTTGTTCCCGATGGCAAATCCCACACCGGAGATTATGCCGGAATTGGCGAAGGAAGCAGGAGCGGCAGTGGTAGGAACCGGAAGAAGTGATTTCCCGAACCAGATCAATAATGTTCTGGCTTTTCCGGGAATTTTCCGCGGAGCCCTCGATGTACGTGCAAAAGACATTAATGATGAGATGAAAGTGGCTGCGGCATATGCGATTGCAGAGCTGGTTGATGCGTCTGAATTGAATGCGGACTATATTATTCCAAATCCATTTGATAAGCGTGTTGCGAAAGCAGTAGCCCAGGCGGTGGCTAAGGCTGCCCGTGAAACCGGCGTGGCCCGCATTTAATGGAGAATCTGTTATGAAATCTCAGGTGATATTGCTTTCTGTTCCGGACTATTCGGAAGAAAAATTGTATACGGCGATCCGGGAAGGAATAAGACTGTTGGGCGGCTTTGCTGCATATTTGAAGAAAGAAGAGAAAATTCTTTTAAAGCCCAATTTGGTAAGGGATGCTGCTGTTGAGCGGGCAGTGATTACCCATCCGGCGATTATGGAGGCTGTTGCGCGGACGTTGTATGAACAGGGTTATACCAATCTCTCCTGTGGTGATTCCTGTGGATTTGGAAATGCGCATAAGATCATGAGAGACAGCGGTATGTTAGAGCGGTTGGAAGTGTATGGTGTGACGGCAAAAGAGTTCAGTACACCTGCTTCAGTGACTTACAAGCAGGGAGGACAGAACCATACATTTATGATGGCACAGGATGTATTGGAAGCTGATGCGCTTATCAGTGTATGCAAGATGAAAACCCATGCACTGGAGCATATCACCGGAGCGGTGAAAAATCAGTATGGCTGTATCTGCGGTCTTCATAAGGCAAAGGGACATACCATCTATCCCAATGCCGACAGCTTTGCACGTATGTTGATACATTTGAATCAATCCATCAAACCGCGTCTTTATATCATGGATGGAGTCACTGCCATGGAAGGCAATGGACCTACATCAGGAGATCCGGTTCAGATGGGGGGTTATTTTGATGTCCCGGGATCCGGTGGCTCTGGATAGTGTATTCTGTCACCTGATTCACCTGGATCCCGAATATGTGCCGACGAATATTCACGGTCGAAAGATGGGATTGGGTACATGGAAAGAGGAGGAGATTGAGATTCTCACTCCTGAGGGGCAGATTTCATGGGAAGAGATGGTGAAAACCTTTGGGAAATCGGATTTTCGGGTGGATCGGACCAGATCAAAAGGACGCGGGATTTTAGGCAGGATCGGCTTTTTGAAAGCGTTTCAGAAAAAGCCTGTCATCAATCCCGATAGGTGCAGAAAGTGTGGTGTCTGTGTGGAGAGCTGTCCGGTGGAAGGGAAAGCAGTTACCTTTGCCGATGGACGCAAAGAGACACCGACTTACGATTATAAGAAGTGCATCCGTTGCTTTTGCTGTCAGGAGATGTGCCCCTATAAGGCAATTGAGGTGAAGTAGTAGATGCAGACGGACGCAGCCAGGAGCAGGCTTTTACCGCTTGATTTTTATGCGGGCTTCGACCTTAACATGTTCTAAGTCCAAAGAGACGCGGCAATTACAGAATCAGGACAATTCGCTGAAAAAACTGATGTTTTTTCGGCTCAGTGTC
>UQAW01000159.1 GCA_900539175.1 uncultured Lachnospiraceae bacterium
TTTGGAGATTGGATAAAGACAGTATTGCCGATCAATCTGCTATTTTTCTTATTATTCGTGCAACTGGTATATGTTGGAATCAGGTGGTATGTAAAAGGCTGGCGGGAAACAAGGGGATATTATTAAAAATCCGATTGTAAACACACAATTTTATATATGTGCTTAATCACACCTCTTTGTATTTTAATAAAATCCTACAAAAGCTTTGAAAACAAAGGATTCATTGTAATGTGTTCGCTTTATCCCTTTATATGATTTCACACTATGTTCCCCTTGCCCTGACTGTTCATAATGGTAAAAGCAAGGGCTGGAAAAACGCATAACGCAATACAACAAAGTGTAGCAATTGGGATATTATGAACGAAGAAATCATCTTTTCATAAGCAGTCAATAAGGCTGAAGGAATTAATCTCTGCCGCCTTATTGACTTTCAGGTGGGCTTCAATTATAATTAAATCAGCTGATTTAAAACAAGCGATTTAGTAAAAGGAGAGATAAAGTATGCCACCAAAAGCCAAATTTACAAAAGCAGAAATTATTGAAGCCGCATTAAATATTGTCAGGGCAGACGGATATGAGGCTTTGACTTCAAGAGCGTTAGGAACATATCTCGGTAGTTCGGCAAGACCCATTTTTACTGTATTTAAAAATATGGAGGAGGTTCAGCAGGATATGATTAAATCTGCTAAAGCTCTGTATAAAGAATATGTCAATAAAGGACTAACAACAGAGCCCCCGTTTAAAGGGGTGGGTACACAATATATTCTCTTCGCTGTTAATGAGCCTAAGCTTTTTCAACTCCTCTTTATGACGGAGCAAAAACAAATTCCTGACTTATCTGGTGTACTTCCGCTGATAGATGAAAGTTATGAGCAAATTCTATTGTCAATTCAAGATGATTACAAAATTTGCAAGGCAGCTGGGAAAAAACTGTATCATCATCTTTGGATATATACACACGGAATTGCAACGCTTTGTGCCACAAAAATGTGCCGATTTACAGACGAAGAAATCAGTATAATGATTACTGAGGTATGTATGAGTATTTTGAAAAAGCTGAAGGAAGGAGAAAATAATGATTAAAGCGAGAAATATAATAAAATCCTACCAAAACGGAGAAAGCCGATTCCAAGTATTAAAGGACATCAGTCTTGATATTGAGGATAATGATTTTGTGGTTATTCTCGGCGCATCTGGTTCTGGCAAGTCAACCTTTTTGAATGTAATTTCAGGTCTTGAACGCCCTGACAGCGGTAAAGTGTTTTATGACGGAAAGGATATTACAGCACTTTCTGATAATGAATTAACTTCATTTCGTAAGGAAAATGTCGGATTTATTTTTCAGCAGTATTATTTGCTACCCAATATGAGCGTTGATAAAAATGTAAAAATGGGTGCTGATTTAGCAAATAATAAAGATTATAAAAACGTCATTAGAGCGGTTGGACTCGGAGAAAAACTACATAAATATCCCAGCGAACTTTCGGGTGGCGAACAGCAAAGAGTATCTATTGCAAGAGCTTTGGCAAAAAGACCGAGAGTATTATTTCTTGACGAACCGACAGGAGCATTAGACGAACAAACAGGACGACAGGTTCTTGATTATATATGTAAACTTCAAAAGGAATATGGTTTTACGATTGTAATGGTAACGCACAATTTGAATATTGCGGAAATGGCAAACACAGTTATAAAAATGAATAGCGGAAAAATATCTGAAATTTACACAAATGAAGCACAAAAGACTGCTTATGAGATAGGGTGGTGATGGTATGCTCGTTGGAATAAAAAATATTTCAAAACTCATCGGTATTTCCATTATAGCCTGTTGTGCTGTTCTTGTTTGTACAATGTTTCTGAACTTTTATTTTGATATTCGATTAATTGAGAGTGAAATTACATCTGAATTATCAATGTTTTTTTATAATGCTCAGGTTTCTACCGCAAAAGTCGTTTGCCTTGTAAGTGGCGGATGCTTGCTTTTAACTGCGATTGTTATGTTGTTGTTTTATATTAAGCATTATATTGACACGCATAAGAAGGAACTTGGGATATTAAAGGCGTTGGGATATTCAAATATCAAAATTGCAAAAAGCTTTTGGGTATTCGGAATTAGTATATTTATTGGAACTGTAACCGGATATGCAGGAGCATTTCTTATAATGCCGTGGTTTTACGCTCTACAAAATGAAGATAAAATGCTTCCTGAGATAACTATCAATTTTCATCCAAGCATTTTATTTTATTTTGTGGTATTGCCGACTGTGTGTTTTTCGGCACTTTCAGTTTATTATGCCTGGTACAAATTCAAAAAACCTGTGTTGCTGCTTTTGAAAGATAATATGCAAACTGCTTCTAAAACACCAAATCATAGAATCGAAAAAAGCAGTGAATTGTCGTTTGTAGAGTATTTGAAAAGGAATACCTTGAAATCTAAAAAGGCACTTGTATTCTTCATTATTTTTGCTTCGTTTTGCTTTTCAGCTATGACACAAATGTCGTTTAGTATGAAAGATTTATCAAGTGAAATGATGGGTGTGATGATGTTGGTCATCGGACTTGTATTAGCGTTTACAACTCTGTTTCTTGCTATAACTACAGTAATAAACGGAAATACAAAAACTATTGCTATGATGAGAGTATTCGGCTATTCACAGAAAGAATGTTGCAGGGCAATTTTAGGAGGATACAGACCGCTGTCCTATATTGGTTTTATAATCGGAACAGTATATCAGTATGGATTGCTTCGGCTTATGGTGGATATTGTATTTAAGGATGTCGAGGGTGTACCTACGTATAAATTTGACTTTCCTACTATGCTTATTTCTCTTGCTTGTTTTATCACGATTTATGAAATTATGATGTATATATATTCTGAAAAAATTAAGAAGATTTCTATCAAGGAAATTATGATTGAGTAACAGGGGAAAATACATACAAACAATATGGATACAGTGCCCTGTCTGGTGAAAAAAACTGAACAATGATACTGGAAAATACCAAATTTAAAAGTTTCATCTGCATTGTCAGAAGTGAAAAAATATAGAATAATAGGGACAAATAAATCTAAAAGGGTTATTTGTCCCTTATTTATCTTTGAATTAAATTTCTAAGGAATCTTCCGCATCTACCCACATTTGCATCGTTCCATCAAGATACAATCTTGCATATTCAAGTGGTTCATCAATAGCAAGTGCATTTAATGCACAATCTGATCCAGGTGTTGTTTTTAAATTCTTTTCTGCTTCCCAGCAGTCAATGCGGAGCATATAGCCAGCACTGGTATATACATCAATGCTGTTTCTGTGTGGATTGTATTCTGCAAATATCGTTCTCATCGTATCAAATCTCCTTATCGTTCAATCAATCATTTGTT
>UQAW01000160.1 GCA_900539175.1 uncultured Lachnospiraceae bacterium
ATGCCAAACGGATTAATGGTTATTGCGATTATGTGTCACCTGATGATTTTGAAAGGTTGTATCAGCAGGCAACTTCAGAATTGCTCGTAGGTTAGAATGAGAAAAAATCGCCAAGCCTGTTGTCCTGATTTTTTCGTTTGAACATCCGTTCTTCTTATGTTATACTGTTATTGTGGACGGTGTGAAATTCTTTCTGTAAATTCAGATCTTCTATGATAATTGATACGGCTTAACAGCAGGTTTCTGTGGTGGTTAAGCCGTTGTATATTTAATAACAAAAATAAGCTGGTATGTCAAGAACACCCAAAAAATCTGGGTGTATATTTACTCTTGACGATTCGGCTTTTATTGCCATATTGACATTCGCTCAGGGTACATAATCTCGAGTTCGCCACGAACTTTGCCCCAGTTGCGGATTGGCATTGTCCACTTTTTGGCTATCTCAAAAGTTCCTAGGTATAGTGCTTTCATTAGCGCCTGGGAACTCGGAAATACGCTTCTCTGCTTGTTTAGTCTGCGATAGCATGAATTCAGCGATTCAATGGCATTTGTGGTATAAAAAGCAGTACGGACCTCTTTGGAAAATTTGAAAATCGGGGAAATTGCATCCCAGTTATCATGCCAGCGGTTCATGGCACTCGGATATTGTCCCGACCATTTTTCTGTAACGGTTTTTAACTGCCTTCTGGCAGTTTCTTCATCGGCAGCTGTATAGATTGTTTTTAAATCTTTAGCAAAAGCCTTCATATCCTTGTTTGCAACGTATTTGAGTGTATTTCTTACCATATGTACTATGCAACGCTGCTGCTCTGTTTTTGGAAATGCTGTAGAGATTGCATCTTTGATTCCCGTTAATCCATCAGAGCAGAGAATGAGAATGTCCTGGACTCCACGATTTTTCAGACTGTTCAATACGGACAACCAATATTTACTGCTTTCATTTTCTCCAACAACAATACTTAAAACTTCTTTCATGCCATCTTCGTTGATACCGAGAACAACATATGCGGCAAGTTTTCTAATTACTCCATCATCACGGACAGAGAAGTGTACAGCATCAATGAAAACGATAGGATATACCGCAGATAAAGGACGATTTTGCCATTCTTCGATTTTAGGAAGAAGCTTATCTGTAATATCAGATACCATTCCTTCGCTTACTTCAAAGCCATAAATATCCTCTATCGTTTCTGAAATCTGTCGTGTGGTCATTCCTTTTGCATACATAGAAATGATCTTGTCATCAATCAAAGAGATGTCTTTCTGACGCTTTGGAAGCACCTGAGGTTCAAAGGAGCTCTGTCGATCCTGAGGAACATCGACCTCGAACTCCCCATACTTACTACGAACAGTTTTTGGCTTTGTGCCGTTTCGGTAGTTTGGCTCGCTGGATCTTTCGTAGCGATCATAACCAAGATGACTATCCATTTCTGTTTCAAGCATATCTTGTATCGTTCCGGACAGAAGATCCTTTAATGCTTCCTGAATATCGTCAGCGGACTGAATATCATACTCCTGAAGCAATCCTTGAATCAGATTTCTCTTTCCCTCAGTCATTGGTTTTGGTTTGTAAACTTGTTTTTTTCTGTTTGCCATAATAAAAGGCCTCCTATGATTTAATATTTTATCATAGAAGACCCGTATATTGTCTAATTTACAGAAATTTTTTCACAGACTCCGTTTCAAGTTTTGTGTAAACTCAAAAAACTGACATAAGATTTTATTGATAGTTACTAAGAGCAGAGACCAGATTTTGGTTCTCTGCTCTTATCTGCATTATACAGGTATAAATGGACATGTCAAATAGAATCTCTAGAATTCTGCTTTTTCCAGCCGTTCTTCAAAATAGATCTCCAGCTGGGCTCGTATCTGGGACCAGTCCCTGCGACGTCCGGTCCATTTTTTAGTGATGTCCATGGTAGCCAGATAGAGCATTTTTAAGAGGCTGTCATCGCTTGGAAATACAGTCCTGCTTTTGGAGACCTTACGCAGCTGCCGGTTGAATCCTTCAATCGCATTAGTTGTATAAATGAGCTTCCGCACTTCATTGGGATATTTAAAATAAGTGGAAAGTGTAGCCCAGCGTTCGCTCCAGGATTTATAGATCTTCGGATATTTGCTGTTCCATTTTTCACCAAAAGATTCTAATTCCTCCAGGGCTGCAGCTTCGTCGGGAGCTGCATAGACCATTTTTAAATCTGCCATAAGTTTTTTCAGATCTTTGTAGGATACATAATTCGTGGTATTCCGGATCTGGTGGATGATACACTGCTGGATCTCGGTCTTTGGATAAACTGCCTCGATCGCCTGTGGAAATCCGTTCAGTCCATCCACACAGGCGATCAGAATGTCCTGCACACCACGGTTTTTCAATCCGTTAATAATAGACAGCCAGAATTTTGCACCTTCATTTTCCCCAACATACATGCCGATTACATCCTTTTTCCCATCCATATCGATCCCAAGGGCAATGTATACCGCACGTTTCACAATACGCCCTTCACTGCGGACGTGGTAGTGGATCGCATCCATGTAAACAACAGCATATATCTCCTGTAGTGGACGCTCCTGCCATTCCTTTACAAGTGGCATTATTTTATCGGTAATACGGCTGATCGTGCTGTCTGAAATATCCAGATCATAAAGCTCTTTTAAGTGTGCTTCAATGTCTCCCGTGGTCATTCCTTTTGCATACATAGATATGATCTTTTCTTCCATGTCCTGAGTGACCGTATTCTGATATTTTGGTATCAGCTGCGGTTCATACTCCCCTTTGCGGTCCCTGGGTATTGCAATGTCCATATCCCCATAACTGGTACGCATTGTTTTCCTGGAATGTCCATTCCGGCTGTTATCGGTCTCTTTATTGCGGTAATCGTATTTGGAATACCCCAGTTCCTCATTAAGCTCTTCGTCAAGAGCCCCTTCCAATAAAACAGACATCATGTCCCGCATAATGGAATTAACATCGTTTCCGCTTTTGATACTGATATCATTCTCCTTGAGATATCCCTGCATCATTTCGCGCATTGCTGCTTTTTGTGGTGAATCACTTTTTCTTCTTGCCATAATAAAAACCTCCAAACTGAGTAATGTTATCTTACATCAGTTTGAAGGTTTACACAAACTTTGGGACACTCCCTGTGCAGCTGCCATTGCCATATTCAGCTACCTGTTGTCAGGTGATGAATGCAAAGCTGTCATAAAGACGCTTGAAAGTAAATCTCCAGCGATTACTCCTTCCAATGGACAGCACCAGACGGCCGGCATGTTCTGTCAGATGTCCCGCAAACT
>UQAW01000161.1 GCA_900539175.1 uncultured Lachnospiraceae bacterium
GCTCGTTCCTTTTCGGCTCGAAGCTGATCGAGGGTTTTCGGTTTTGTCATTGTGATTGACCTCCTTTTTTGATTTTTGGGATAAAAAAAGACCGTCAACTTTTCGCACATTGCGACCAGTCAACGGTCTGATTTTCGGTATTCGGTTTTTCAAACTTGCTGGCGGCGAACAGCATTTCATGCTGTTTGCGGACGGCAAGTCCACAAGGGATAGACGCACAAGCGTCGCAAGGGAGTGTAGCTCCCTTGACGGAACGAAGTGACGAAACATTTTCGGTCAAGCAGTTTTTCTCTGCTGACCGGGAATGAAGCTCCGCAGGACGCACATACTCCCGATAGGAGAGTATAGAAGTGCGCCCTTTAGTTCCTAAAGGGATTTTCTTCTGACCCAAATTATATAAAATGTAGATCAAGACATTTCTAAGAGGTACTCTCAGATTTTCACAACATAAGGTTCATCTTCAATAATACCCTGATCGTGGGTAACAATGATAACCGTTTTACCTTCTTCATTGAGTTCGTGCAATAACCTCATAACAATATCTCTATTTTTCTTGTCAAGTGAGCCAGTAGGTTCATCTGCCAAAACAACAGAACATTTTTTCATCATAAGACGAGCTAAAGCAACTCTCTGTTGTTCACCACCGGAAAGCTGATAAACTTTTTTGTTAACTTCCTTTGATAACCCCACACGATTAAGAGCTTCTTTAAGTGATACTTTAGTTCGGCTTGATTTTTTAATCAAACTTAAATTTTCTTTAACTGTCTTATTTTCAAGCAGTGCAAAATTCTGAAAAAGAAACCCCACTGTATCCGCAAAAAAACTGTTTTTATTTTTAAGCCGGGTAATATTCAGCCCTTCGATTATGATACTGCCGCTATCCGGCTTTTCGATACCACCAATCATATTGAGCAAAGTGCTTTTTCCACTGCCGCTATCCCCGCTGATTACTACAAAACTTCCATCCGGAATTTCCAAATTAAAGTTGGAGAAAATTATTTTCTCTCCAAATGCTTTATTTAAGCCACGAATTATAATCATAAACATCCACCTTTCAAGGACTTTGAGATATTTGTTTTTTCAACCCACATAACATTTGTGAAAATGATTGCCATTTCAATAATGGTGAGCAATGCTCCAACCAGTAAAGCAATCCCGACACTTGCGTTAGATATAAAAAGCGAAACAATGCAAATCAATATCACAACGGCTATATTTTCTAAGAGATTAACGGAAATAAATCTTTTGTGCCTTTCATAAAAGCGATAGCCCAAAACCTTTTTGAGGGAGATTTCCATCGCATTAAGTCTAAATTCCATTTTCACTTCAGATATGATGATAGCGATATCTAACAGCAATACTAATACGCAAAGAGAGCTTATAAAGCCAATCAGTTTCACGAGGAAACTATGACTATAAGTATAATCCTCCCCGACATTCGTCAGCATAAAATAGTGTGGACCAAGCTGTTCTGCATATTTTTTCGCAGCATTACGAATTGTGCTTTCATCGCATCCGTAGATCACCTCACCATTATATGTTCCTGTTTCGATATAACTTCCATTCAAAGCAACAGCCTCATTTGCCTGATAAATAACAATCGGATTTGTTGCTCTTGACAATCCGTCAATAGCCTCTTCTCTGTTCGAATTGAGATAATAAAATTGCTCTCTGCCAGAATATTCTTTATAAACAACACGCAGTTCTTCTGCATTTTGGGTAAGAGAGCCAATTTCCTCTTTTGCGATATCTTTGTATGATTCCGCATTTCTTCCCTTTGGCACGAAGACCACGATATCCTCTTTTTCATCATCTTCAGTAAGCATATCAGAAAACCCTTGCAGCATATCTCTGGCATTATGATTTACAAAAATATAATTATCCGTATCGCTTATCCGGCTGCCTATGCAGACCACCGGATTTATAGTGTTGTATTCATTTTCGTAAAGGTCATTCCAAAATTCGCTCTCTTTGGATTCCTCCTCATTTTCTTCAAAAGGAGGTTCAATCTGCATAACTCCAAAATAGTAATCATTATAATGATTTTCTAAAAGAGTAGTGTTTGTAAGTAAATTACCTTGAATGCTACTGAGATTTGTAGTTATTGTAAAAATCGTCATAGCAGTAGCAAATACTTTAAGACCGTTCAGAAGATAAAACATACCTTTTTTATCTGAAGCATTGGCAAAGGCTTTTTTTACATCAAAGCGGACAAAAGCAGCATAAGGAATTACGGAAAGAACTGCTCCGGCACAATACACTGCCAAAATGAGATGATCTTCATACGCTCCCGATATAAATTGAGAAACAAGCAACTTTGCTAAGACGAATAATGCAGCATATGAAATCATATCAGCCACTACAGCTTTTAGAGCAATCACAGCAGCATTTTCGCCCAGAGAAGCTCGTACAACTACTTCCTTTTGTCTGCGTATCACCTCAATCATATTAAGTACAATCATCAATATGGCAACCAGGCCCCAAACAATGAACATCATATCAGTTTCGGTTGATTGCCAAAACTCTGGCTGCGATATAGAATATTCTTTTGCCAAATCTTGATATGTGGCAATAATGTCATCATCGTCACCGATATAGCTGACCATTATTTCCTGTCCATTGCCTGTGTTTTTTGCTTCTCTAAAATCTTCAAATTCTATTACGGTGATTCCGCCTATCAAAGCCGTATATGTTTTTTCCTCAATATCCATTGTGCTTTTAAGACTATCCCGAACAACGGTATCATCACCATAAATATAAAGTCTTGTCTGATAATTAGAAACTCTCTGATTAAAAGTCGAAAAAATATGAACACCATGCTTCTCAGCTGTATCTTCTGCATTGGCTAAAAATGAATCCATATCGTCATTAGTAGTTGTGTATCTGGACGATAAATAATAAGCACCATTAAAGTTCCAGAGCATATTTTGATATACTTCAGCTTGCATAACAAAAGCAAAAATAATCGTAATCAACAGCAATATATTTCTTATATGTTTCATTTAAAATTCTTAAACCTCCTTTGAATAGGTAACAGACACACGATTGCCCAAAATACTAATATGGATTTTTTCATACAACCACATTCTCTTGTTAGATTCTAATTTTCCGTTTTCCTTATTCGCATAAATTGTACCATAAAACTCGTGAACAATTCTACCGCAACTTTGGACTACATGAGAAAAGTCCGAACAGTTTTCTGCCCGGACTTCCTCGCTCAATCATAAATCA
>UQAW01000162.1 GCA_900539175.1 uncultured Lachnospiraceae bacterium
TTCCAATGGCTCTCAAGCTTAAGAATGGTGGCTCCCAAGCTTGATAATAATCACCCTGTCCTTCAACTCCAGCCAAAAATCATAAAGAAGAGTTTTCTGCTGGTCATTTGGCAGGGATTTCAACGCTTCAAACAGTATCTCGCTTTCTATCACACAAGGCTTGCCATCCACGTTCAGAATCAAATCCTCCACGGTATATGCATCCTCGTGCGACAACAGTTCTAGTAAATATTCCACAGGCTCCTCACCCGTGGCATCATAATCTTTCCGGATACCTGCTGCCCGTTTGATATTGCTGCATTCATTTTTAATTACTCTGAAACAGAATTTTGCGAACTTATGACAGTTTTCTCTTTCAGTATCGGAGGGCATCGCCATCACGCATCCCTCCTCTCCGCAAATATCGGGCTGTGTCTTTTCGCCTCCTCGCTTATATAGAACACATCTCATACAGGCAAACCGGAAAGGTTTGCGGAAAAAAGCTTAAAAAATCTATTTTTCTTTATCGACCATTTTCGACATTGGTAATCAAAAAGGCCAATCCACACAAGGCAGATTGACCTACTTAGCAAGGATTATTTTCCTTGTATGAAATCACTTTTTAGTCTATGTATTACAAATTGCGCACAGGCTCCGGTAAAAGCTCCTGCCAGACATCCTGACACCAATAGGAACGGCTGCATCCGCTCCGCAAGACACGATTGTAAGCTGACCCAGCAGAAACTGGCGGACGATTGCCATGCAGTAATCAAGACCATCCAGATCATAGAGAAGTGACAGATGAACCCTTCTTTTGAAATCCTCTACCTGATTGTAAATCGGTTAGTAATTTCAGCAAACACACTATTCCACTCGGACAGCACAGAGAATGAGGAAGAAATATTCCAGTTTTTTGTTGTACATAATTCCCCTTTGCATTCTGATGAACTATTCCCAAAACACAACCGTGGATTAGGGATTACATAAATAACAAAGTTTTGCTTTTATAGCCGATTTATTATCTTTTCCCCTGCCCTATCATTCCTCTTTCTTCTTTTTTTGCACCGATCTGATGCCCAGTATCACAAATAACAGAGCCAGTGCATAAGTAAAAAATTTAACATGCTTCGGATTTGCCGAATCTGTCATTTCATCTTCGCTTACAATACAATCTTTTGAAATGCCACCAGTAACTTTATCGCAATAAGTCAACGTATTTCCCTTTTGAATACCAACTACCGTTAATTCATCATCAGGCGCAATGTCCCACATCGTCCACCAGACCTTACGGCTGCCATCCAGATCCTTATTCCATCTGTAGAAATCGCCGTCATAATCTTCCGGATGAGCCCAAATCTCACTGTTAGAAAAAATATTCTCATCTTTCCTATCGGTGTAACAGAACCTGCCGCCTGATTTGATAAAAGAACCTGTTTCTTCCATATGTGCGATATCTTCAGCGCTGAAGTCTTCCTTATCTACATCTTTGCCTCCAATAATTCGTTTGATTACTTCTTGATCTAACTCAAACTCTCCGATTGCTACACGACCTGTTAAGGTTCCTGTCTCAAATCCATCTTCCGATTTCCCTTCATTTACAGCTTTAACCGTCCAGTCCTTGAATGTAGAGTTATATATCAGGACTTCAACTGAGCGATATACCTTTGGCGATGGAAAGCTGACTCCAATATTTTCATCTACGACAGCCTCCAGCATCTCTGGATGTCCTGAGACCGCCACGAGTTTTCCTTCATTCTCCGGCAGGATCTTTGCATCCTTAACATAAATAGCGTCTGCCCATGTCATGCCATCGGAGTCTTCTATTTCAATGACCTGGCTTGCAACGAGAAGCACAGCCAAAACAAACCAGACAATCGTACTTTTCCTTATTTTCATATTTGTTTATTCTCCCTATCGAAAAGACCCATAACAACCTCCATCCCGCTGCCCTTGACTGGGAGCATAGCTAAACTTTTATTTTGGATCGCAATTCTTTTTACATAAGAATCGCAGCAACACTTACCACTAGAAGGAATACCAAAAACACTCCTAAGAACATCCCCAGTCCTCCCAACATCTGAAATGCCTTGATCAAAGACACTCTTTTCCCATTCTCATTTCGCCTTTGTATGCCCAGCACAGAAAAAATACTGAGTTTTCTTGAAGCGCGAGTCCCAAGCTTTTTGCCTGATGTTGCTTCATAGAGGATCGGATGCTCGTAGACATCTTTTCTTACGCCTTTTGCGAAATAAATAATGGCAATCAGTCCGGCAAAAACATACCAGGCTGCGCCGTACATCGGTCTAAACCCGTCAGAAAATTTCTGTGAAGTCCCCGATATGTCAATCAGTCGCACTGCAGCGGCAATGATGAGAGGAAGCAGTACCGTTGCAACGACATTGATTATGATGGACCAAATCCTGACGGGGCTGTAAAAACGTATTCTCACAGGAACATCTTCTCCACGCCTGTTCTTCTCGTAAAACACTGGTGTATTGTCGTATGGATTTCTTAAAATGTCATTTCCTTCCTCTATTTTGAGTTCGCCCTTTTCTCGCTTCGCTTTTGCTGCCTCACTCCTGATCGTTATCCTCCGAATTAAGGAATGCCTGCCCTCTCCCATAATAGAAAAAAATATTGCCGCAAAGACGAAAGCAAACAAGAACAGGGGTTCAAGCTCAAAATGGTACGGGATCGATAAGAGGCCCGTGGCAAGCAGGGTATACACCAATGGTTCGATCACCCATGGATTTGATTTTTTCGTTCTGTTTTGTGATACGGCAATCCGCCCGGTCTGTCCGTTCATCACTACAGTCAGCTTTCCGGATTTGATAAAGTAGACCGGAAGCAGGGCAGAGGCCACACTGATATTTCCTGTTTCTACCTGAACACAGACACCGCTTGACTGCATAACCTTTTCTACCTCCGACAAAAAATCCTCTGCAGCCTTTTCCCGAATGCGGCGGTCTGTCTCTGTATCCGAAATATCCGAAAGTTTTACATGATGACCGGCAATATAACCGTATTCAAAAGGATGGACGGTCGACCAGTCAAAGTGATTTTGTCAAGATTAGTTGACACATTTTCCTCAAGG
>UQAW01000163.1 GCA_900539175.1 uncultured Lachnospiraceae bacterium
TGCGAAGCAATCCGTATATCATAAGCGTCAAAATACCTTTTGACGCTTTCATCATGATATCAGGAACGGAGGGATTGCATGGTTTTTAATACGGGTGCAGCACTTCTCGATGCAATTGTGCTGGCGGTTGTTTCCCGGGAAAAGGAAGGAACTTACGGATACAAGATTACACAGGATGTGCGGCAGGTCATTGATGTATCGGAATCCACTTTATATCCGGTGCTGCGGAGATTGCAGAAGGATGAATGCCTTATGGTCTATGATATGGAATTTGGCGGGAGAAACCGCAGATACTATAAGTTGACCGAGAAAGGAGAGGTACAACTGAGGTTGTACAAGATGGAATGGAAGAGTTATTCCAATAAGATTACGTTGTTATTTGAAGAGGGGAGGACAGGTGCATGAACAGAGTAGAATTTATGGCGCAGTTAGAACGTCTGCTCATCGACCTGCCGGAGAACGAAAGGCAGGATGCCCTATGTTATTATAATGATTATTTTGATGATGCCGGAGAGGAGAATGAGGGTAAAGTTATTCAGGAACTGGGAAGCCCCGGTAAAGTAGCAGCTATCATACGAGCCAGCTACCGGAATGGTTCATCGGGGGAAGATCAGGGAGAGTATACAGAGAATGGATACCGGGACACACAGTTTTCTGAGAAAGGTCAGATGCCTGCTCCCCATCGGAACAGGAACCAGAACCAACAGGAGGAGAGACGCTCCTGGTGGGAAGAGCAGCGTGAGAAGCGGAAGGAAGAGCAGCATTTTTACAGCGAATCAGCGGAGTTTCAGAAAGAAGACTGGCGGGTCCAGGGACACCAGCGCAGAGGTGTCGGCGGCTGGGTATTGCTTATCATTGCATTGATTTTCCTGTCCCCCGTGATTCTGGGGATCGGCGGCGGATTGCTGGGGTTATTCGGAGGAATTTTCGGTGCGGTTATTGCGCTGTTCTGTTTCGGTATTGGTTTGGCTGCAGGCGGAATTGCAGGAATTGTAAAAGGGGCTTTTCTGACCGTGACTGCTCCCGGTGCGGGATTAGTTACCATTGGTACAGGGCTGTTGTTACTGGCAATCGGACTGTTGCTGATCGTATTATTTTCCTGTCTGCTGTTTAAAGGTGTACCTAAGGTATTCCGGGCAATTGTCAATTTTCTCTCCAGAGTTTTTCATCATGGGAGAGGAAAAAATGAAGGAGGTACATGGGAATGAAAACATGGAAAAAAGTACTTCTTATAATCAGCAGTATTGCTGCTGGCATTGGTATCGGCTGTATTATCATTGGTTTGATACTTGGTGTGAACTGGAGAGAAATCAAAAGTATGGTAACGAATGGGTATTTCAGCTTCACAATGTTTGACTGGGAAGATGGTTCGGGAATACGTTGGGATTCTGAAACCGGTGATAAAGAAGAATCATTTTCCGGAATAAAAAATCTGGAGGTTGACGTAGACTATAGCAGTGTGGTATTAAAAAATTATGATGGCTCTGACGTAAAAGTAGATGCCAGGGGTATTGCAGCTACGAAATTTAAAGTGAGAGAAAAAGGGAATACACTCTATATTGAGGATAAAACCCACAGACCGGTTGACAGTTCAGAAATCACAATCTATCTGCCAAAAGACGGTCAAATGCAGGAGGTATCTTTGGATGCCGGGGCAGGAGAGATTATTCTGGATACATTGAATACACATAAGTTTTCCAGTGAAATCGGAGGAGGGCGTCTCTATATCAGTGAAAAACTGACGGCTCATGAGATTGATTGTTCTGTAGGAGCCGGTCAGATGGATTTGGCAAGCCTCTCCGGCGTAAGTATCGAACTGGACTGCGGAGCCGGTCAGATTACAGCAACCCTGGAGGGAACACAGGAAGATTATTCTCTGGAAGCAGAATGCGGGTTAGGGCAGATCCAGTTTGGAGATGAAAGTTATGGTTCCCTGAATGATCAGATTTCCAGCGGTGACGGGAATCGGAGGATCGAATTAGACTGCGGTGTCGGTCAGATTGACATTCAGTTTTCACATTCATAAAATAAAATGATATCAGGGTCAAAAGGTTATGCGTTTCATGCCTGCATGAAAAGGCATGACTTTGGGACCCGTAAAACATGAGAAAGTAGCCCGAACAGGGCGGATTTCGAATGTTTTTAGGATTGCGGGAGCATGAAATGCGGAGCAATCCGTGTATCATAGGGGGCAAAATACTTTTTGACCCCAACATCATAAAATGAGCAAGTCTGCGGAAGCAGACATCAACATTCATGAAAGAAAGGAAGTATCATTATGGATAACAATAAAAGATTATATCGCTCTTCAACAAATTACATGCTCTGCGGCGTATGCGGAGGAATTGCAGAATATTTTAATATCGATCCGACTCTGGTCAGATTAGCATGGGTTATTTTGAGCGTTTTCGGTATGGGTGCAGGAATCTTTGCTTATATTGTAGCTGCAATTATTATTCCCCGATAGATATTTTTATCGGAAAACCGTATAAAAAAATTCTTCCTGGCTACACTCCAAATAGAGACAGGCGGTTTCGGAGAATTCTGTGATCGCCTATAAGACAGAGATTCAGAAAGGAGTGGGCGTTGTGGGCAGAAAGAAAGAGAAAAAAATTGATCTGAACAATCTGACTCCCGAAGAGGTCATGAAATATGAAATCGCCAGGGAGCTGGGTCTGCTGGATAAAGTTCTGGAGAGTGGATGGAGAACACTGACAGCGAAAGAAACCGGGCGTATCGGCGGTCTTGTGACAAAACGGAAGCGCGAAGCAAGCGCTGACAAAGCAGAAAAAACGACAGAAGAGTAGAAAGAACTATAGAAAGCGGAAAAGGGCGGCATCGATGGATGCGGTCCTTTTTCTGTCGTGGTTCTCTTTACTTCTCATCCAAAAAACATTATAATATTATGATATGATGATACTAGTACTTCATCCGGTTAGTAACAATACTTTACAGTGCTGAAAAAATTTGCTATA
>UQAW01000164.1 GCA_900539175.1 uncultured Lachnospiraceae bacterium
CTTTTGTGGACTTGCCATCTGGGGACACCTTGCGTTGCAAGCTGTTCCCAGCCGACAAGTTTCATAAAATATGCTATCTTTTCGATAGTCGATGAAGTATAATGAAGATGACAACAAATCGTTAAGGAAAGAATCGAAGGTGGTGCAAACGAAAAAGCAGTATTGAGACTTTTCATTAACTGCCCTTTCGTTTGCATCAATTTCGATTTTTTCTGGTTGAACAAAGCGCGTCAACTCTATATGGACTTTTAATTCTGACACTCTATTTATAATAGGATAGCGTGTACACATAGAAACACATAGAATTTATAATTCAGTCCTGTATTATGACACCAGAAATAAGCCTCCCTAAGGAAGCTAAAAAAATATACAGTTATAATACGTTAACAGAGCATATGTGGTTTTGGTTTTATAAAATGTTGTTCTGTAGGCAGAGGAATAATCTTACCACCACAGGAAGAGCACTTGCATATATCTTTATTATAAAGAAGACGGATAATGGCAGGTGCATCCATATCTTTCAGCTTGGAAATATATTTTTTGCAACCAAGGATGTTTCTGCATAGGGTAATCTTTTTCTTCTTATTTCTGGATGAAAGAAGACCATAGTGCCTGATACGTACAAAACGTTTTGGAGGAACATGCATTAAAAATCGACGGATAAATTCCTCGCCGGATATGGTGATCTCTTTCCAAAGCCCTTGGTTTTTGTAATCTTTAGCAGAAAATGTAACTGTAGATTCTGTCATGTCTTTGATACGGTAGTTGCTGATAGCAATCCGGTGGGTGTATTTTCCAAGGTATCTGATGACAGATTCGGCACCGTCAAATGGTTTCTTGCAATAAGGAATCCATTCCTTTGTATAGCAGGTATTTAACAATTCCTTGAAAGTATAGTAGTTTTTGTAAGGTGCAGCCGATCCATGAAATTCAAGCCTGTCATTTTCCCAGAGCTGCTTAAGTTCAGCCATATATTTTCCACGAAATATTTTGGAGATCACCTTAATCGGAAGAAAAAACTCTTTCCCGTTGTCTTTCCAATGATTTTTCACATCCAGCCCTCCACCAAGAACAATCGCATGGATATGAGGATGAAAATTCATGGTGCTTCCCCATGTATGGAGGATACAAATATAGCCGATATCAGTCCCAAGATATTTACTATCAGCAGCAAGTTCACTGAGAGTATCTGAAGCCGCATGATAAAGAGCAGTGTATAAGAATTTCTGGTTGCTGTAGATAATGGGATTAAGTTCTTCTGGAACTGTAAAAACTACATGGAAATAAGGAGCATCTAAGATATCCTCACGCCGTGCATCTACCCATTTTTCTTTTGAAAACTCCTGACACATAGGACAGCATCTGTCACGGCAGGAGTTATAGTGGACTGACATGCAGCCGCAGTCCTCGCATACGCTTACATTCACACCAAAGGCACCGGTTTTGCAATTCATGATGTGATAAGCGGCCTTTCGCTGAGCGGGAGAAATACTATGTGTGGATTCAAAAGATGGATAAAAACGATGAAAAACATCCTGAATCGTACAATCCTTACTCATGATTCACCACCTTCCGGGTTGTCGAACGGGCTGCGGATTCCAAGAAGTGTCTTGTTGCTCACATGAAGGTAAACATCTGTAGAGCGAGGATCAACATGTCCCAGAAGTGACTGGATATATTTTATATCTGTGCCACTTTCGAATAGGTGGCTGGCAAAACTATGACGGCACGCATGAGAGGAAACATGACGGTTAATGCCGGCGAGTTTAGCACTTTTCTTAAAGAACTGGTTAACACTGGCTATATCAAGATATCCACCGGACCAGGAACTTGGGAAAAGGATATCTTTAGGGCGACCACATTTGTACCAATACTCTGTGAGAAGGTCTAAATTTTTTTGAGACAGAATTGTATACCTGTCAATTCTGCCTTTGGTTTCACGAACATGAATTGTCATGTTGGTACGTGAAATGTCATCATAATGAAGATGAACAACCTCTGATACACGTAATCCGGAAGAATACATAGTTGCAATAATCGCTTTATGCTTCAGATTCGGAGTGGCGTCAATGATTGCATTTATTTCATCGCGGGATAGAACAGCAGGAAGATTTCGCTCTCTTTTCATAGCCGGAACAGTGTCATCATCCCAGAGAATCTTCAGCACCTTTTTATATAAGAACTTGATTGCAGACCGATAGTGATTGTGAGTTTCAGGAGACCTTCCTTCCAGACGTTTGGCAGTAAGAAAACTTTCCGCATCTTCAAGTGTAAGATCAGAAACATTTTTTCCAATCCAACGAAGGAAGTAACTGACATCAGAGCAATACAGTTGAATAGTTCTTTCACGCAGGTTACGTTTTTCCGCTTCATTGCGGATGGATTCAAAAATATCTTTATACATAATAAAACCTCCAGAATAAGTAGTGTTAATAATTACATCTACCTATTCGGAGGTGCGTTAGCGTCATAATTCCGATTGCGGAAGAGACTGGAAAATGTTATTCTTATCATAGGCAGTGGAGCTTTCTTAGTTCAGTTGTTTCGTGTGGTAACTTAACAATAACGGATTATGGAAAGTAATTCCACTGCTTTTTAATAAAAATAAAACTGCGCCACAGCCTTGGCAGGCCATCGCGCAGCGATTTTGTTCAATCGGAAGTTGTGGAGGTGCTTTATGAACGAGAGAGAAAAAATTATCCGATTATGGTTTGATATGTGGATTAAG
>UQAW01000165.1 GCA_900539175.1 uncultured Lachnospiraceae bacterium
ATCCTCCGTAATTGTAGTGAAATAGTCTAACTATCTTTCATTTACAATTATAGAGGAATCCAGGAGATTAGAAAATCCGCAGGAATATTTGGCGCTTACGTTTTACGGGTCCCAAAGTCATGCTTTTTCATGTAAGAATGAAATGCATAATCTTTTGACCCTGGTTGTAGAGCGGCAGATTGTCGTAGCCATAAACAGCAAATTAATTTTACCATGCTTGTATGGATAAACAGCAGATTTTTAGCGCTCGCAAGAGTATTCTATAAAGCCACAGAAGCTGCAAGGATAAACAAGCTGCTGCGCAGTCCTTGCACCGTCTGCGTCTTTATGGATTTATACAGACAAGCGCTTAAGAAATCATGTGCTATCGCTGATGTGATTCTGCAGTTTTCATACACTAATAGTGTGCATTTAGAGAATTTAATTTGTTGCGATTGCGCTTTTTCCGGTAACCAGAATCTGCCGTTTTACACCTGGTATCATGATGTTGGGTTAAGCTGGTGGTTCTGATTACTAACGGCTAAAAATTAAGCGCTTGCCTTACATCCGTACTTCCTGATGAGTGCCGTAGCAAACTTAATAAAAAGTAGTAGCCAACCTCTTCCCTGGTAAAACAATGGGGACTTTCTTATTTTGTCAAGGTACGGATTATTATCTACTTACTTTTACTTAAGCAGTCAAGGTATGAACTATCTGCCGTTTACATTGTAACCAAATTGATAAATTTTTACAAAAACAGACAAAAACATGAAAAATTAATATATTTCAGACAAATTTAATATATTAATGAAAGGACTGTTGTGTTAGTTTTGAAAATAAGAAAAGTGTTAAAAAATAGGAAGTTTACAGATGCAGAATTTTATAATGTGACAGGTATGAGTTATTTTGAAGATATATGAATATATGAGATTGAGGAAAAGCATTCTGGTGATATGTCAAGAGATATTTGAAAAAGATTTTGATATGTTTTTTTAAAAAAGGGCGCACTTCACCATCACTCAAAAATCAGTTTTTGAAAAATGAACGTTATTAAGACTCTGTATTTAATTCGGCATCCAGTTGGTTTTTGACCAGAAAACCAAAAACGAGTCGTATGAATTTACGAGATGTAAGTGCGAGTGTTCTTTTGTGCTGATGTCTGGTAACTTCAGCATATTTTCCGGAATAGAATTCAGCATATTCAGGAACATACCTCCTGACACTGTTTGCAGTTTCTCCGAGATAATAATGCAGATAAGTATTGCCTGCTTTTGAAACACGGTTATCTTCGGATACGAAGTTACCAGAATCAGCATATTTGGCAAGCATCGGATGAATGGAATGCGGTTATATCGCCTATTTCAGACAGAATGCCAGCAGCCCATACGGGACCAATACCCGTAATGGATTTCAGAATGATAAATGCATTTGGATTCATTCCATGGATACACTTTTCGATTGCCTGATTGATCAGTTTGATTTCTTTCTGATAGGTCTGGATGTAGCTGAAAGAGCTTGCTAAAGATACATTTAACGGTTCATACATGCAGTTGTCTAATCGATAAGAATCTCTGGCAGTCTTTTTAAGCAGGTCGGAGGTCTTAGATATATCTACGATACGGTTTCGGCTTTTGGTGCTAGAATATAAATAGTACAAAATAAACATGACCATTTTCAATAAATGTTATATGATAGTCATAGGAAGGAGGAGAATGGTTATGGCGAAAGGTACTCAATACTCACAATAGTTTAAAGAAGATGCGATTCGATACAGAAAGAATCATCCCGAATTGACACTTCGTAAAACAGCTGAAAATCTTGGAATCAGTGAATCAGCACTCAAAAACTGGATAAAAACAGCGAAGGAAAATGAAGGGGCTGTTCCCACCCGCGGTTCTGGTAATTATGCCAGTGATGAAACAAAAGAAATTGCCAGATTACAGCGTGAATTACGAGACACAAAAGATGCTCTTGAAGTATTAAAAAGAGCAATCAGTATCCTGGGAAAATGACAAAAGCCCTCTACACAGCTGTATCAGAGTATGTGGAAGAAATCAATGCCCTGCCCGTGAAACGCCGGGTTTCTGTCAGCGGGATACTGAACAAATCAGGTGTTTCACGATCCGGCTACCATGCATGGAAAAAACGTGTCCCTTCAGACACAGAAATCCACCGTGCAGTTTTAAAAGAAAAAATCCGGAAGATCTATGATGCTTCCCATCAGAACTACGGTGCCCCTAAAATCACGGCAGAACTGCAGAAATCGGGTGAGAAAGTTACGGAGAAAACCGTGGGCAATTACATGAGGCAGATGGGAATAAAAGCCCAATGGGTGAAACCATATGTACAAACAACAACCGATTCTGATTTCAGCCGAAAGTTAAAAAACATACTGGATGAAGAATTCAATCCGGATCATCCGGATGCTGTCTGGTGCTCAGATATTACTTATATCTGACATGTGAAGGGTTTGTGTATCTCATAAGTATTATGGACTTATATTCCAGAAAAATTATTTCCTGGGTACTTAGTGATACCCTGAAAGCAGCCAATGTAGTGGAGTGTATCGAAAAAGCAAAGAAACACCGAAAGATTGATAAACCGTTGATTTTTCACTGTGACTATGCCGAAAAAACGAAAACATTTACAAGTTATACGGCATAATTAAGTTTTTTCGGCATAGTATCTCGTGTTAGTCGAGGGAATAAATAGCTTTCCTCACAGCTTCTTTCTTCCAAAGTTTTT
>UQAW01000166.1 GCA_900539175.1 uncultured Lachnospiraceae bacterium
TGTGCTCTTCCGATCTCGTAATGCCCTTTAACCGGTATGTAGGCAGTGGGTAAGCGTCTCCGCGATTCTATCTTGTCGCCCATTTTTCATTCTTATATTTTTGCCATATATAAAAATGAATCATTATGGATTTAGCAGAAAATCGATTTGGAAAAACCTGGAAACATTTCCTTGAAGTATTGAAAGTAGACTACAATTGTTCTTTAGCCGATGTTTGCCGTGATCAGCATACCACTCTTGGAGGTATGAGTTCCTGGATGTCCAGACGGGGTTATAGCGTTAAACAAGCCAAGGCGGATGTGGTCCGTGATTATTATGGCGGCGTTGAACCCTCCCGACCGACAACTTCCTCTCCTTCGTTCACTCAAATAGCCCCCGTCATGTTGTCGGAAGAAGAGTTTAGTCTTTCCGGGATCACAATCACCTTTAACAGCGGAACGACCATTTCGGTCAAACGGGCCACTCCCGGGGGTATTATTAAAATGTTATGCGATTACGAAAGAAAGGAGGGGGATCCATGTATTCTCTAACATCAGCCAATCGCTACTATCTGTACCAGGGCTTTGTCCGTATGAACCTTGGCATTGACGGTTTATTCAAAATCATACGCTCTCAAATGAAGGAGCTGTCCCCCATTTCCGGAGATATATTTTTATTCTTTGGCAAAAACCGGCAGAGTGTAAAAATACTGCGTTGGGATGGTGATGGCTTTCTCCTGTACTACAAGCGTCTGGAAGGTGGAAGTTTTGAGTTGCCGACATTTAACCCCCATACAGGCAATTATGAGATCTCTTATCAGGTTTTGTCTTTTATCTTGAATGGAGTGTCATTGAAGTCTGTACGGTTGCGAAAACGTTTTAGGATTTAATGTAATATACTGTATATTAACTGTTTGATTTTAAATTACCATCCGATTATTTTGGCCGACTCATTGATTTTTTGTATCTTTACGCCATGAAAAAGGATGAGGTCATAGAGTTATTGAAGGAGCAAATCAAGGAGTTGCGGGATGACAACAACAGACTCCTGGACCAGATAGATGATTTGATAAAGGAGGTTTCTTCCCTTAAAGAGGCACTCCTTCAAAAAGGCGAATCTCTTGGCAAGCAATAGCGTCTTACTAAGGGGATCGCCAAACTTGTATCAAACACATCCGAACAGCAACAACCCCCTCAACCTGCATTGCCGGAGGAAGAGCGGCAGAAGAGAGAAGCAGAAAAAGCAGATAAGCGTAAAGCCAGAAAGAACAATGGGGCCAAACGTGACATGCATTATGAGATGGAGCAGGAGGAACATGACGTTTATCCCGACGATCCTGATTTTGACATCAATAAAGCCCGGCTGGTTACCACCGCTCCCAGAATATGTGTCCGCTATGAATGTGTACCCATGCGCTTCATCAAGCACGTCTACAGGATACACACCTATGCGCAAGACGGTCGTCTCTTTGAGGGGAAAACACCGGTCTCGGCTTTCTTGAATTCCAGCTATGACGGCTCATTCATTGCCGGGCTGATGGAATTGCGTTATATACAATCGCTACCGGTTGAAAGAATCATCAACTACTTCGAAAGTCATGGCTTTACGCTGAAGAAACCTACGGCTCATAAGTTGATGGAAAAAGCCTCAAGCCTCTTTGAAAATCTTTATAAGTGTATCCGGCAGACAGCTTTGAGTGATCCTTATAAGGCAGCCGACGAAACCTATTACAAAATACTCGTCCCGGAAAAGAACAGCAAGGGAAAAGGAGTCCGCAAGGGATACCTCTGGGTGGTTGTGGGCATAAACACCAGGATGATATACCTGCTCTATGATGACGGCTCCCGCTCTGAAAAAGTTATTCTTAACGAATTAGGCGGTTGCAAAGGTATCATACAAAGCGACGGATACTCACCTTACCGGAAGCTCGAAAGCGATGCTTATCCCCATATCACACGCATTCCGTGCCTGCAACATATAAAACGGAAATTTATAGATTGCGGTGAGGATGAACCGGATGCAAAAAGAATCGTGGAGCTGATAAACACACTTTATCAAAATGAACATAAGCATAAGATCGGGGTTGACGGATGGACGGTAGAACAGAATCTTGTCCATCGGAAAAAGTATGCGCCGGACATACTCGGAGAAATAAAAGATGTGCTTGATGATATAGAAGAACGGGGAGATTTGTTGCCTAAGAGCGAACTGAAGGAAGCTGTCACCTATCTTCGCAATGAGTGGAATGCCGTGGTGGACATCTTTAATTATGGTGACACTTACCTGGACAACAATATAGTTGAACGGATGAACCGCTACATATCCTTATCAAGAAAAAACTCATTGTTCTTCGGCAGCCATAAGGGAGCCGAACGGGGCGCCATACTCTACACGATAGCACTTACTTGTAGGATGAATAAAGTGAATCTGTTTGAGTATCTCACGGATGTCATAAACAGAACTGCCGAATGGCAACCGAATACACCACTGGAAAAATACAGGCAACTGCTTCCTGACAGATGGGAAAAGGCTAATGACTAAAAAGGGATCATTAGACTTTTTATTTTTAATATACTATATAGAATCGCGGAGACGCTTACGGACAAACTTACAGAGATGAAGAATTTATGAAGGATTGAAAAAAAATCCTTCATAATAAGTGACAGTAAATCAACTTGCTAAACCATAATGAAGAATTTGAAGGAAAAAACGGTTAAAAACTTATTTCCTTCAGATCG
>UQAW01000167.1 GCA_900539175.1 uncultured Lachnospiraceae bacterium
ATTGCTGGGATGAAGAGACGGGACTGTATTATGTGAATAGCCGTTATTATGATCCGGAGACTTGTCGGTTTATCAGTGCGGATGATATAAGTCTTGTGAGTGCATCGCCAATGGCATTGACGGATAAGAATCTGTATGCTTACTGTGATAATAACCCAATTGCCAGATTGGATTTAGATGGAATGTTTTGGATGCATGTAGCTGCAGCGCTTACAGGCGCAGTAGTTAATGTAGCAATAACTTATGTATCAAAGAAAGTAACGGGGCAAGATTTCACTCCAGATGATTTTTTGCTTGCAGCAGCGACTGGTGCAATTAATACAATTCCACGTTTGGGTCCTTGGGCTAATGGTATAATTAATGGGGTTTGTACTTATTGGGACCTTAAAGATGAGGTGGGGAATGGAACAGCTCTTTTTTGTGGGGTTTTAAGTGGAATAGCTTCAAAGTGGAGTATCAGTAATATGGCCAATATTACGAAAGATACGATAACAGTTGAGAAAATAAAAGTCAATGCAGCAATGGATTTGACTTTCGGTACAGGTTTCAGTTTGGGTACGACAGCAATATCTAGAGGTGCCGTTTTAACAAGTGAGAACAGAACTGTTAAATCCGGGAATACGGGTAAAAAAATCAGTTCAAAGAATTCTGTTAAAAAAACGGTGAAAAAACCAAATGCTGCTCTTTCAGCAGGTTATGCGGCAACTGTTGCAGTTGGTGTGTCATCAATGATTGGGCTTGGTATGATAATTGGGCTTCGTAGTATGCGGAGGAAATAAATCCGAAAGTGATGAAATGAAACAGCTTCTTGCAAGTTAGAGAGAAGAAGAATTGCCGGTTATGCGGTTTACATCAATTCAGTTTAGGAGACAGGATCTCCATATACAATTTATGAGACGCTTTCTTAGAGAATTAAAAAATTTAAAGGGAGTAGTAAAGAACATGGTAGTAAAATCCGGAAAGGGAAATAGGATTACGGGGATTTTGTTAGTTTTAGGCGCTATTGTTTTTTTCTATAGTGATATTGAAGTACTTGTGGGAGTAATTGTGCTTTTTACTAGACTTTGGATGACCATGGATCGCACTTTGATTATGGATGAGGAAGGATGTACTGTGTCTTTTCTTGGATTTAGGAAAAAGTACCTGTGGAAAAACCTCCGTATTAAACGAATTGAGCGTTATTATTATTCAAATGGTGCTTATAACGATTATGATGATTCAAGGGCTATTGTTTTTTCTGTTCACCGAATACATAAGCCAAGGTGGATGCAGGCATATGATTATAGTTTTCTTATGCATCCTTTTTCTTTCTTTTTTGTATATTGTCCTTCTTTGCATTCAGATGGAAAGGAAAATAAAAAAAGATGGTATTCATTGTATGAGGTAAATGAGAGAGAGTTTTTGGAGCAAATGAAAAACTGGAATGTAGAACTGGAGGATACAAGAAGAAAGTCGGTAGGATAAAAAGATTTTCTGTTTTTTGGGATGCAGTATCAAAAGTAAATAAGTATTATCAATATATTTATAGTGAGGAAGCGGTCAAATTAATTTTAACGGCTGCTTCCTTTTTTGTACCCCTTTAAGTGGTTTTTACGAATGTGAAGGAAAAAAATGAACGTGAAATTGATCAAACAGTATAACAATATAAAACGAAAGAGGCGATAAAAATGAGAAGCAGAAATGCAGTTGTTACTCTTGCCAGATCCTGGCTTGGTAAGAACGAAGCGGATGGATCTTATAAATCCATCATTGACATTTATAACAGTTACACCGGGAAATTTCCACGGGGTATAAAGATGGCTTATGGCTGGGCCTGGTGTGCCGCAACATGGTCTGCATTGGCGATCAAGTTGGGCTATACTGATATTATGCCTGTTGAGATCAGCTGCTATTACCTGATCGAAGCGGCTAAGAAAATGGGTATCTGGGTTGAGGATGACAGATATACACCAAAACCTGCGGACGCAGTTTTGTATGATTGGAATGATTCGGGCAGAGGTGACAATACCGGAACCCCTGATCATATCGGAACAGTAGAAAGTGTAAATACAGCAGCAGGAACGTTCACTGTCATTGAGGGCAATTATTCCGATGCTGTAAAACGCAGGACAATGAAAATCAATGGCAGGTACATAAGGGGCTTCATTTGCCCGAGGTACGATACTGACGGTACTGTACCGGGAAGTTCTGACCCTGCAAAGAAATCAGTTGCAGAGGTGGCTAAGGAAGTGATCAGCGGTTCATGGGGGAACGGCAATGAGAGAGTAGCAGCTCTGACGAATGCCGGATATAACTTTTCAGAAGTTCAGGAGAAGGTGAACACGTTGTTGAAAACCCCTGATGTGGCGAAGATTGCAAAAGAAGTAATTGCCGGGAAATGGGGAAATGGTAAGGAAAGAAGAAAAAAACTGGAAGCAGCCGGATTTGATTATGAAGCAGTTCAGGCAAAGGTAAATGATTTGTTAAAATAATGCGGGAAACTGTTGGATTATGAGCGGGGATCCAAAGCTTTATAGGATGCACGACCTACATGAATTAAGTACCAGAATTCTAACGATGGACTTTTATCCGGAGTTGGTGCTGGCGAAAGGTCCGCTGAATTCGGAAGGACATACCACACTTTGTCTGGCACGGAAGGATCCTTCCTCGGATGCGCAGAAATTTAAATTCGCACCGGTTGTGAGCGGACAGACGTA
>UQAW01000168.1 GCA_900539175.1 uncultured Lachnospiraceae bacterium
CTCACCTTTCATTATCATAGAAGAATCCTATTTACAGAGATTTTCTCATAGTCTCCGTTGAGTCTGAACTCGACAGAAAATTATTAGATGATACAATTACTGAAATTGACAGCGACATACCTGAAAAGCCAACTTACAAGGGAACTCCAAAAAAGAAAAAGGCTCCTGCAAAAATTTCTTCTTCTGAAGCATATCCACGTGATACAAATACTGCTCTGAATGCCTTAAAAATTGCGGAGTATAAATGTGAAATAGATTCCGAACACCCAACATTTATCCGAAAGAAGAATAATCTACCTTATACCGAACCACACCATTTAATACCAATGGCTTATTCCGATAATTTTGATTTTTCTTTGGACGTTGAGGAAAACATCGTATCTTTATGCAGCAACTGTCATAACCAGATTCATTATGGCAAAGACGTAGAAGTGATTTTACAACCACTATATGAAAAGCGAAAAGATCTCCTGGCAAGGGCTGGTATCTATATCGCTTATGCCGAGCTTCTTGAAATGTATAAATAAAAATTACGGCGATGCATGAAAACTCAAATCATGCACCGCCGTTTTCTTGTAAATTCGTATTATTTTCTTCCCCTCATCTGCCACTTATCATGCTTCTTAATACCGCTCACTGCCTGTGTCAATGTGCCTGCCCGACCATGCAGATGATATGGATGGGATGCTTTATGCTTATGGAAGATTACGCAGTTGCCCTCTGCCGGATAATCCGTATTATGCAGATACCAATAATGACCGGTATTTATAGACTGCACCGTCACATCACGCTCACTCAGCATGATGATGTTGAAATACTGAGGATTTATTTTCTTAAACTGTCTTGTATCAAACATTTGCTTCCCCCTCTCTGGCAAACCATGTAGCCAATGCCTGTTCCAAAACTCCCATAATTTCATCCGTAGACTTACCCTTAAAGTATTTCTTTTTTATCTGAGCAAACATCTTTGCATCAGATACCGGCTTTTCTTTCGCATCTCCCACCAAAATATCCTTCACTTTGTCTGCTGTAAGAGAACCGGCTGCATTATGCAATTTCACAGCCTGAGTATTCTTTATCTTCCCACCATGTTCTTCCATGACTGTACATACATGTTTCTGTTCCTCTTCTGACAGATAGGACAATTCCACCGCTGTCACCATAGCCATTGTTCCATCATCCACCATTTCCTTAATCTGGTCTGTGGTCTGATTTAACCTCATATATCTTGCAATATTGCGTCCGGTCATTCCGTAATCTTCTCCGATGGCATCTCTGCTCTTTGACTTGTGGACATTATGTCCACAAGTCTCTGGTGCGTCCATACCATTCAGCATTGCTATCTCTTCCAGAATGTCATTTCGTCTTCCCTGGCACATAACTTTTTCATATCGCTCTGCCAATACCGCCGCCTTCTCTGATGGTAAGAGGTCATCAAAAGACCTCTGCAACATATTGGTTTCTATCACATACACATATGCTTCTCTCTCGGTCAGATTCTCTTTGACGATTGTCGGAATTTCTTTGATGCCCACAATCTTAGCGGCATTCCATCTATTGTGACCGGAAAGCATTTCATACCCGTTCGCAATTTTCTGTACAATCACTGGAATGAGAATCCCATGCTCACGGATGCTCTCCACCATATCAGCAAGGCGTTTTCCCTCATACAGGCGGAATGGATGATTATGAAACGGTACTATCTTCTCCACTGAAATCATTGCATATCCATTATCTACAACATTTACCGCTTCTGGTGGACTGATTAAATCCACCGCATCCTGAAATACTTTTCGTTTTGGTGCATTAGCCTTCATCCGCAATCAACTCCTTTGCTAAATTCTGATACATTCTGCAAGCCTTTGTTCTCGGTGCATACTCTAATAATGGTTCTCCATAATAAACAGATTCTCCTACTTTTACTGTTCTCGGAATCTTACTGTCAAAAATACGGAGTTTTCCATTGAATGTTTCTTCCACTTCATCCGCAATAACTTTACAAAGATTGGTTCTCTCCTCACACATGGTCAGCAAAATTCCGGACACATCCAATTTGGAATTGACACGGTTCTTAATCTTCTTTACGGTCAAAAGGAAGTCTTCCAGTCCAGTCATTGCCCAGAACTGTGTATCTGCTACAATAATCACTTCATCTGCAACGGAAATTGCATTGATGTTTAAGGTATTCAATGACGGGCATGTATCAATCAAAATGTAATCATAGTTTGCTCTTAACAGTTCCAGAATACATGCCAGAATCTTCTCTGCTCCCATTTTCAATCTCAATTTTGCATCTACCGCTGACAGCACTTTTGATGATGGTATAAAGTCAACTCCATTTCTGTTAATAATGTACTCAGCCGGATTCGGCTGTTCCTCTTCGTCCATCTGATTCATCATCAAGTCACCAATACTGATTTCAATAGTTTTCATATCCTCTACCACACATCTGGTAATATTCGCCGAACTATCAAAATCCACCACCAAAACATTCTTTCCTAATTTTCTCAATGAATATGCCAAATTGAAGGTGGAGACGGACTTGCCGACTCCGCCCTTCATGGCACCTAACACAATAATCTTTGCCATAATCATTTTCTCCCTTGTATAATGTATTTAGGTTGTTCAAGGGATACCTATAAACCCTTAGACCTAC
>UQAW01000169.1 GCA_900539175.1 uncultured Lachnospiraceae bacterium
AAAAACTCCAATCTATCAAAAATCGCATGTGAATTATAGTGAATTGCTCCAACTCGCAAAGGGTTGGGGTAATTTTATATCTGACCGTATCATTATTTGGCGGTTACGAAAGGATTCTATACAGGCATTGTCCCACGGATAAGCTTTTTTTGAATAACTATGGATCATCCCTACCGCTACTTTTTGAAATGTTTTTGATACATATTGGCATCCCCTGTCACAATTGTGCTGAATTCAGGATAATTGTGATCATGAGAATGAGTTCAAAAACAGTACGGTAGAGGAACTGTTGGACCTTTGAAATGGAACGTGCCCTGAGCCATAAAGGATACTCCTAAGATAACGCAGTGACAGAAGCCACGTTTAAAATCATAAAAACAGAATTCGTGTTGAATGAAACATTCACAGATCTGAAGGAACTAAAACTAAGTTATGGGATTGCGTAAATTGGTATAATCATCATCAGATCTATTCTTCCCTGGGATATTTGACATCTGCGGAATATAATATAAGGAAAAAAGCTTCAAAAAGTTGTATAAATAGTGTTGACAATCCGTACCAACGGAAAAGCAATTGATATAGCATGGGGTAAAAAGATACGTGAAGACCTATGTACTATTATGATTTTGAGGGGAATCAGATTACGATGAACCGGGGGAAGATCTGGGTATGCATTATTCTGGACATTTCTGTAAGTAGCACTGTAATTGAATAAATCTTAAAAATCAGGCGATACTATGGATAAAGATGGAATCTTCATAAAACTGGCTTATCGCAGTCAGAGATCATCTGTTCAGCGCCAAACTGAGCATTGAAGATGGGAATCATTTTGCTCAGGAACTCCTGCTCGAAATTCAAAACGGAGATAACAATCATGCGGGAACCGACATCGATTCCAACAAAAAGCGTTGACAGGTAATCGATTTTCTTCATGTGTAATCACCACCTTTCTGTTTGGAATGGAAAACCAGAAGCAAAGTTTATTCTGATTCGATGTATCGGTTGAAACTTCACGTTATCAGTATTCATCCAGTAGAACTATACCCTACTGGTGGTTGAAACCAGGGATACAGCATTTGTGTAAGCAGTCATGGTGTAGCGTCTGGGCTGCAGACTTTCTAAGGAATAGCGGATGCTTTGTAGGAGTAAAACAGCAGTGACCTTAGCTAAAACTCCACTGAGAACTATTATGGCATGAGGGAGCTTTGGTATAAAGTAACTTGTAAACTGTATAGATGTGAAAAGGATAAACCAGCACTTCTGGAGGAGAACCTTCTTGATATGACATCATAGAATTATCCTTGCATCTATACCAAAAAAGAATAAGTCTATAGCCTGTTCTACTTGGTTATAAACTTATTATACAAGGAGTGGTGAAGATTGAAAATGAGAAATAGAGGGTATCCATTAACTAAATTTATGACAAATAGGCCATCTTCTGGTGGCTACTTTAAAAATTGAATATTGAAAATGTTAAGGTTATACAGTTGCTAACTTGATTTTATAACCTTGCTTCCTTGCTATGATGATTGCCTGCTCTATCGTAATCTCACAGTCAGCCGACGGCATATCGGATTTCTGATAAAGTTATGCATTATAGTTTTCGCCGTTCTTCAATATATGGTATAAAGCGGTAAGAGTGCGATCTGTAAAATCAGCATAACTGATTTCCACTGGAGAACAGAGGAAACTTTTTTCGCTTTGGTAAGCTGATAACATACAGTAGGAAAATCCTATCAGTGTTGTGATAAACTATAGTTGTAATAGGAGTGGCTGATAAGATATACTGCTTATTATAAAGGAGCGATTTATTATGCCACAGATTTATGAGCCAGAGTTTAAGAAAAAATTGTCTGCCTTCATTTAGAAGAAGGACTCATCTACAAAAGCATCACTGCTGAATACGGTGGTTCCAAAGCCAGTATCTCCAGGTGGTGTGCTGAATTCAGCGAAGAATGCCAATCCAAAGCCAATGCCAACCCGGATAATCAAAACGAAGCAAAACTCATGAAGGAGAGCCTTTGGCTACGAAGAGAGTTGGAAGAGGCTCAAAAGAGAATCTTTTCTTAAAAAAGCAGCGGCATTCTTTGCGAAGGAAATCGATTAGAGGCTTATCGGTTTATAGATGAACATCGGAATATATTAGGTACGCGTTGGCTGCTGCTATGGCTGAAGATATATCCAAATGTTTATTTACAACTACCGGAAAGGCTGGAAGGTAGATTATTATGCCCATAAATCAGAGACTCTGGCACAATATAGAAGAAATTTACCATGAACACAGTGGCGTTGACGGTTACTGGAGCATGACAATATAAAGTGTTTGATAACTAGCTGAAGCAGGACTTTACCGTAGATGCTTTCAATCAAAAATGGTGCATAGATTTCACGTATCTGTTCCTGAAAAATCATGATGTGAGGTACAACTGCAGCATCATCGACCTCCATGACCGGAGTGTTGTCGCCAGTATTACAGATTGTCATATCACGAGCGACCTTGCGATACGGACGCTACAAAAGGCTTTGGATTCTCAGCCAGCAATCAAGGGAAAACTGCTCCTGCATTCGGACTATGCCGAAGAAAAGACTATACCGAAGATTTCATTGAATACCCAGTTTCAACACATGTATTCGAA
>UQAW01000170.1 GCA_900539175.1 uncultured Lachnospiraceae bacterium
GGAGCATGAAATGCGGAGCAATCCGTGTATCATAGGGGGCAAAATACCTTTTGACTCCAACATCATAATATTGACACTATTGAGGCATATCATTCAAAAATGAAAGGCAGGCCACAATTTAAGGTTGCCGCCTGCCGTAAGATCCCCATCTGTTGCCCACAGAAAATATCAATTTAACCCAATTCAAAATATCTTTTTACCGCCTCAACAAGATAATCTGCTGTCCCTTCTGTTCCAAATAAACTACTATCAATCATGATTTCTTTAAATCTCTGATCATTCGGCAGATAGCCTGTATAATGCATATGGTAATTGTCTCTTGCCTGATCCACCTCTTTAATCATTTTCTTAGCCTCACTTTCTTCTAAGTGCAACTCTTCTACACAATTTTTTATACGCACTTCATATGGTGCATAAATGTAAATTCTAAGTATATGAGGTTCGTCCGCCAAAATAAAGTCAGAGCACCGTCCCACAATTATGCAGGATTCACGTTCAACCAAAAATTTAATAATGTTTTCCTGTGTCTCAAACAATTTATTTTGCAGTTCATCTGCTTGTGTTCCGAGAGGATACATCATACGGCGAAAATTATTTGTTTTTACATGCCTTTTTGCACTTTCTTCTATCTCGTTAATTTTAGATACTGGAAGATTCAGTTTTTTTGCAGCTTCCTCAACAATATCTCTGTCATAAAATTCGATTCCAAGTTTCTCACTCATGCGCTTTGCAATTGGTCTGCCCAGGCTGCCAAACTGTCTGGCAATGGTAACGACGTATTTTTTATTTTTCATTTCAAAATCTCCTCCTACATAATAATCCCTAATACGAAAAATCCAACCACGGAAACCGCTGCCCCAATCAATACATAAGGTAACTGAGATCCTGCGTGTTCCAGATTATCCAGTCCTGCTCCATGAGATGCAAGTACTGTTGTATCACAATAAAAACACGCATGATTACCGAATGCACAGCCAGAAAGAATAGCTGCCATCACCAGAACTATATTTGCCCCAACGCTTGCTCCAAGCGGAAGAAGCACAGGAGCTACCAGGGTACATACACCCCATGCGTTTGCAATCATAAATGCTAAAAGTCCTACAATAATAAATACAATCATCGGGAAAACAGCGCCGGACATAATCGGTGAACATATCTCAACAAAGAATTCTGTCAGCTGCATTTCCGCTGCAATTTTCTGAAAAGTTAATGCAGATATCAGTAAAATAATGATTGGAAGCATATCCGAAAAACCTTTTACAAAAATATCCCAAAACTCAGCAAAAGTCATTATTTTTCCTGCAATATACAGTACCATACAAACTATAATTGCTATAACTGCGGCTACAACCAGATTACCAGTTACTACAGCAATTCCAACTAATGCTATAAGCGGAATCAGGAAGTACCACACACTGTTTCCTTCTTCTTCGCCATATTCAGAGGAAACATTATATTTTCTGCTGATATCACTATATGTCTTACCAGTTTCGGCTACTCGTTGATACGCCTTTTTCATCCCACCAAGCTTTGGGAACCACCCCATGCAGAACATAAAGACAATTAGTAAAGCTACAATTGGATACAGGCAATATGGAATTGCCATCATGTATGTTTTCATCAGGCTTCCGCCAGCCAGATTCTGAACACATTCCTGTTGTAAGAAGATCGCTCCAAAATACGCTGCCCAGGATGAAAACGGGATCAATACACAGACGGGAGCACCTGTACTATCCAACAGATATGCCAGTGTCTCTCTCGGTATCTTTTTCCTATCATAGGACCCCTTCATTGCTGTTCCAATCGATAAAACATTAAGATAATCATCTACAAAAATTAATATTCCCAAAATAAATGTTGCAAATAATGTCTTTCGCTCCGTATTACATATCCTTCCAACAATTTTTGTAAACCCAAAGCTTCCTTTGGATGCGGTAAGAAGTGCAACCAAACTTCCGAACAGTCCACAAATCAGAATTACATATGCTTCATCAGCCATAACCTCTTCTAAAGTTGATACCCAATTGGTGAGAAAGGCACCCTTCCACAATACGACAGCACCTACCATAGATCCTGCGATTAAGAATACTTCGCATTTTTTTGTCTTGATTGCGCCAATTACAATAACCAGCACGATCAGGGTTGCAATTAATCCATAACTCATAACACTCATCCTTTCTACGCTGCACAAGTCAAAGAAAGGCCCAAAGGATTTCTCCTCTGGACCTCTTTGTCTCTCGCTTTATTAATGTTAGCCACATTATAGCCTTATCTTTTTTCTATTACAATAGAAGGCAATATTTTCATTTCCTGCAAACAAATATTCGTCATCCCATATGTTTGTAAAGGACAAATAACCCTCTTTACTCATACCGGCTTGCCCGTCCAATATCCATGTCCCTGCGCGTGCAAGCACGCTCCGGTTCATGGCTGCTGTCCGGGACTTTCATAGTAAACGGACATGTCTGCTGACGCAGACATCACCAT
>UQAW01000171.1 GCA_900539175.1 uncultured Lachnospiraceae bacterium
GGGGATATGAACCTTGTACGATGGAGCAGGTCAAAGCCTATAAGCCGGAAACCAACAGTGTATGCTCAGGACAGGTACTTCACTGCCCGTATGATTTTGATAAAGCAAAATTAGTTGTAAAAGAAATGACTGACCTTATGGTACTCGATTTAGTAGACAAGGGACTTGTTACTGACCAGATTGTATTGACCATAGGGTATGACATAGAAAATCTGACAGACCCGAACAGATGTAGAAAATACAAGGGAGATGTCACAATTGACAGATATGGAAGAAGAGTTCCTAAACACGCTCACGGAACAACAAACCTGAAAAGGCGGACATCATCAACAATGCTGATAACCGATGCTGTGATGGAACTGTATGACAGAATCGTGGATAAAAATCTGCTTATCAGAAGAATTAACATTACAGCGAATAGACTTGTAGATGAGAACTCAGCAAAGAAAGAAGATAAATATGAGCAGCTTGACCTTTTTACAGATTATAAGGCAAAAGAACAGGAGCAAGTCAAAGAAGAAGCAGCTTTAGAGCGTGAAAAGCGTATGCAACAAACAATGCTTACGATAAAAAAGAAGTTTGGGAAGAATGCCATCTTGAAAGGAATGAATCTTCAGGAGGGAGCGACAGCCAAAGACCGTAATGAACAGATAGGTGGACACAAGGCGTAGAAAAATAAAGTATATGATTAAGGAAACAGAATATGAGATGGATATATGAACTTTCGTGGCTGTGGAAATCAATAGGGATATTTATTCTGATTGTTGCCATATGTGAGTGGTGTGCAGCTTTGATTTACAAAGGAATGAAGAAGCATTACGGAGTGAAAGCGGCAATAAGTGTTGCAATCGTAGCAGTCATTTTATCTGCCATTTGCATTTTCATGCTCGCACGGACACCTATGCCACTGTAAATGGAGGAAGATTATGGAGAATCAAGACAATCACAGATATGATGATATTATCAATCTGCCGAATCCAACTTCAAAGAAACACCCTCGTATGTCCCTTTATGACAGAGCAGCACAGTTTTCGCCTTTTGCGGCACTTACTGGACACGAAGCAGCTATTAAGGAAACTGCAAGACAGACGGATGAAAAATTGATGCTGAGTGATGAAGTCATAGCAGAATTGAATGAGAAGTTAAATCTGATTGCTGAAACCATCGGTACACAACAAAGGGTCAGAATCACTTATTTCGTACCGGATAATAAAAAAGCTGGGGGAGCATACATTAGCTGTTCCGGTTGCGTAAAGAAGTTTGATGAATATGAACATACAGTTATTATGGAAGATAAGACGGTCATTCCGATTGAGCATATAAGTGATATAGATGGCGAAATGTTTGAAGATATATATTAGTAGTTGGAAAGGACAACAATGGAAACAAAGCCAAGGATTTTATATTTACAAAAGATTTTACTGGAAAGAACCGATGAAGAAAATCCTCTTTCCACAACACAGTTAATCAATATATTGAATGATGAGTACGGAATATCTGCACATAGAACGACAGTCACAAAAGACATTGCAGCACTTCAGGAGTTTGGAATGGACATTGTTACTATCCATTCTACTCAGAGCAAATACTTTGTAGCCAGTCGTAAGTTTGAATTGCCGGAACTGAAACTGCTGATAGATGCAGTGGAGTCATCGAAGTTCATTACAAAGAAGAAAAGCGAAACTCTGATTGAGAAGATACATACGATGACCAGTCCGGGGCAGGTGGTAAAGCTGAAGCGTAATAACTATGTGGTCAATCGAATTAAACCGGATAATGAGCAGATATATTACATCATTGATGCTATAAACGATGCCATTAACGCAGGTAAACAGATTTCTTTTCAGTATTACGATTATACCGGATTAAAGAAAAAGGTTCTGAAGAATAAGGGCGAGATTTATAAGCTGAGTCCGTATAAACTTCTCTGGTGTGGGGACTATTATTATGTTCTAGGATATTCTGAGAAGAAAAGTAAGGTTATCAATTTCAGGGTAGACCGTATTGCTTCCAAGCCGGAGATACTGGATAAAGATATTATTCCTATGCCTGATGATTTTGATATTGAGAATTACACAAAGGAAGTTTTCTTTATGTTCTCAGGCGAGAAAGTTTTGGTGGATTTACGGTGTGATAACAGCCTGATGAAAACAATGGTTGACCGCTTCGGAGAAGATGTGACAACCCTTGCGTATGATATGACGTCTTTCAGAGTACAGACCGAAGTATCAGCCAGTCCTACCTTTTTCGGTTGGGTATTTGGCTTCAATGGCAAGGTACAGATACTTGCACCGGAAAGTGTGAAAGAACAGTACAAGAAGATGCTCACAAAAGCTACTGAAGATATGAATGAGAATGAATAGTGCAGATTTGCATTTTTGTAATTGGTCTGCACAAAGCGTGAAGTCAATATTAAAGAATGGAGAGGTGTTAGCAAATTGCGACACCTCTTTTCTTT
>UQAW01000172.1 GCA_900539175.1 uncultured Lachnospiraceae bacterium
CGCACTTTGTGCTCCCGCAATCGCCGCCAGTATTCGTAATCCGGGCTGTCGCCCTCCTTACTCATACCGGCTTGTCCGTCCAATGTCCATGACTCGCTACATGCAAGCATGCGCTCCTCATGGCCGCTGTCCGGAATTTTCATAGTAAATATTGCTTTTCTTTTTTACAGAAATCGGTTACAATAACGGTAGTTGATCTATAAAAAACACCGTGATCAGACAGACTAGTTTTATGTGCCGATTATTTATTAACTGCTGTACCAGATACCACCAATTTAATTAATATGAAAGGATTTTTTTATGAAAGAAACAATACTTCTTTTCCATGTAGAAGATAAAACTCTAAAATCAGGCATCGAACAGGCATTATTTCCATTTCACATACGGGTCAAAAAGGTTCCCCGCTCCGATTACTGCAAGCCTCTGGGAATTCTGGCTGGCATCATAAAAGAGGAACAGACCACAGAGCCCTACTTTGGCCAGGAACTGGATGCCCCTATGATGATATTTGTGGGAATTTCTGACGGTAAACTTGACTCCATACTCCAAAGTCTTCGTAGCCGTAAAGTCCGTTTACCTTACAAAGCGGTTCTAACCCCCACAAACGCACTCTGGACTCCACTGAAGTGTTTTGAGGAACTCAGGCGGGAACACGAAGCCATGTCTGCCAATCGTCAGAAAAGCTGACGCAAGTTTGGTGCAAGTCTTTCCCATACAGAAGGATAACGTTTGATATCTGTATGCGGAATGGCCTGGGCTGCCACCATCATATGAAGAAAATCATCCACTGCACTAAATTGAATATAAACCATTTTCTCCAAAATCCCCTCTATATCATCTAGAACCCTTCGATCAAGCAGCAATCTGACTGCTCCTGCAAGTGAAGAGTTTCCCACATTTATCAGGCAATCTCTGTCCATATCGGGATATAAGCCAATCACTATGGCCGACTCTTTTGATACATGCTTTCCAAAAGCACCGGCTACATAAAACCTTGCAATCTCCTCCATTGAAATTCCTGATTCCCGTAGCATATACTCCACCATTGTGTAAGCCGCTGCTTTCGTCCGGATGAACTCATCTATATCCTCCTGATAAAAGAACAAGCCTGGTGCATATTTCACTGCATACATTCCATCCCTTCTCTGGATTAAAGGACTCTTCCCGGGATCTAACTTCCCTCTGAAATCAATCCAACCATGCAAAAAAAGTTCCGCAATCAGATCAATAATACCTGAACCGCAAATTCCGCAGGCTTTCTCAGCTCCAATCACATGACTTTGAAATACTCCGTTTCGTAAATATACCTTGTCCACCGCACCCGCAGACGCCCGCATTCCCGTCCTCACAACGCCACCTTCCAGAGCCGGTCCAGCCGCCCCAGCACCGCACAGTAAAAATTCCCGGTTTCCGATAACCAACTCTCCGTTGGTACCGATATCGAAAAAAACACCGATTTCTTCTTCTTTATACAGTTCTGTGGCAATCATACCGCTGACAATGTCACCGCCAAGATAATTAGACTTTCCAGGATAGCAAAACACATAGCCACTTACAGGAATCCCAAGTTCTTCACCCCTAAAAAACCCCGGCTTGTCTGCCCTGACTGCATAAGGTGTTGAAAATACACAAAAGGCATCCATTCCCAACAAAAAGTGAATCATCGTTGTATTACCGGAAATCACCATTTCTATACAAGATTCCGCATCTATTCCTGTCTCCTCTTTTAGTTCCCGCAAATTTTCCAGAATAGAATCTATGGTTGCCTTTCTTATCTCTTCAAGTCCCTCCTTGTGTTCCCTACAATAAAAAATCCGTGTAAGAATATCCATACCATATGCAATTTGTCGATTATAACAGCTTACTTCTCCTATACCTTCTCCCGTATTACAATCCAACAATCGCGTAACTACAGTAGTGCTTCCCAAATCTACTGCCAGTCCATAATGCTTGCTAACAGTATCTCCTGCTTCCAAATCCACCATTATCCACTGTCCTCCATCCCAAGCCAGGGATACGGTCAGTTTCCACTTTGCAATATCACACAAAGGATATAGTTTCCGCATGCATGACAACGTCATTCGAACACAATACCCTTTTTCTTCCAATGTCTCCAAAATTCTTTTCTGGTAAGAGCGACTATCCTCTTCTGTAGGCTCGTTTATATCAAGGTATATTTTTTTACTGATTCCTTCCATTCCTTGTCCCTCTTATATAGAGCATATCTAATTTGAATATAACAAAAGACCCATAAACAAATGTTTACAGGTCTTTCAACTCCCCGAGTTGGGCTCGAACCAACAACCCTTCGGTTAACAGCCGAATGCTCTGCCATTGAGCTATCGAGGATTATCTCTCTGAAGTTTTACATACCTTCAAAACCACACACAGATTATAACATCTTTCTACCTTTTTGTAAACACC
>UQAW01000173.1 GCA_900539175.1 uncultured Lachnospiraceae bacterium
AATCCTCAGCTTTATGATGGCCGTCACTACGCTTAGCCTGCCGTCCATTATTATGCTGAAAAAAGCGGTAAAAGCAAAACTGTTAGGACTGTTCATCGTAATCTGCACGCTTGGAATTGTCATTGTGGGTTATCTGTTTAACGTATTTCAGTATCTGTTGATTTAACAAGGATAAGGTGTAACCATACAAAATTTGAAAGGAGATTCTATTATGGGACTGTTCGGATTTGGCAAAAGAAAAGAGGAAGGAGGAAAGACTGTTGCTTGTGCTTGCAATGGAGCTTGTGAAACGTATGAGGCCGAGACTGTAAACGGTAGCTGCTGTGATGAGGCAAGCAACAGTATTTGCTGTATTAGGGTTTTAGGCAGCGGATGTAAGAATTGCCATGCCTTGCTGGAGAACACAAAAGCAGCACTGAACAATATGGGGTTGTCTATTCAACCGGAGTATGTCACTGATATGGAGAAAATTATGGCCTACGGTGTAATGTCTATGCCTGCGTTGGTGGTCAATGAAAAAGTGGTGTCTATGGGAAAAGTGCTGAAAGCTGCTGATGTGGAAAAACTGATCCATAAGTTGGGGTACTAAAAGTGGAGAAAAAGAGAGTTGCTTTTATATGCGTCCACAATTCCTGCCGGAGCCAGATAGCAGAGGCATTAGGGAAGCATTTTGCTTCCGATGTGTTTGAAAGCTATTCTGCTGGAAGCGAAACCAAGCCCCAGATCAATCAGGATGCTGTCCGCTTGATGAAAGAGCTGTATGGGATTGATATGGAACAGTCCCAATACAGTAAAACCTTTGACAGCATCCCGGAACCGGATATTGCGATTTCGATGGGCTGTGATGTGGGTTGTCCCTATATTGGCAGAGCTTTTGACGATAACTGGGGACTAAATGACCCGACAGGCTGCCCGGATGAAGCGTTCCGGGAAATAATCAGTCAAATTGAGGGGCACATTATACGGTTAAAAATACGAATTGAAGGAGGTGTTTATGGTTGAAAAAAGAAGCTGATCCGGGGATCAATTTTTTTCAACGGCATCTGACAATATGGGTATTCCTGTGTATGGTGGTAGGCGTATTGCTGGGGCATTTTGCCCCAGTAGTCCCTGCATTACTGGCTCGGCTGGAATATGCCCGTGTCTCCATCCCGATGGCTATTCTGATTTGGGTAATGATATATCCCATGATGCTGAAAGTGGACTTCAACAGTGTACGAAATGTAGGAAAAAATCCGAAGGGGTTGTTTGTGACATGGATTGTCAACTGGCTTATAAAACCTTTTACAATGTATGGCATTGCCAGCTTGTTTTTCTTCGTGATTTTCAAGGCATTTATTACGCCTGACCTTGCGGTAGAATACCTCGCCGGAGCAGTGCTTTTGGGGGCTGCGCCTTGTACGGCGATGGTGTTTGTATGGAGTACGTTGACAAAAGGAAATCCAGCTTATACGGTGGTGCAGGTGGCGACCAATGACCTCATCATTCTGATTGCTTTTGTGCCTATCGTAAAATTTTTGTTGGGCGTTTCCAATGTTAGTGTTCCCTTTGATACGCTGATTTTAAGTGTAATACTGTTTGTGGTTATTCCACTGGCAGGCGGTATTTTGACCCGTGTATTTGTAACCCGCAGTAAGGGAACAGAGTATTTTGAAAATGTGTTTATTTACAAATTTGATTCCATTACTACGATTGGTCTGCTGCTTACGCTGGTGCTGATTTTCATGGGGCAAAGCGAAGTCATTTTAGAAAACCCGCTGCACATCATACTGATCGCAGTGCCGTTGATTTTACAGACATTTTTGATTTTCTTTATTGCCTATGGAGCCTGCAAGTTGTTAAAGTTACCGCACGATATTTCCGCCCCTGCGGGTATGATTGGTGCGTCTAATTTCTTTGAGTTATCAGTTGCGGTTGCTGTCGCTCTGTTCGGTACTACCAGCCCGGCGGCACTTGCAACAACGGTCGGCGTACTGACGGAGGTGCCAGTTATGCTGACGCTGGTGAAAATTACAAACAAAACAAAGCAATCTTTCAGATAACTCAATGCTACCCAATTTCGATGACTTTGCGTATTTCGCTCGAATGGTTTTTGACCGTTCGGGCGATTTTTTTATTTTTTGAATTCATCACTTGACATTGTGGAAAAGAACTGATGTCTCAGGATGAGATCGCCGTCATGGACGGAGCCAAGTGTATTTTACAGCTTCGAGGCGTGAGACTGCGTACACCGCTGAGCAAAATCACCTCGACCGGCGAAATTGAGCAGCGGTTCCG
>UQAW01000174.1 GCA_900539175.1 uncultured Lachnospiraceae bacterium
CCCTACACGACGCTCTTCCGATCTGTTATAAAGAACGAAGGGGTGATATTTATTTGATTCTTTCGGTGCTCCTTCTGTTTATAGCGGGCGCAGTTATTTTCTATTATATTGGGTGGCAATATCTATGAGTAAGACAATTATTATTATAGGTGCTGGACTGGCAGGACTTTCAGCGGCTTTGCAGGCAGCGGAAAATGGATGCAATGTAAAACTGGTTTCCTCCCTTCCGTCAGAGCGGGCACAGTCTGTTATGGCGGAGGGCGGTATCAACGCAGCTTTGAATACAAAAGATGAAAACGACAGTCCCGAAGAACATTTTACAGATACAATAAAGGCAGCATGTGGTCTGGCAGATCCAAATGCAGTTTGGGGAATGACACAGGCAGCACCGGAGCTGGTGCACTGGCTGCTAAAACTTGGAGTTAAATTTAACATGAGTGGCTATGATGATGTGGATCTGCGGAATTTTGGCGGGCAGAAAAAGAAACGGACTGCTTTTGCACAGAGCGATACCGGGAAGCAGATCATGACAGCTATGATAGACGCTGTTCGCAGGAAAGAAGCATCTGGTATGGTAGAACGGTTCAGCCATCATTCTTTCCTAACACTTCGTCTGTGTGGCAATATTTGTTGTGGCTGCGTAATCAGGGATGAATACAGTCAGGAGACTGTGGAATTACCGGGGGATGCGGTTATTGTTGCCACCGGTGGTATGCACGGATTGTTTGGAAATACAACGGGTTCGCTGAGCAATACAGGAGAAGTCACCGCAGAATTGTTCCGGCTTGGTGTTCCTCTGGCAAATGGCGAGATGATCCAGTATCATCCGACAACTGTGAAATGTGGTGGAAAACGCATGCTCATCAGCGAGGCGGCCAGAGGGGAAGGTGGCAGGTTGTTTGCCATGAAAGATGGAAAACAATGGTATTTCATGGAGGAAAAATACCCGGAGCTTGGAAATCTGATGCCACGAGATATTACCGCCAGAGAGATATGGAAGGTCAGCCATGAATCAGAGGTATTTCTTGACATGACGGAAATATCGGAGGAGATTATTTCAAATAAGCTATCTGGTCTGGCAGACGATTGTATGACCTATCTGCATAAAGATATACGAAAGGAACCGGTGTCTGTTTTACCGGGAATTCACTATTTTATGGGAGGCATTCTGGTGGATGAGCAGCACAGAACGCCGATTCAGAATCTTTACGCTGCCGGAGAATGCTGTGCCCAATATCATGGTGCCAACCGTCTTGGTGGAAATTCTCTGTTAGGAGCGTTATACGGAGGACGTGTTGCGGCAAAATCAGCATGCGAACAGGCAGATGTAGTAGATCTATCTTGTGCGACACAGATAGATTTTCCACCAGCGTCTCAAATTTCAGAAATAAAGCAATTAAACAAAGTGATGCAGGAGACTATGGGCGTTGTCAGAAATGAGAATACGTTGTTAAATGGGATTCAAACGGTACAAGCGCTGACAGGAAATCTTCCATTGCTTGGCATGGCAGTTCTAAAGAGTGCTCTTGCAAGAAAAGAAAGCCGTGGTGCACACTGGCGGGAGGATTATCCGAAGAGCAATGACGATGATTACCTTAAAACAACGGTAGCCAGATTTGATGGAAAGCAGATACAGATTTCCTTTGTACCTGTTCCAGAAAGGCGGTGATTCACTTGGTATATAAAATAAGAATCAGGCGGCAGGAGAGTCAGAAATCAGACAGTTATTGGCAGGAATTTGAGTTTGACGGAAGCAAAAACAGCTCTGTTGCCACTGTTCTAAAGGAATTGAACAGTAGAACCCCTTTGAAAGATAATTCAGGGAATATAGTTACTCCCATCAGCTGGGAATGTAGCTGTATGGTGCGAAAATGTGGGGCTTGCGCCATGCTGATTAACGAACGTCCGAGGCTGGCATGCTCTACATTTCTACATACGTTAAAAGGTTCTACAATCACCTTGGAACCTTTAAGCAAATTTCCGCTTGTAAGAGATTTGATCGTTGACCGGTCAATTCTGTTTGAAAATTTGAAAAAACTGAATCTTTGGCTTGAAAGTGAAGCTTATATGAATCCGTGGACACATGAACCGAGATACCAGTCGGCACGCTGTCTGATGTGTGGCTGTTGCCTTGAAGTGTGTCCTAACTTCTCTGCAAATAGGACTTTCGCAGGCCCTGTTGCTGCAGTCAACGCATTTCGGATT
>UQAW01000175.1 GCA_900539175.1 uncultured Lachnospiraceae bacterium
TGACAACGGTGACGCTGTCGGTGATATCCAGTGCATAAGTGCAGTTTATCTCCACCCACAGCCTACATCGAGCAGTGAAAATCTTCTCACTATCCCATCGGGTGCGACCTGCAAATACTACCGCAACGAAAACGGCTGGTATTATGTTGAATATAATGGCACAAAGGGCTACGCATGGCAGACATTCTTCTCGACACCACCGCAGTAATGTGTTTTACGATTTCTTAAATAACGCAGAAAGGCGCTGTAAAAAAAGCGCAACAAAGTCCGTGGATTTCCTCGATATGGAAGCTCACGGGCTTTAATATATCACACAGCAAAAAAGAACTATCTAATCTTGAAAAAAGGGTACAGCAAACACACCGGCAGAAAATACAGCGCTTTTTGCCGATTATTAAAATGTTGAAAAATATCTTTTTCAGGCTGCTTTTCTGATTGCGATCTTCTTCAAGTAAAATTTATGCAGATTAAAACCACAGCAAATCATCGCAATTTCTAAATTCATGGCATTTAAGCCACGTCTTCTGGCTCTTGTGTATGACCGATTCCACTTGATGATACCATTTGCACCTTCAGATTGAATGCTTCTGTTCATTCTGAGAAGCGCTCCATGAATACAATTAAGATTATTTAAAACCTCTTTGTGAAATGCTGTCAATTCTTCATTTATGCGAACTATGCGATTTCCCTTGCATTTGCAGCACTTTTCTTTATGAGAACAGTTTGCACATCCTTCACACTGATAGAATTCTTCTGTTCTCCCATATTTGTTTCCCTTTATGGGTCTGCTGTAAACGTAATGGAATTTTTTGTTGTTAGGACACACCAGATCACCATTTTCATCTATGCGGAAATTCACTGCTCTGTATGGATCATTATGGTATTTAATATTCTTGCTTTCTTTTTCATACATGGTAAATTTCATGTATTTTCCCATTCCGTGTTCTTCACAGTACAGATAGTTGTTGAAGCTTCCATAGCCTGCGTCGGTAACTGGATATTCAGGATACTTTCCATATATTCTGTGGAATTTTTCCATAAGCGGCTTGAAGCAATCCATATCCGAGGCATACTGCTTTACGTCATATACGGCGATATACTCATCGCAAACGCCAAATTGTATGTTGTAACCTGGGAGCAGTTGATCGTTTCCCATATAGTCTTTTTTCATACGCATAAATGTTGCATCATGGTCTGTTTTGGAATAACTGTTTCGTTCATTGCCGCATATTTTTATGTGCTCTGCATACTTTTTTAGTCTCGCAATGTAACTTGTAAGCTTATCATAATATCGCTGTTCTGGAGTTTTATGATGTCCACGTCCCCTGACAGCAGAAGCAGGATCAAAACCGCAAAGCTGTATATATTGCTTTAATATCTGTTCGAGATATTCGATGGCATATTCTTCACGAACTCCGAATTTCACACCAAATGCGGCTATTCTTGTATTTATCTCACTCAGCAGTTCTGTTATCTTTGCAAATACTTTCACGCGATTTTTCTCACAGCTCTTTTTCCATACCCAGCTGTATTTGTTGGCGTTGGCTGTGATCTTTGTTCCGTCTATGTACACATGATCCATATCTACGTTTTCTTGTTCAAATATGTAAGCATTGATGTCAGCGAATATCTCTTCTATTTTTCCGTTAAGCACATTGTTCATAAAATTGTCTATCGTCATATGGCTTGGCGGCGGTTCGTCCTGTAATAACCACATAAAGCGGATATCTGTTTTGCACAGCTTTTCTATTTTTCTTAATGATTCATAGCCATTTTCCATGAATGCGAACAGTATTACTTTTAGCAAAGTTTTTTCATCATATCTTGGTCTGCCTGTCCTGCGTTCCTCAGTCGTCAGGTATTTATTTAGGTCAATATGATCAATAACTTCACAAAATGTATATACTGGATCTGTTGTTTCAATAATTTTTTCAATTTCTATAGGAAATTTTAATTGATATGGTGTATTATATTCTTGTAGGTATTTTTTCATCAAATTTATTATACCACAAAAAAGACTGCTTTCCTACCCTTTTAAGGGTGGTTGCAGTCTTTTTTTATTGCGCGTTTTTTTACAGCGCCTTTTTTATATGTTTTTATTTTGTTATCTTTAGAAGATCAACATAATACGCCTCATCAGATAGTCCTTG
>UQAW01000176.1 GCA_900539175.1 uncultured Lachnospiraceae bacterium
TTGCGGGAGCACAAAGTGCGGAGCAATCGACTTTCATGGATGGTGATGTCTGCGCCAGCAGACATGTCAGTTTCTTTCGATAAGCTACATTATAACATAGGAAAATGAATGGAAATTTAAAATATTTATGAATTCTTTTTGGTCCTTTTATTAAGGAATGTTTGCGTTCTTAAAAACAAGTATACCGGCACATGAATTGAAATATTCAAGCGCCGGTATATGCCTCGGTTTTTGACGGGTATTTTAGAGAATCTGACGGATATTGCGGATGTCCGGTTCGATAATCAGAGAATAGTTCGTGTAATATACGACAAATCCTGGCTTGGAACCGCCTGGTTTCCGCAGATTTTTCTTCTGAGTATAATCAATCTCTACTTTCGGAGCTGATTTGCCGCTGGAATAGTAGGCAGCAAGGCGGCCGGCTTCTTCAAACGTACGGTCAGGCATCTCGCCATCGGGACCGCACTTGACGATTACATGGGAGCCGGGACGGCCTTTTGCGTGGAACCACCAGTCATTTCCGGTTGCAAATTTGAAAGACAATTCTTCATTTTGCAGATTATTTTTTCCTACATAGATATCATATCCGTCGGAGGAAACGAAATGGAAGGGGCGGGATGTGATTTTCACACGTTTGCCTGTGGGACCCTTCCTGCGGATATAACCGCTGGCAACCAGTTCTTCTTTGATCTGTACCAGATCTTCTTCTTCCAGGGCGATGTCGAGGGCATTGCTGATGGACTCGAGATGTTCGATTTCCTGACGGGTTTCCTGAAGCTGTTCCTCCAGCGCTTCGGCGGTTCGTTTGAGTTTACTGTAGCGGTCAAAATATTTTTTTGCATTCTCCTGAGGAGAGAGTGTTGGATCAAGGGGAATGGTAATCATTTCATTAGTATAGTAATTCAAGGCTTCCAGAGAACGTGCGCCCTGTGAGACCTCGTAACCGTAGGTATTCAGCAGTTCACCGTAAATACGGTATTTGTCTTTCTTTTGCGTATCATGCATCTGTTTTTCCTGAATATTCAGTTTCTTGACATTCCGCTCCAGAGAAGTGGAAACCACTTTCCGCAGATCCGCGGATTTCTGGTGGATACGGGTAAGCCGGTTCTTCCTGGCATAATATTCTTCCAGTACCTGGCTGATACTTTCGAAGGTATGAGATTCACATTCCTTGTACTGTGTCAGTAAGAGCGCGGAAAATTCTATCGGTTCCTGTCCGTTGTAAATAATATTCGGTGAGAAGTCTTTTTGCATCACATCCTCCATCAGCCGGGAGAAGGTATGAAAAAGGTGTTCTCTTGCCGGCGCATCCAGAGCTTCTGTGGGACGTCCGCCGTCGATTCCTGCGCGGCAGCAGATCTCTTCTCCCATCAGAGGGCTTAAGCCCGTAAGTGAGGTATAGAGTGCTTTCGCACAGGCGGCAGGCTTTCTTAGAACCACGCTGTAAAACTCTTCTTCACATATGGTACAGGGATTCTTTTTGTTCTGAGTTTCCGGAATAAAATAGGGGCGTCCGGGAAGTACCTCCCGGACAGAACTCATATTTGCGGAAATATGTTTGATGCTGTCGATAATCATATGATCTTCATTGCAGAAAATAATATTGCTGTGTTTGCCCATGATTTCTACCATCAATTTTTTATGACAGACGTCTCCAAGTTCATTGAGGTGTTCAATATCAAAAATCAGTACCCGTTCCAGGGAGGGCTGTGTTATGGAAAGAATTTTTCCGCTTCCGATATGTTTTCTGAGAAGCATACAGAAATTGGGAGCGGTAAGCGGACCGGGTTTGTTGTTTTCGGTCAGATAGATCAAAGGAAGTGAAGCACTAGCTGAGATCAGCAGACGGTACTGTGTCCGGTTGTTTTTTATGGTAATCATCAGTTCGTCAGCTTCAGGTTGGGCGATTTTGTTGATTTTTCCGCCCACAATAGTACGTTCTAATTCAGCGCGGATTGCCGCGATTGTAATTCCATCAAAAGCCATGATATCATACTCCTTATTTACTATGAAAGTCCCGGACAGCGGCCATGAGGAGCGCATGCTTGCATGCAGTGAGTCATGGACATTGGACGGGCAAGCCGGTATGAGTAAGGAGGGCGACAGCCCGGATTACGAATACTGGCGGC
>UQAW01000177.1 GCA_900539175.1 uncultured Lachnospiraceae bacterium
ACCCGCGAGCAGATCGCAATGGCGGTGGAAAAGTGAGTGATGGGGGGCTTGCGCCAGGAGATGCAATGGCGTTTGCTTTATAAGCATACGGTTTGCTTCATTTTTTCCCTATCATAATCAAAACGCAGAAGCAATACAACAGGGCGTGTGAAAAAACGAGAGTTTTTTCATGCGTCCTTTTGCTTATGGTTATGATAATAGTTATATTGCATAAAAAAGGGTATAATTCCCCTTACCCCATAAGAATGCTATTATGAACTCCTATGCGGCAGCTGCAACTTTTTTCTGTTTGTTGTGATATTTATAAAGATTGTGTCCGATAGAAACGAGAAATACTTCAAGCAATACAGATTTTATTCCTCTTCGGACAATTCTTTTGTACCATCGGTCGTTTTTCATGATACCAAAGGTACCTTCTGCCTGAATGGATCTGTTCATCCTTAGAAGCGCTCCCTGGATACTTTCGAGATTTTCTATCACTTCCTGATGCATCGCTGTAAGTTCGCGGTTGATCCGAACAGTACGGTTTTTGTCTGTCTTTTTACATTGTTCTGCGTATGGACAGCCGGAGCAGTCTTCGCACTGATACACTTCTTCCTGTCGCCCATACTTGTTCCCTTTTACGTTTTTTCGATACTGAAGATAAAAGTTTTTCCCGTTTGGGCAACGCATGATTCCGTCTTCCCCGATTGGAAAATTTACTGCACGAAATGGATCTTCATGGTATTTCTTGTCCGTAGTCTCTTTCTTGAACATGGGAAACTTCATATATTTTTCCATTCCTTGCTGCTCACAGAAGATGTAATTGTTGTAAGAACCATATCCGGCATCTGCTACTGGGTACTTCGGATAGAAGCCATATGTAGTATAAAACTTGTTCATTAATGGAATAAAACAATCCATATCTGAGCGATACTGATTTACATCAACAACAGCAATATATTCATCTGCAACACCGACCTGTACATTATAAGCTGGAAGCAACTGGTCATTTCCCATGTAGTCTGTCTTGATTCGCATAAAAGTGGCTGAATGATCTGTTTTCGAGTAGCTGTTGCGATCTTCTCCACAGATTTTGATTTTTTCCACGTATTCTTCCAACTTAGCAGCATACTCTTTGAGTTTCTCATAATGACGTTGCTGTGTAGTTTTGCGATGCCCCCTACCATGAACAAACATTGCTTCATTAATCTGCCAGACTTCTGCATACTGTTCAGCAGCTTCCTTCAGATACTCTGGTGCGTACTCACTATTGATACAAAGTTTCATACCTGTACATGAAAGTTCCTCATTGATTTCTTTAAAAAGTGTAGTGATCTTATCAAAGAGACGGTATCTGGATTTTTCGGTTGCTTTTTTCCATACCCAGGAGTATTTATTCGCATTTGCTTCAAACTTGGATCCATCAATGTATAGATGTTGAAGATCCACATGTTCTGTCTCGAAGATTTTTTTGTTTATGTCTTGAAATATTTCTTCAATGGAATCAGCAAGAACTTCGTTGATGAAGTAGCCGAAAGTACGGTAAGAAGGTGCTTGATGATCCATAAGATACATGAAGCGGAGATTGACTTTACACTGATCCTCCAGTTCACGCAATGATATATAGCCATTCGCCATAAATCCAAACAAAACTGTTTTCAGCATGCTGACCGGGTCATACCTGAGTCTTCCTGTATCATGTTGAGGAATATTTTTCAGATATTTCTCCAGTTCGATTTCTCCCATAAATCTATCAAAAGTCAGCACTGGATCACAGATGTCCAAATAATCTTGAATTAGCATTGGCAAAACTGCCTGTTTTGGGTTAGAATAGATTATGTTATTAATTTTCATTGCAAGTTAATTATAACAGAAAGAAAGACCTTGAGTTCATTATAAACTCTTGGTCTTTCTTTTTTGGGGGACTATTCTTTTTTCACAGCCCCTTTTTGGTGACCCGTACGGGAATCGAACTTATAATATTCTTATATGCTCCTTTAATGAAATACATACCAACGATATTTTTATCATGTGTATGGATTTCATTAAAGGATTTTTTAATTCATGTGTGGTACAAAGTGTGGTACGGCATCAATAAAAAGTGTGG
>UQAW01000178.1 GCA_900539175.1 uncultured Lachnospiraceae bacterium
TTAAATCTATTTCCGCACGGCGGCGTACGTCCTTTAACTGCGAGGCATCTGCTGCGACAAACAAACCATAATTGCTTCCATATGAGCCTGCCGCCTGACTTTTCTGTAAACGGATCATTCCATTTCCCACAGTACTGATAATCACAAGCAGCATCGTAGTCAGACATATGGACATCATAATCAGTATACTTCTTGTCTTGTTCTTTTTGTCATTGCTATATGCAATCCTGCTTATTGTCTTCATCTGAAATCCACCACCTGTCCGTCCTCAATCACCAGAATACGGTCAGCGACCTGTGCAATTTCGTCATCATGGGTAATCATTACAATTGTCTGTCCATATTTTTTTGCTGTCATCTTAAGCAGAGCGATTACCTCATCACTGGTCTTAGAATCAAGATTTCCTGTCGGCTCATCTGCAAATATAATTTCCGGACGATTCACCAGTGCTCTTGCAATTGCTACTCTCTGCTGCTGTCCTCCGGATAACTGATTTGGCAGATTATAAATCCGGTTTTCAATCCCCAGAGTTGCAATGATATCATTTACATACGCTTCATCCACTTTTCTTCCATCCAGCCCCAGTGGCAGTACAATATTTTCCCAGACATTAACAGATGAAACCAGATTAAATGCCTGAAAAACAAATCCGATTTTTCTTCTGCGGAAAACAGCAAGGGCATCTTCCTTCATCCTGTATAAATCTTTCCCTGCTAAAGTAACACTGCCTTTTGTCGGGGTGTCTAGCCCTCCAAGCATATGAAGTAATGTACTTTTACCGGAACCTGACTTTCCAACAATTGCGACAAATTCTCCCTGCTCAATCTGAATGTCCACCTGATTGACCGCTTTGACCTGATTCTCACCTGCGCCATAAAACTTACAAAGCTGCTTGGTTTCTAATATCACACTCATGTGTTGCCTCCTTTTCAATTCTGTAAAGCGTACCTTTTCAACCTACATCCAAATTGTATCAGGATAATCTTTCATTTCACTTTCAAAAAACGAGCAGAAGTCTTACAGAATTGTAAGATTTCTGCCCACTTAAAATTTAACCAACATATGGTAATTGAATCACAAACGTGCTTCCTTTTTTCTTTTTGCCGGAGGTTACCGTAATCGTACCTGCGTGTTTTTCGATAATTTCTCTCGATAGAAAAAGTCCGATTCCTGTACCACTCTTTTCCATGACCTCCCTGGAACTTCCTCTGTAAAATCGTTGAAAAATTTTGTGATACTCATTCTGCGGAATACCAATTCCCTGATCCTCAATTTCCATTCTTACAAGATCGTTTCTTTTTTGTAACCGGATAAATATTTTTGAACCACACGGACTGTACTTGACCGCATTATCCAGAACGTTGATCACAGCTTCACCAAGCCACCTTTTATCCTGCATAATCGTGCATGTTTCCAGCTCTTTTGCATAGTCAAAAACGAATTCAATTTCTTTCTCATCCGCTTTTGGATAAGTACAGTTCACAGCAGATATGACAGTATCCATAAGCGGAAGTTTTTTCTTATTAATCTGAATCAGTCCAGTTTCCATCTTGGATATTTCAAGAAGCGACTGCAATAATGTCTCCAGTCCATCCAGAGCACTCCGACAACGGATACGAAACTCCTCCTGTTCTGTGGCACTTAAGTCATTCTGCATCAGCACACTAAAACATGTATCCAAAGCTGCAACCGGTGTCTTTAACTGGTGAGAGATATCAGAAACCATTTCTTTCGTGCTCTCCTTTTCTGCCCTTGCTTCTTCCTTTAGCAACTGAATATGATGTCCGATTGCTTCAAGCTGGTCATTCAATTTTTCCAGTTCTGCTGGATTTTCCGTTTTCAGTAAAGCATCAAATTTATTTTCACGGAATCTGATCAGAATTTCTTCCAACTGGTCTAAAATTTTCTGATGACACGCATCTTCTTTTTTCTTCCAATAAAGTAAAAAAGTCAAAAGAAGCACGCATATCACAGTGCTTACAGCACCGGTCACCATAACCTGATGCCGGAATTGCGAATAAAATGCATTCCCTTTATTTCCCCAGTATCCATATTGCTCCAATACTCGCCTTCCCT
>UQAW01000179.1 GCA_900539175.1 uncultured Lachnospiraceae bacterium
GTATTTTGCCCCCTATGATACACGGATTGCTCCGCATTTCATGCTCCCGCAATCCGAAAAACATTCGAAATCCGCCCTGTTCGGGCTACTTTCTCATATTTTACGGGTCCCAAAGTCATGCTTTTTCATGCAAGCATGAAACGCATAACCTTTTGACCCTGGTATCTTTACATAAAATTAAGCGATTACGAAACTCATCCGGAGTCGGTTTAGAGATTCGTGATTGCGACTACAGACGAACAAAATATAGAAAAATGTACGATGAAGGCGAACATTTTTCTATATTTTGTACGGATGTCGGAGTGAGAACAAATTCTAAACCGACTCCGGATGAGTTTCGTAATCGCCTATTACATAAAATGAACTGTTTCAAACCTTCTCTTGAAACAGTTCATGCAACACACCTTACCCAATTGCCTTTTTGATCTGTTCTACCGCGTCCCCCACAGAAACAATCTGCTCCGCATCCTCATTGGAAATCCCGATATCAAACGCTTCCTCGATTCCCATAATAATCTGGAAAATATCCAGCGAATCTGCTCCCAGATCATCCACAAAGGTAGTATCCGGTGTAATCTCCGCAGTATCCACATTGAGGACCTCTGCTATTATCGCAACCAGTTTTTCAAATTCCATAATCATTTTTCCTTCCCTGCAGAAGTACCATCTGCTATATGTTCTTTAATTTTTTCGCTGATTTTCTCATCTTTGAACTGAATACACTGTAAAATAGAATTTTTAAATTCCAATGCTTTTGAACTGCCGTGGGTTTTTACCACCAGGCCCTTCAGTCCCAAAAGGGGCGCACCGCCGTACTGACTGGAATCAAAAGATTTCAAAGTTTCTTTCAACGCCGGCTTCACCAAAAAACCACCGATCATACTGCGCAGCGTTGTCTTCATACCGCTCTTTACCTTTTGGATCAGAGTGGCTCCAACACCTTCATACAATTTGAGGATTACATTCCCTACAAATGCCTCGCATACAATCACATCCGCCTCTCCTTTTGGAATATCTCTTGCCTCAATACTTCCGATAAAGTTAATATTCTTATTTGCCTTTAACAGCGGAAATGTTTCTTTCACCAGGGCATTTCCCTTTTCTTCTTCCGCACCGATGTTTACAATGGCCACCTTCGGTTTTTTTACGCCCATCACATGCTCCATATAGATGGAACCCATCGTTGCAAACTGAACCAGATGGGAAGAACGTGCATCCACATTCGCGCCGCAGTCTATCAACAGAGAAACTCCTTTCTCCGTAGGGATTAACGGCGCCAACGGCGGACGTTCCACACCTTTCACCCTGCCTACAATTACCTGACCTCCGACCAGTACGGCCCCGGTACTTCCCGAGGATACAAATGCATCCGCCTCTCCATGCCGGATCATATTCATCGCAACCACAATGGAAGAATCTTTCTTCCCACGGATCGCATTCACCGGAGGTTCTCCGGTTTCAATCACTTCCGAAGCATGTACTACCATAATCCGATCTTCCGGATATGTATATTTAGAAAGTTCGGCTTTTACAACCTCTTCTTTTCCTACCAGATATACAAAAATTTTCTTATTTGCATTCACAGCATCTACGGCACCTTTTACCGGTTCCACAGGCGCATAATCACCGCCCATGGCATCTACTGCTACTCTTACCAGATCACTCATATTCACTTTACCTGCCTTCACTCTTCCCGTCAACCTCAGTATTGTATCTCACTGCAAATTTGACAGCCTGACCCTAAAGCGGGAATGAGGTTTCAAACACGCTCTAGCATCCTATATAGAAATAATAATACTAGACATCTTATTAAAATGCAAGCGCAAATCTATCACATAAAAAATACCAATCCGGAAATCCTTACGCTTTCCAAATCGGTATTTTCTAAACGGACATGTCTGCTGGCGCAGACGTCACTATTCATGAAAATCGATTGCTCCGCACTTTGTGCTCCCGCAACCGCCGCCAGTATTCGTAATCCGGGCTATTGCCCTACTTACTCATACCGACTTGTCCGTCCAATATCCATGATCCTATGTGTGCAAGCACACTCCGGTTCATGGCTGCTG
>UQAW01000180.1 GCA_900539175.1 uncultured Lachnospiraceae bacterium
ATTCGATTATGGTATCACAGCAGGCGCCGGTCTGGAAGTAAGTACCGGTATCGGACATTTCCTGCTGGAAGGACGTTACTATATGGGATTGAGCGACTTTTACAAGAACTCGAAAAGAGATTTCTTCGAAAGATCAGCCCATTCATTCATAGGCATACGGCTGAGTTATCTGATAGATATTACTAAATAAAAAAAGGACTCTCTCTCATAATACAAAAGAGGCTGTCTCAAAATGAGACGGCCTTTTTTTGTGTTTGCAAAAAAATCGGGCAAGTCCTAACTTCGCTCAGTCAGAACTTGCCCGTCTCCCTAATTTTTTGTATCTTAGGGAATCAAGTCAAGATATCCCAAAGATAATGTTTAAAAGTTATACATCCAACGATAATCTGCTTTTACCTCCGTGTTTAGGCGATTTTATTCCCCAGAACGATCCGGTCCGGGTTGTTCACCGTATCATTGAACAGATAAACCTTGAAAAACTTTACCGCAGGTATTCTCCCCAAGGCTGTTCTGCATACCACCCTCGCATGATGCTTCAGATTCTGGTCTATGCTTATCTGCGTAATATCTATTCCAGCCGTCGCATAGAAGAATTCTGTCGCAATGACATCCGCTTCATGTGGCTTACCGGCAATGTGACTCCTGACCATAATACCATCAACCGTTTCCGCAGCAGCCGGCTAAAGGATGTACTCAAGACAATATTTGCCACCATCGTAAAGTTCCTTGTGGCGGAAGGTTTTGTAAGTCTGGATGTGGCCTGTACCGACGGGACGAAGATGGAGGCGGATGCCAACCGTTATACGTTCGTCTGGGGTAAGTCCATACATACGCGTATATCCAGAATCGCGGAACAGCTTGAAGAGATATGGCAGTACGCCGAGTCCGTCACCAAGCAGGAACTGCGTGATTCCGCACCCATCACATATCAGGATATCACTCCGGAGAAAGTGGAAAAGGCACTTTGCCAGATAGATGATGCCCTGAACGGAGTGGATGCAGACAGGAAAATGAAAGCGAAGGTAAGACGTGTAAGGAAGTCATGGCCCGAACAGCTCAGGAAATATGAATCACAGGGAAAGATACTTGACGGACGCAACAGCTACTCAAAGACAGACAATGACGCTACTTTCATGCGCATGAAAGAGGACCACATGAGGAACGGACAGCTCAAACCCGGATATAATCCCCAGATCAGTACCAACAGACAGTTCATTCTGAACTATACCATCCATCAGTGTGCCGGTGATACCTCCACCTATCCCCTGCATATGGATAATTTCCATTCCCTTTACGGCAGATACCCTGACGTATCTGTCTGTGATGCCGGATACGGAAGCGAGGAGAACTATCTGTACGCCTTCAGACATGGCATTGAAACCTTTATAAAGTACAACAATTTTCATAAGGAACAGAAAAGGAACTTCCGGAACGACCCGTTTCTCTCTGCCAACTTTTATTATAATGAAGAAACCGACGGCATGTACTGTCCGATGGGACAGAGAATGGAAAGACTCTCCGATGCAAGGCGGATAACAGACAACGGTTTTGTGCAGACCATCTCAAGATACAGGGCACGTAACTGCAAAGGCTGCCCGCTAAGATGCCGGTGTCACAGAAGCCGGTCGGAAAGAATTGTGCAGGTAAACCATCGTCTGAGGAAAATCAAGGAAAGGGAACGTGAAAAACTGCTCTCTGATGAAGGCCTGAAATATCGCAGCCAGCGACCGCAGGATGTGGAAGCCGTATTTGGAAACCTCAAGAACAACAAGCACTTCAAGAGGTTCCATCTTCGTGGGCTTAAGAAGGTTGAAATTGAGTTCGGCCTGCTGGCCATTGCACATAATCTTGCAAAAGTAGCCTCTTAGGGGGCTTATGGCAACGAAAAAAAAAGTTTGAAAGGATGAAACCTTCAAAAGTAAGTTTATAAACTCCTTTTTTGAGAAAAATCCAAATGACTTCAATTGGAGATGAAACAAAAGAGGCCATCTCAACTCTATTTTGAGACAGCCTCTTTTTTTTGTATACGCACGTGTGAAATGTGACCTCTACTATTGCTC
>UQAW01000181.1 GCA_900539175.1 uncultured Lachnospiraceae bacterium
AAGTGCGGAGCAATCGACTTTCATGAATGGTGATGTCTGCGTCAGCAGACATGTCCGTTTACTATGAAAGTCCCGGACAGCAGCCATGAACCGGAGCGTGCTTGCACGCGCAGGGACATGGATATTGGACGGGCAAGCAGATATGTCCGTTTACAAAGATTACAGGGAGAGAAGGATGGAGTATATACCTGCAAAAAGAATTGTGATCAAAAATAAGAGCAGTGAATGGTTTGGGAATGATTACAATATGAATATTTACAAAGGCTGCAGTCATGGCTGCATCTATTGCGACAGCCGCAGTGAATGTTATCGTGTGGATCATTTTGATACGGTTAGAGCAAAAGAAGATGCGCTGCGGATTATCAGGGATGATCTCAGGGGATATGGAACAAGGGGTGTTGTTGGTACAGGAGCTATGAGTGATCCTTACAATCCCTTTGAAAAGGAGTTATGTTTGACCAGGCATGCATTGGAACTGCTGGATGCCTTTGAATATGGAGTTACAATTGCTACAAAGAGTACGCTGCTTTTGCGGGATGTGGATGTGCTCCGGGGGATACAGGAACATTCCCCGGTGTTGTGTAAAGTGACGATAACCACTGCGGATGATGCATTGGCCGCTAAAGTGGAACCAAATGCGGCAAGTTCTTCCGAACGGTTTGAGATGCTGGCACGATTGGCCGAAGAAAGAATTCCGGCGGGGATTCTGCTGATGCCGGTGCTGCCGTTTTTGGAGGACTCTGAGGAGAATGTACTGGCGATCGTGAGGCGTGCACATGAGGTTGGGGCAAAGTTTATCTATCCTGCTTTTGGAGTGACCCTGCGTCAAAATCAGCGTATCTGGTATTTTGATAAGCTGAATCAGCTTTTTCCAAAAGAGAATTATGTGGAACGTTATATGAAGGCTTATGGAAATCATTATCGGTGTACCAGCAGAAATGCGGAAAAGTTGTGGGAGGTTTTTACGAAGGCCTGCAGGCAGTATCAGATCTTATTTGATATGAAGGACATTATCCATTATTACAAAAGAGGATATGGCATTACACAACTAAGTCTTTTTGATTTGTTTATTTGACTTTGGGTTTGGGAGTATGCTATAATGTTGACGGAATGAAACAAAGATGAAATGAAATTGTAACAATTTGAAAAGAGGCATAGAGATGAAGTTAAAAAGGATCAATACAATTGCGGCAGTCTGTCTGTGCAGTGTTGTGCTGTTATCAGGATGTTCTTTTTCTGAAACAGTAGATAATATTCTTGGAAAAACAGAAAAGGTGGTAGAAGATGAATTCAGTTCGGCCCCGGAAAAGAAGGATGTCATGATCGTGGATCCTAATATGGCAAAACCTTCTTTCAGCGTAAATCTGGAGGGGAGTATTCAGTTTGCAGTCGGAACCGAAGCGACTCCGCTGACGGTGGAGGCTGCTGTCAGTGACGGCGGAACTGTTACGTATCAGTGGTATGTAAATAACGTGAATTCAAACGGCGGCGGAGATAAGGTGGCAGGTGCGACGGAGAATACCTGCGTTCCGGAAACAAAGGAAGAGGGAACCTGGTATTATTATGTGGTCGCAACCAATACAAAGGACAATCATATTGCAAAATCTACCAGCGGTACAATGGAAGTCAGCATTGTGCCGGAAGGGAATTGGGTTGATGAGAATAATCTGAAAAAATATCAATTATTTGACGGTTCTTTTGTGACAAGTGCATGGAAAGATATTGACGGACAAAGATATGCATTTGACGAGAACGGTTATATGCGTACAGGTTGGTATCGGGATGCGGACGGTGCATGCTATTATCTGAATCCGGATGGAACAATGGCGAGAGATGTTGAAATTGAGGGATATCCGATTGATTCGGAAGGAAAATCAGAAGCCAAACGGCAGGCAGAAGATCTGGCAGCACAACAGGCAGCGGAGCAGGCGGCACAGCAGCAGGCAGCAGAACAGCCGCCCGCGCAATGATTTACTATGAAAGTCCCGGACAGCAGCCATGAACCGGAGTGTGCTTGCACACAAGATCGGAAGAGCGTCGTGTAGGGAAAGA
>UQAW01000182.1 GCA_900539175.1 uncultured Lachnospiraceae bacterium
TTGAGATTGTTACGGAATGTATGGATGATTATCTGTATATATTTGATCTGCAGAATAATATCTTTGAGATTTCACAGTCAGCTGTGAAACGGTTTAATATGTCGAAAAATGTTCTGACAGATGCTGCAAATGAAGTTATGAAGGTAGTATATGAGGAAGACCGCAGGATGCTTGCAAAGCATCTTGCTGATATATGCGAAGGAAGAGAAAAGGTACATAATCTTCATTACAGGTGGCTTGATAAAGAAGGTATGCCGGTCTGGATTAACTGCCGTGGTATCGTGATCAGTGATCAGCAGGGAAAGGCAGAGTATCTGGTCGGGTGTCTGAATGAGACCGGCAACAGGAGAAGAGCCGATAATGTCACAGGACTGCTTGGCGGTCCGGAATTCCTTGCTTACCTGCGTGCACAAAAAGAATCCATTACCAAGGGATTTTTTATGCATATAGGAATTGATGATTTTGGAGCGATCAATAGCTCCAGGGGAGCTGATTATGGTAATTATATCCTGAAAAGCGTAGCCGGTTGTATGAAGGAATGCCTTTCAGACAAGCAGAGAATTTACCATCTGGTAGCGGATCAGTATGTGATCGTGGATCTGGAAGCTTCCTCCGCAGAAGACGCTGTGGCACTGAAAGAAAAGATTACAGATAAACTTCGTAATTTCATAGTAGCCGAAAATTATGAAGCTATATTTTCTATTTCTATTGGTGTTATAGATGCAGCAACATTTTGTGAGGGAACCGAAGAATGCCGCAAAAAGTTTGAATTTGCCTTGAAACAGGCAAAAAGCATGGGTAAAAATGGATTCTATATTTTTGACCAGGATGACTATGAGGTCTTTTTACGAAAAGGAAGAATCATAGCAACACTTCGTAATGCTATTGTGAACCATTATGATGGCTTTGAAGTATACTACCAGCCGATCGTGGACTGTCAGTCCGAACAGATCATTGGAGCAGAGGCACTGATGCGTTTTTCCATGATAACGGAAGAAGGGCGGGAGTTTGTTTCACCGATGGAGTTTATCCCATTATTGGAAGAGACCGGATTGATCATTCCCGCTGGAAGATATATTTTGAACGAAGCTGCAGCAATGTGCTGTGAAATGCAGAAATATATTCCTGACTTCCGGATGAATGTAAATGTATCCTATGTTCAGATCCTGCAAGGCAATGTGGAGCGGGATATTCTGGATGCAATTCAAAAATATTCATTACAGCCGGAATGCTTATGTGTTGAAATGACAGAAAGCGGATTTATGGATATGACACCTTCGTTCTGTAAATTCCGTAAAACTCTGGACAAGAACGGGATTCCCTTTGTGATCGATGATTTTGGAACAGGATATTCGAATCTTCATTGTATCCGTGATATGAATCCAAGTTACGTGAAAATGGATAGGGATTTTACTGCCAAGGCGATGAACAGTGACAGGGATTATGAATTATATAAAAATATCATCCCCATGGTACATAGTATTAACGTCAGGATATGCGCAGAAGGCATCGAGGAAAAAGAATGGCTTCTGAAAATGAAAGAAATGAAGGTTGATTATCTGCAGGGATATTATTTTGGAAGACCATGTGGAAAGAAACAGTTTCTGCAGCAATATGCCAGTGGCATCAACGTTAAATAAAGAGAGTAAGGCAGACTCAGCTATGCGGGGCTGCCTTATTTTATGGTCTTATCAGAAGGATGGATCCATAACGGCTTCTTTCAGTTTTTCCAGGTCATTGGCATCAGGGTGAGACAATACACAGTCAAAATTCTGGATCAATACATCAAGATTTGCCGGATGATCAGGAGTTTCCTTCATTTTCAAGTAGCGTTCCCGGACAGACTGCGGCATTCTGCCCTGACACATATACTCTCCGACGATAACATTGCTTGCGTCAATGATAGAGCAGTTCGGAAGAAGGGATCACTGTGTCGGACACACCGAAATACTCACATTCATCCTGAGGTAATGCCCCGTGGATTGCATCAGCCAGCATCTTA